>NZ_JBEXMD010000003.1:0-377407 GCF_040610315.1 Amycolatopsis sp. NPDC004169
CCAGCCGCCGCCTGCCGGTGAGGTGGTCGTCGATCTTGACGTAGAGTGCGGTGAGAAGGGTGTTCAGGTCTGTCGTCACAAACGGATCTTGAACACCCTTCGCCCGTCTCCGGTCACCACCCAGACTTACGCATTACTCGTCTAGGCCCCGTGACATAGCACTTAGTGCATTGCCCATCGGGGTGGTCACCCGGTCAAATGGAGCGGTACGCCCGCGCCGCGGGGCCACTGGCCGGAAGGTGACCGATGACCTCGATCGACGTACTGCTCAAGCGCAACCAGGAACTCGGCGAGGTGACGCCCGGCGACCGGTCGTCCCCGAAGCCGTCGCTCCAGGTGGCCGTCCTGACCTGCATGGACGCCCGGATCCGGGTGTTCGAGCTGTTCGGTCTCCTGCAGGGTGAGTCGCACGTCCTCCGCAACGCCGGTGGCGTCGTCACCGACGACATGATCCGCTCGCTCGCCCTCTCCCAGCGCAAGCTGGGTACCCGCGAGGTGCTGATCGTCCAGCACACCGAGTGCGGCCTGTCGATGGTGACCGAGGACGATTTCAAGGACGAGCTGGAGCACGACACCGGCCTCCGGCCGACGTGGTCGGTCGAGGCGTTCCGCAGCGTCGAGAACAGCGTCCGGACGTCGGTGGAACGCGTGCGGCGCAGCGCCTACCTGCCGCACACCGAGAACGTGCGCGGGTTCGTCTACGACGTGAAGACCGGGAAGCTCACCGAGGTCAAGTAGGCTATCGTCGCCATTCAGATGTTCACGACATCCGAATGGGGACGACATGCGCGTGCTGTTCGCCGGGCTGGCGTCGGCCGGGCACACGTACCCGATGGTCCCGCTCGCGGTCGCGGCGCGGGACATCGGGCACGAGGTGCACTTCGCCGCCGGTGAGCACGTCCACGAGTCGCTGCGGGGGCTGAACCCGTTCCGGCCCGCGGACTCGTTCTACGAGATCTACGCCGAGGACATCGAGCCCGGCCTGAAGCGGCTGCGGCCGGACCTCGTCGTGCACGGCTGGGGCGTCCCGGAGGTGGGCGTCGCGGCGAAGCGCGCCGGGATCCCGGCGCTCTGGCACGGGTTCGGCCGGATGATCCCCGACGGCATCGGGTTCGAGCGGCCCGCCGGCGGGGTGCACCTCGACATCTGCCCGCCGTCCCTGCAGGACGCGGACTTCCTCGCGACCGCCGAGCGGATCGCGCTGCGGCCCGTCCCGTTCGCCGAGCCGGGCGCCTTCCGGGGGCCGCTGATCTACCTGACGCTCGGCACCGCCTTCGGCACCCCGGAGGTGCTCGAGACGGCGATCGAGGGCCTGGCCACGCTCGGCACACACGTCGTGGTGGCCACCGGCGGGGTGCCCATCGGGCCGCAGCCGGCCCACGTGACCACTCAGGCCTGGGTCCCGCAGGCGGCAGCGATCGCGCACGCGGACCTGGTCGTGCACCACGGCGGCAGCGGCACCACGCTGGGCGCGCTGGCCGCGGGCGTCCCGCAGCTCGTCCTGCCGCAGGGCGCCGACCAGTTCGCCAACGCCGAGGCCCTGCTCACCGCGGGGGCCGCGGTGCGGCTCCTGCCCGGCGAGCTGAGCGCGGACGCCGTCGCCGAACAGGCCAGGAAGGCCTGCTTCTGCCGCGACGCGGCCCGTGCGCTCGCCGAGGAGATCGCCGCCATGCCGTCGCCGGGTGAGGTCGCTCGCGAGCTGCCGAAGCACGCGAAGTAGCCTCCCCGGCGTGGCTGTGGACGCTGACGTACTGCTCGACTGGTTCTCCGCGCACGGCCGGGATCTCCCGTGGCGCGAGCCCACCTGCTCGGCCTGGGGTGTCCTGGTCAGCGAAATCATGCTGCAGCAGACCCCGGTCGTGCGGGTGCAGCCGATCTGGCACGAGTGGATGGCGCGCTGGCCGGTCCCGTCCGCGCTCGCCGCTTCGGCGCCGGGCGAGGTCGTGCGGGCCTGGGGCAAGCTGGGCTACCCGCGCCGGGCTTTGCGGCTGCACGAGGCCGCCGGTGTCATCGCCCGCGAGCACGGGGACGTCGTTCCGTCCGATGTGGACACCCTGCTCGCCCTGCCCGGGATCGGGGCCTACACCGCGCGGGCCGTCGCCGCGTTCGCTTACGGGCGGCGCGCGCCGGTCGTCGACACGAACGTGCGGCGGGTCGTCGCGCGGGCGGTGCACGGCGCCGGGGACGCCGGGCCCGCGTCCAACACCCGGGACATGAACGACGTCGAGGCGCTCCTGCCCGCCGAAGACGCGCCCGCGGCGAAGTTCTCCGCCGCGATCATGGAACTCGGCGCGCTGATCTGCACCGCACGCGCCCCGAAGTGCGCGGACTGCCCGATCTACGACGAGTGCGCGTGGCAGCTCGCCGGGCGGCCGGAGTACGCCGGCCCGGCCAAGCCGGTGCAGCGGTACGCGGGCACCGACCGGTACGTCCGCGGCCGGCTGCTCGACGTGCTGCGCGGCAGCGAGGGCCCGGTCGAGAAGGCGAAGCTGGACCTGGTCTGGCACGACGGCGGCCAGCGCGACCGCTGCCTGGACTCCTTGCTGGTCGACGGCCTGCTGGAGCAGACCCGCGACGGCCTCTTCGCCCTGCCGGGTGAACACTGACGCACCACAACAAAAGTTGGTCAATAGTTGTCATTGGCGCGCTGCGGAGTTACCGTTTCACGCATGGTCACTGTTGACCGCCGGACCCTGCTGAAGGCGGGGGTGACCGCTACCGCGGCCGGCGCACTGGGGATGACGACCACGGGTACGGCCGGCGCGGCCGTGCCGGTTCCGACGATCCACCCGACGTCCGACTGGGGCGCCCGGCCCGCCGCCGGCACCATCGTGGTGGAGAACCACAAGCCGACCTACATCGTCGTGCACCACGCGGTCGACCCGCCGATGAACGACGACTTTTCGCTCGAGCGCGCGTACTACGTCTCGCGGTTCATCCAGAACCTGCACATGGACAAGAACGGCTGGATCGACAGCGGCCAGCAGTTCACGAACAGCCGCGGCGGGTACATCACCGAGGGACGGCACCGCAGCCTGGAAATCCTCCGCGGCGGCACCCGGCACGTGCAGGGCGCCAACGTCGGCAACCACAACAGCGAGGTCATCGGCATCGAGAACGAGGGCCTCTACAGCACGGTGGACGTGCCGGCGGCGCTGTGGAACTCCCTCGTCTCGCTGGTCGCCTACATCGCGAGCCAGTACGGCATCGCGCCGGAGTTCATCAAGGGCCACCGCGACTTCAACTCGACCGAGTGCCCCGGCCAGGTGCTCTACAACCGGCTGCCGGAGCTGCGGACCGCCGTCGGGCGGGTTCTCGGCGTTCCGGTGGCGCGCGCCGAGGCCGAGTGGCCGCTGCTCAAGCCGGGTGACACGGGCCGTCGGGTGCAGCTGGCGCAGCAGTTCCTGCGCGCGTCCGGCTTCGACGTGCCGACGGACGGCGTCTTCGGGCAGTCCACAAAGGACGCCGTGGCCGCTTTGTCCGTTCAGGCCGGATTGCCGCGCCACACGTGCACCGCGACCAAGGTGACCGACGAAACCGGGTTCCTCGGCGCCGACGTCTGGCCGCTGATCGTCCCCTCGGACCGGTCGACGGCGGCCTGGCGGGCGGACCTGACACGCGCGTGACCAGGAGGTCGGTGCGCCGGGCTCAACGACGCGCTCGGTGTGCCGTCCTTCTGCTCACGCGCGGTTTCAGCGGTTCAGGACCTGGCTGAGGAAGGCCTCGACGGCGCCGCGGTAGAGCTCCGGGGCCTCGTCGTGCGGCAGGTGCGCCGAGCCCGGCACCACCAGGTGCTTCGCGTCGGGCACCCGCGAAGCGACTTCGGCCTGCTGGCCGGGTGGCATGGCCGTGTGCTCGCCCTCGACCAGCAGCAGCGGGCAGCGGATCGCCTCGACGACGTCCCAGTAGTCCCGGCGCCCCCATTCGGCGGCGATGACGTACAGGTCCTCGAGGTCCGCGACCAGGTGGAACCCGTCCGCACGCTCCTCGACGCAGTCCGCGAAGTACGCACCCGCGTCGCCGAAGAACTCGCGGACGTGGCCGAGCGAGGGGAACGGCACCGGCCAGCTCTCGAAGTACCCGCGCCAGGTCTCGACGGTCCGGCCGCGCTGGTCCGGCGCGAAGTCCTCGGAGACGACCGCGCGCACCAGCTCCGGGTACCGCGCGGCGGTCGCCCAGGCGTGCAGGCCGCCCATCGAGTGCCCGATCAGCACCGCCGGGCCGGCGTCGAGGCTTCGCAGCGCTTCGGCGACGTCGGCCGCGAAGCGCTCAGTGGTCCACGGGCCGACGCGCGGCGCGTTGCCGTGGCCGCGCGCGTCGAGGCCGTACACCGCGCCGTAGGGCCGGAGCCACTCCGCGACCCGCCACCACGTCCGCGCGCGACCCATCAAGCCGTGGAGCAGAACGATCGGCACACCGCTGCCGCCGAAACAGAGCACGCGGCCACCTAACCACAAAACCCCTGGTGCGGAACGTGACCAACCGATCGCAATCCATCACCTATGGTGGTCGTATGCGCCGCCGACTCACCGCACTGGCTGTCTGCGCCGCCGTGGTCCTCGCCGCGGCGTGCGGCGGCGACGCCGTCACCCTGCCGCCCCCGCCGCCGCCCATGCACCCGGTGCCGGGCGCGTCCGGCGCGGGCGATCCCTACTACCCCGAAGACGGCAACGGCGGTTACGACGCCCTCGCCTACCAGGTCGACGTGAAGTACGACCCGCCGAGCGGGCACCTCGACGGCGACACGACGGTGACCGCCAAGGCCACCCAGGACCTCAGCCGGTTCGACCTCGACCTGCGCGGGCTGGACGTGCACGGCGTCGAGGTCGACGGCAAACCGGCGACCTTCCGCCGCGAGAAGGAGTTCGAGCTGGTCGTCACGCCGGCCGCCCCGATCCGCGCCGGGACGACGTTCCGCACCCGGGTGCGCTACGGCGGCGACCCGGCCAAGACCCCGCACACCGGCGGCAGCGAGAACGGCTGGCAGCACTCGGCCGACGGCGGCGCGTTCATGGTCGGCGAGCCGCACTCGGCGGCGTTCTGGTACCCGGTGAACGAGACCCCGCGCGACAAGGCGGCCTTCACGCTCACCGCGCACGTCCCGCCGGGCTGGACGGTGATCTCGAACGGCCGCGAAGGCCCGCCGGGCACCTGGACCGAGCCCAACCCGGTGGCGAGCTACCTGACGACGATCGCGATCGGCAAGTTCGGTGTCGACAGATCGACGTTGCCGGACGGCACGCCGGTGGTCTCGGCGTACGCGCCGGGCACCGAGGCCCGCCGCGCGATCGGCGACCGCCTGCCGGAGGTGCTCGGCTTCCTGAGCAGCAAGTTCGGCCCGTACCCGCAGTCGGCGGCGGGCGGGATCTTCCTGGCCGAGAACGTCCCGTTCTCCCTGGAGACGCAGACCCGGCCGACGTACGCGAAGTGGGTCGACCTGCCGACGCTGGTGCACGAGAACGCCCACCAGTGGTTCGGCGACTCGGTCTCGCTGCGGGACTGGTCCGACATCTGCCTGAACGAGTGCTTCGCCTCGTATTCGCAGTGGCTGTGGGCCGAGCGCGAAGGCCAGAACCTGGACGACCGCTACCGCGCGGCCATCGAGATCACCCGCGGCAGCACGGACTTCTGGGCCCAGAAGCTGGTCGGCATGGGCCAGGGCCACGAGTTCGAAGGCGTGTACAACAAGGGCATCCTGGCCCTGCACGCGCTGCGCCGCGAGATCGGCGAACCGGCGTTCGCCAAGCTGCTGCGCGAGTGGCCGTCCCGCTTCCGCCACGGCAACGCGACCTGGGCCGACTTCGAAGCGATGGCGACGCGAATCGGCGGTAAGGACCTGCGCGCGTTCTTCGACACCTGGTTCCGGGGCACGAAGCTGCCCGCGGACGCCGACCTGTTCCCCGGATCACTGCGCAGCTGAAGCCGCCCCCGCGGCCGACTAGGGTGGACGGCATGAGTGTCGTGAAGATCAACGCGATCGAGGTTCCCGAGGGCGCCGGCCCCGAACTCGAGAAGCGGTTCGCCGCGCGCATGCACTCCGTCGACGAGCAGCCCGGCTTCCTCGGCTTCGAGCTGCTGCGCCCGGTCTCCGGCGAGACGCGCTACTTCGTCTACACGAAGTGGGAGTCCGAGGAGCACTACCAGGCGTGGGCGAAGGGCGGCCCGGCCGCCGCGGCGCACGCCGGCGAGCGGGCCAAGCCCGTGTCCACCGGGGCGAACCTGCTCGAGTTCGAGGTCGTCCTCGGTTCGCAGCCGGGTGAGTGAGCGGGCCGCCGAGCTTCTGGACGGTGCCGGCGCGCTGCTGATCTGCGCCGGCGCCGGCATGGGCGTCGACTCCGGGCTGCCGGACTTCCGCGGCGGCGAAGGCTTCTGGCGCGCGTACCCGCCGTACGCCCGGCTCGGCCTGCGGTTCGAAGAGCTCGCCGACCCGCGGCACTTCGCCGACGACCCCGAGCTGGCCTGGGGCTTCTACGGGCACCGGCTGGCGCTCTACCGCGGGACGGTGCCGCACGACGGCTTCCGGCTGCTGCGCGAGTTCGGCTCGGCCCTGCCCCACGGCGTCCGGGTCTTCACGTCCAATGTGGACGGCCAGTTCCAGGCGGCGGGCTTCGGTTCCGTGGCCGAAGCGCACGGCTCGATCCACCACCTGCAGTGCCTGGCCGGGTGCACGGCCGACATCTGGCCCGCCACCGAGGACGTCGTGGTCGACGAAGAGACCATGCGGGCGGTGCCGCCGCTGCCGTCGTGCCCCCGCTGCGGCGGCCTCGCCCGCCCCAACATCCTGATGTTCGGCGACTACTCCTGGGTCCCGGACCGCAGCCAGGCCCAGCTCGACGAGCTGACGGCGTGGCGCCGGACGGCCCGGGACCTGGTGGTCGTCGAACTCGGCGCGGGCCAGGCGGTGCCGACGGTCCGCCGCTACGCCGAGCTGGCCAGCGCGGCGACCGGCGCGTTGATCCGCATCAACCCGCGCGAACCCGAGATCCGCCACGGCCGCGGCGTCTCGATCGCGGCCGGCGCGCTGGAGACGCTCAAGCAGCTCCTGCCCGCAGCCAGAGATCGCGGTTCCCGGCGATGAGCACCCGGCCGTCGGCCAGGGTCGCGGCCACCTGCACCGGCGCCTCCCCGCAGCCCAGTTCGCCGCGCTGCCAGCTCTGACCGCCCCGCACCAAGACGGCCGAACAGTAGCGCGTGCGCTGGTTGTCCCGGAACGGTTCGCGGTTCTGCACCGCCAGCACGGGGTTGCCGTGCGCGTCCAGCGTGCCCGCCCCGAGCGCACCGGGCCCTGGAGCGTCCACGGTGGACCAGGAGCCCGGTTGGCCGAGCCGCGCGAACGGCTTCTGCGAGTGCCCGTCGGAAACCTCCCCGTAGAGCAGCCACTGCCCGCCGGCGGGCAGGATGCCGTGCACCAGCGTCTGGTCCGACGGCGTCGCGAGCTCCGACACCGTCCAGCTGCCGCCGCCGTCGTGGGACGCCCACAGCTGCAGCCGCGGGTTGGAAAACCCGGCCGCGAGCAGCTCGGGACCGGCCGCCGCCAGCACCCAGGGCGCGTCCGCGCCGTCCACGCCCTCGACGACCGGCATGATGACCGTGCGTTCCGTCTTGCCGTCGTCGTCCGACACCCAGGCCACCGGCCGGGTCGTCTGCCCGTCGAGGAATGCCGAGCCGACGGCAACGAGGTTGCCGCCCGACCGCGCCAGCGCCCGTAATTCGCGCCGGCCGCGCAGCTCGCCGAGTTCGGTGATCGTGCCGTCGGCGTCCCGGCGGGCGAACTTCGCGTGAGCGCCGATCACCGAGCCGTCCGGCCCGGGTACGGCGACCACGCCGGACAGCCCGCCACCACGCCAGCCGTTGCCCGCGGCTTCCGGACCGGGGCCGCCGCTGCCCGGTCCCGGGCTGATCTTCAGCTCGGTGCAGCCCGCGCCGCCGGTCCAGTTCGCGTTGACGTCGCGGTAGCCGTTCGCGAAATCGCCGAGGCCGAGCACACAGCCGGCCACCGGGACCAGCGCTTTCAGCCCCACGTTCGCCGGGACCCAGTCGCTGTCGGACGGGAACTGCACCGCGCCCGGGTGCACCTCGAAGCCGAGGGCGCTCTTCGGGCCGTCCGTCGAGGTGGCCGCGGGCTGCTGCCCGCAGGCAGCGACGAGCAGGACCAGGACCAGCGGCACGAGTCTTCGCATGCCGGTCAGCCTGCCGGCAACGCCGTCACGGAAGGCGGACTTCGGCGAACACCGCCCGGTGATCACTCCCGGCGACGTCGAACACCCGGTAGTCCAGCACCGCCGCGCGGTTGTCCACCGCCACGTGGTCGATCGTCACCACCGGCAGCGACGACGGCCACGTCGGGGCCAAGCCCGCGCCGCGCTCCTCGGCCGCGTCGCGGTAGCCGCGGGACAGGATCGTGCGGTACGCCGCGTGGTCGAGGGTCGCGTTGAAGTCGCCCGCCAGGATGCGCAGGCCGTGCTCGCCCGCCGGCTGCGAGAGGTCCTTGATCTCACGCTCCCACTGCGGCGTGTCGACGTCCGGGGACATCGGGTGGACGGCGACGATCTCGGCCACCACGCCGTCGCCGAGGTCGGCCTCCGCGCCCGGCTGCTTGGCCGCCGAGTCACCGGTCAGGTTGACCTCCTTCAGCGGGAAGCGGGCGGCGATCCCCGAGCCGAACGCGCCGGGCGCCGGGTGCAGCACCCGGTGCGGCAGCAGGTCGAACAGCCCGGCCGCGGTCAGCCGGTCGACCGCCGACGGCGTCATCTCGACCAGGTTGAGCACGTCGATCCGCTGCTCGCGCACCAGGTCGACGACGACCTTCGCATCCGCCTGGCCGTAGAGCAGGTTCGAGGAGAGGATGCGCAGCGTCTTGCCGTGCAGCTCACGCGGGTCGCTCGCCGACGTCCGCGGGAGGACGACCAGGGCCAGCGCGAGCGCCAGCACGAGCGCGACCCCGCCGGTCCACCACCGCCGCAACGCCAGTGACAGGCCGCCGAAGAGCACCCCGGCGGCGGCCGCGAACGGCGTCAGCGACAACGCCACCAGCGTATACCAGCCGCCGTCGTAGCCGACCAGCCGCAGCGCGGCCAGCAGCGCCAGTGGCACCACCGGGACCACCAGCAGGCCCGTGACCAGCGGGTTCTTCCGCCGCGACCGCGTCTCTTCCGCAATGACCATGCTGCCGAGTATGCCGAGACCGGCGCCGGGCGGCGCGTGCTCCGACAACTCCTCCACAAGATCTCCACCAGCGCCTGCCAGCCGCTGACAGCGCGCTGTGCGCGGCCTGTCAGCGCCACCGTCCACTGTTCTCCTCGGAAGCGACAGCGAAGGAGGACGCCCATGTCGCACGCGATCCAGGCCGAGGGCCTGGTCAAACACTTCGGGAACACCAAGGCGCTGGACGGGGTGGACCTCGAGGTCCCGTTCGGCCAGGTCGTGGGGGTGCTCGGGCCGAACGGCGCGGGCAAGACGACCGCCGTCCGGATCCTGGCCACGCTGATGAAACCGGACGCGGGCAGAGCCACGGTCGGCGGCTACGACGTGGTCACCGACCCGGTCCGGGTCCGCAGCCTGATCGGGCTGACCGGCCAGTACGCCTCGGTCGACGAGGACCTCAACGGCATCGAGAACCTCGTCCTGATCGGACGGCTGTACGGCTACTCCCGGGCCGACTCGAAGGCCCGCGCGACCGAGCTGATCGAGCGGTTCGAGCTGACCAAGGCGGCCAAGCGGCCGATCCGGACGTACTCGGGCGGCATGCGGCGGCGGCTGGACCTGGCCGCCAGCCTGGTCGGCCGGCCCGAGGTGCTCTACCTCGACGAGCCGACCACCGGGCTCGACCCGCACGCCCGCAACGAGGTCTGGGACGTCGTCCGCGGCCTGGTCGCCGAGGGCGCGACGGTGCTGCTGACCACGCAGTACCTGGAGGAGGCCGACCAGCTCGCCGACAAGATCACCGTGTTCGACCACGGCCGGGTCGTCGCCGACGGCCGCGCCGACGAGCTCAAGCGCCGGGTCGGCGGGCAGACGCTGCAGGTGCGGCCGACCCGGCTGACCGACATGGACGCCGTCAACCGGATCCTCGGTGACCTCTCCGGCGTCCGGCCGACCCGGGACGACGCGACCGGGCTGCTGACCGCACCGGTCAACGACCCGGTGCTGCTGTCCACCCTCGTCCGCAAGCTGGACGAAGCCGGGATCACCGCCGACGAGCTGGCGCTGCGGCTGCCCAGCCTCGACGAGGTGTTCCTCGCCCTGACCGGGCACACCGCCGAAGAGCCCACCGAGAACAAGGCCCTCGAAGGGAGCCTGGCATGACGACGCTGGCCCTCGACCGCCCGGCCCCGCCGCGGCACATCAGCCCCGCCAAGGGGTTCCAGCACGCGCTTTCGCTCGCGTGGCGCGGCATCCTGAAGATCCGCAAGAACCCCGAGCAGCTCGCCGACGTCACCCTGATGCCGATCGTCTTCCTGGTGATCTTCGTCTACCTGTTCGGCGGCGCGCTGTCCGGCTCGATCGACGCCTACCTGCAGATGGTCGTGCCGGGCGTCATCGTGATGAACATCCTGCAGGCGTGCCTGACCGTCGGCGTGCAGCTCAACACCGACGTCACCAAGGGCGTGTTCGACCGGTTCCGCAGCATGCCGATCGCCCGCTCGGCACCGCTGATCGGCGCGGTGCTCGCCGACGTCGTGCGGTACGTCGTCTGCCTGACCGTGCTGATGATCGTGGCGACGATCATGGGCTACCGGATCGCGACCAGCCCCGGCGAGTTCGCGGTGGCGATCCTGCTCGCGCTGGCGTTCGGGCTGAGCTTCTGCTGGGGCTCGGTGTTCGTCGGCATGCTGATGAAGACGCCGGGCTCGGCGCAGGCGCTGATGTTCGTCTTCATCATGCCGCTGACGTTCGGCTCCAACGTGTTCGTGCAGACGAACACCATGCCGGGCTGGCTGCGGGCGTGGGCGGACATCAGCCCGGTCAGCCTGATGGCGAACGCGCTGCGCGGCCTGATGAACGGCGGCGCGGTGGCCGGTCCGCTGGCCGGGGCGCTGGCCTGGATGGCCGGTGCGGTGCTCGTGTTCTTCCCGCTGGCCACCTGGGCCTACCGCCGGCGGGTCTGAGAAGGCGCACACACGGGGGTGAGTCGCGCCGGGGGAAGCCGGAGGGGACGTTCGCGGGGGCGGACGTCCCCTCCGGCACGCCGTCAGTCCAGTTCGGCCAGCAGCCAGGCCACCGTGTCCTTTTTGGACAGCGCGCGGCCCTCCCGGTAGCGGGCGTCGTAGTCCGGGAGTGCCGCGCGGAGCACGTCGATGAGCGCCCGGACCTCGGGACTGCCGAGGTCGAGCCGCCCGCGGATCACCGCGGACGCGGCGAGCACCCTGGCCGCCGTCTCGGGACGGCCTTGCCGCTCGCGGATCATCGCCAGCAGTTCCACCGCCCCGGCCAGGTCCGGCATGTCGCCACGCCGGTTCGTCGCCCGGATCGCGATCAGCGCGTGCGGTTCCGCCTCGTCGGCGCGGTCCTGGGCGAGCAGGATCCGCGCCTCGAACGCGTGCAGGAACTCGTCGCCGATCCCGCCGGGGAACCAGTCCTCGCCGCCCATCGCGGCCACCCGGTCGAGCAGCGCCCGAGCCTCGGCCAGCCGGCCCGTGCGCAGCAGCAGCTCGAGCCTGCCGAACATCAGGATGGCCCGGTGCTGCAGGTTCGTGATGCCTTCGCCGTAGCGCTCCGCGGCCTCCTGGTCGCGCCAGGCGCCCTCGAAGTCCCCGGCGCGCGCCCGCTCGACGGCCAGCCGCCACCAGTGCTGCACGGCGTCCTCGTAGGACCGCAGCTCCATCGACAGCGCCAGGCCCTGCTGGTAGATCTCGATGGCCTTGTCGCTCTCGCCGTTCTGCGACAGCGCGTACGCCTTGAAGCTCAGCGTCATCGCGATGCCCCAGCGGTCGCCGACCGCTTCGAACCCGGCGTGGGCCAAGTCGCGCGCCCGGTCGGCGCCCTCGACGTCCCCCTCGTCGTCAAGCAGGAAGCTCTCCACCCAGTGGCCGCCGGCGCGGGTCCACGGGTCCGGGTGCTGCTCCGCCCGGCGCACTTCGCGGATGGCGATCTCGCGGTCGCCACCCAGGAAAGCCAGCATCGGCAGGGCCACCGCGAGCCCCGGGTAGCGGTCGACGGCGTTGCTGCGCACGCAGGCGTCGACCAGCCGGAGGATCGCCGGCTGGTCGGACCGGACCGGGATCGCGTCCATCAGGTAGAGGAGCGCCTGGTAGGCGGCCAGTACCGCCGGCGGCAGCCGGTCGCCGAACTCGAGGGTCTCGCGGATCAGCGAGCCGATCCGGCTGCCCTGGCCGAGGATGGTGAGGTACCAGAACATCCCGTCCAGCAACGCCACCGTGTTGTCCACATCGGACATCTCGATGGCGCCGCGCAGGGCGGCGATCATGTTGGCGCTCTCGGCTTCGTACCGGTCGATCGCCTGCAGCTGGTCGGCCGTGCGCAGCAGCGGCTCCAGGCGCTGCGCGAGTTCGGCGTAGTAACCGGCCATCGACCGGCGCACCCGGTCGTGC
Organism: Amycolatopsis sp. NPDC004169; assembly: GCF_040610315.1. Taxonomy (NCBI): domain Bacteria; kingdom Bacillati; phylum Actinomycetota; class Actinomycetes; order Pseudonocardiales; family Pseudonocardiaceae; genus Amycolatopsis; species Amycolatopsis sp. NPDC004169. Next base: position 12,552 of record NZ_JBEXMD010000003.1, read on the forward strand.
TCCCCCGACTCCACCAGCCGCTCGGTGGCGTAGACCCGCAGCGTCTCGAGCATCCGGTACCGCGGCTCGCCGCCGGCGTCGACGGTATCCACTATGGACTTCTCGACCAGGCTGCCCAGCACGTACGGCACGTCGGCCGCGGGCAGCAGCTCGTCGGCGCACACCGCTTCGATCGGCGCCAGCTCGGCGCCGCCCGCGAACACCGCGAGCCGCCGGGCCAGCACCAGCTCGGGCTCGGCCAGCAGTTCCCAGCTCCACTCGACGACCGCGCGCAGCGTCCGCTGCCGCGGCAGGGCCGTCCGGCTGCCCGAGGTGAGCAGCCGGAACCGGTCGCCGAGCCGCCCGGCGATCTGGGCCACGGTCATCGACCGCAGCCGCGCCGCGGCCAGCTCCAGCGCCAGCGGCATCCCGTCGAGCCGGCGGCAGATCTCCCCGACGTGGTCCACAGTGGACTCGTCGAGCACGAAGTCGGGGCGGACCGCGGCGGCCCGGTCGAGGAACAGCCGCGTGGAGTCGAGCTCGGCGGCCTCCGCGGGCGCGGCGCGTTCCGCGGGCACCGGCAGCGGCCCGAGCGGGCACAGCGCCTCACCGGTGATGGCCAGCGGCTCGCGGCTGGTGGCCAGGATCCGCAGCCGCGGCGCCCGGTGCAGCAGCTCGTCGGCCAGCCGCGCGGCGGCGTCGACGACGTGCTCGCAGTTGTCCAGCACCAGCAGGGCTTCCTCGCCGCCGAGCACCTCGACGGCCTGTTCCACCGGCTCCGGCTGGCGGCGGTTGATCTCGGTCTCGGCGCGGATCTCCCGGACCTCGAGCGCGCCGAGCAGCGCACCGGGGACGTCGTCGGGGTCGCGGACGCCGGCCAGCGCCGCGAACCAGACCCGGCCCCGCTGGTGCGCGGGGTGCCGCGACGCCGCTTCGGTGGCCAGCCGGGTCTTGCCTGCCCCGCCCGGCCCGGTCAGGGTGACCAGCCGGGCGCCGGCGAGCAGTTCGGCCAGCAGCTTGAGCTCGTCGTCGCGGCCGACGAACGTGGTCAGCCGGGTCGGCAGCCGATCGGCCACCGGCGCCGGCGGCGCGAATTCACCGCGCAGCGCGGCGACGTGGATTTCCTGCAGTTCGGCCGACGGGTCGACGCCGAGCTGGTCGGCCAGGGTGCGGCGGATCCCGGCGTAGACGGACAGCGCCTCCGACTGCCGCCCGGCGGCGCACAGCGCGCGGATCCGCAGGCCGGCGAGCCGTTCGCGCAGCGGGTCGGCGTCGGCTGCCGCGGTCAGATCGGCCAGCACGGCGGCGTGCCTGCCCAGCCGGATCAGCGCGTCGAACCGGTCTTCGGCGGCCTCGGCCCGCAGCTCGGTGAGCCGCCGGGCCGGCGCGGGTGCGAAGGGCGCGTCGAGGACATCGGCGAGCGCGGCACCCTGCCAGAGGGTAAGGGCCTCGGTGAGCAGATCGGCGGCCCGCGCATCATGGCCGGCGGCCAGCGCCCGCCGTCCATCGGCGGCGAGCCGTTCGAACCGCTCGGCGTCGACGTCGCCGGCCGCCACCGCGAGCCGGTACCCGCCAGGTCCGGATTCGACGGCCACCGGCAGGACCTTCCGCAGCCGCGAGACCAGCGACTGCAGGGCATTGGCCGCGTCCGAGGGGGAATCGGCGCCCCAGAGCCCGTCGACGAGAGCGTCGGCGGGCACGGCGCGCCCGGCGTCCAGCGCCAGCCTGGCCAGGAGCATGCGGAGGCGGGCACCGCCGATGTCGATCGGCGTGCCGTCGTCTTCCGCCGCCCGCAGCGGGCCCAGCAGCGCAACGCGCATGCGTCCAGCTTTCCAGACGGCGGGCCGGTGCCGGGGCGGGCCGACGTAAGTGCTGATTATCCGGACAAAAAAGACGCGCTCTCCCGGATCACCCGTTCGTGGCGATACGTTGCGGACGATGCCCATCCGCATACGGACAGGAGCGTTCATGAGGGGACAGAAACCGGTCGTGGTGGCGGCCGCCGTGGTCGCCGGCCTCTGCCTCGGCGCCGGTGCCGCCGCGGCCGGCGACGGCTGGAGTGCGCCGAAGCCCGGCAGCGACGGCGCCGGCGACAGCTACTACCCGCAGGACGGCAACGGCGGCTACGACGTCGCCGACTACAACCTCAAGGTCGGCTACGACCCGGCGTCGCACCAGCTCACCGGGAACCAGACCATCTCCGCGCAGGCCACCCAGTCGCTCAGCTCGTTCGACCTGGACCTGCACGGACTGACCGTCGACTCGGTGAAAGTCGACGGCCGGGACGCGAAGTTCTCCCGCACCGGCGACCACGAACTGGTCATCACGCCGTCGCGCGCGCTGTGGCGCGGTCAGCGCTTCCAGGTCAAGATCGCCTACCACGGCGTGCCCGCGCCGATCGACGACCCGGCGCTGGGCAACAACGGCTGGCAGTTCGCCCAGGCGGGCGGCGCGTTCGTCGCCGGCGAGCCGAAGTCGGCCACCACCTGGTACCCGGTCAACGACACCCCGCTCGACAAGGCCACCTTCCACCTCGCGATCACCGTGCCCGACGAGTGGGGCGTGATCGCCAACGGCCGCGAGAAGCCGTCGGTCAAGACGCCGAACGGCGCCACGCACGTCTGGGCCGAAGAGACGCCGATCGTGCCGTACATGACGACGGTCGCGATCGACAAGTGGACGTTCGACCGCCAGAAGCGCAAGGACGGCACGCCGATCGTCAGCGCGTTCGCGCCCGGCACGCCGGATTCGACGAAGCAGGCCGAAGCGCGGCTGCCGGAGATCCTCGACTTCCTCGAGTCGAAGTTCGGCAAGTACCCGATCGACGCGGCGGGCGGCATCTTCCTCAACGAGCAGATCGGCTTCTCGCTGGAGACGATGAGCCGGCCGATCTACTCGGCGGGCTGGGCGGGCACGGTGCCGACGATCGTCCACGAGAACGCCCACCAGTGGTACGGCGACTCGGTCGCGGTCGCACACTGGCGGGACGTCTGCCTCAACGAGTGCTTCGCCTCCTACGCCACCTGGCTGTGGGACGAGGCGAAGGAAGGCGTCGACCTGAACGCGCAGTACGCCAACGACGTCAAGACCGCGTCGGCGCGGCTCTGGAACGGCAAGCTGTACGACATGGGTCAGGGCAACGAGTTCACGTACGTGTACTCGAAGGGCCCGATGATGCTGCACGCGCTGCGCAACTACATCGGTGAACAGGCGTTCTCCTGGGTGCTGAAGACGTGGCCGTCGCTGCACCGCGACGGGAACGCGAGCGTGCAGGAGTTCCAGCGGTTCACCGAGTTCGCCGCGCACCGGAGCCTCCAGGGCTTCTTCGACGCGTGGGTGTACGGCACCGGCAAGCCGGCCGACCAGTACCTCTACCCGGGCGGGCTCAAGCCCGCCGCGTGAGCGCGGTCGTCGAGGCCACCCTGCGGACGTAGGGTGGCCTCGACGTTTCGATCGCTGCGGGAGGGACCATGGCCAGGGTGCTGATGACGGGGTTCGCGCCCTTCGGCGGCGAGCCGGTGAACCCGTCGTGGCAGGCGGTCTCACTGGTGTCCGCGCGCCGGGACGACGTCGTGGCGGTGGAGCTGCCGTGCGAATTCGAGGCGTCCCTGCCGGCCCTGCGGCGGGCGCTGGCAGAACACGAGCCGGCCCTGGTGGTGTGCGCCGGCCAGGCGGGCGGCCGGGCCGAGGTGACCCCGGAGCGGGTGGCGATCAACCTGGTCGACGCCCGCATCCCGGACAACGCGGGCGCGCAGCCGGTGGACGTCCCGGTGGTGGCGGACGGCCCGGCGGCGTACTTCACGACGTTGCCGGTGAAGGCGTGCGTGGCGGCGATCCGCGCGGCGGGTGTGCCGGCGTCGGTGTCCCACACAGCCGGGACGTACGTGTGCAACCAGGTGTTCTACGGGCTGATGCACCTGCTGGCCACGGAGTTCCCGGCCGTCCGCGGCGGTTTCGTGCACGTCCCGTTCAGCCCCGAGCAGGTGGCGGCGTCGGCCAAGGCCGCGCCGTCACTGGGCGTCGACCTGATCGCCCTCGCGCTGGAAGCGTTGGCGGACACGGCGTTGCGGGTGACGGAGGACCTGGCGGTCAGCGCGGGCGCGGAGCACTAACTGCCGCGGCCGGTGAGTTCGACGAAGGCCGCCGGGCCCGGGACGTTGTGGTGGACCGTCAGGTCCGCGACCCGGTCGCCGCTCCACTCCGGTGTGAAGCTCACCAGCAGCGTGCAGCGGCGGCCCGGCTCGACGTCGTGGCCGACGCACGCGCTCGCGTCCACCGTGAAGTCCGCGTTGTCCAGCTCGATCCCGCTGACCCGCAGCGCGCTCGCGCCGACGCTGCGGACCGACACCACGCAGGTCGTCGTCGTGTGCACCGGTGTCGTGCCGCAGGCCACCGACTCGGGGACGATCACCTTCGGTTCCGCGGCCACCTCGGGCACGCCGGGGAACGTCGCCGGGCGGCCGCGGACCAGGTCGAGCACGGTCACCCCGGTCACCGTCAGCACCAGCGCACCCGTGGCCAGCAGCACGATCGCGATCGCCTTGATGCCGCGGGCGCTGCCGTCCTTGGCGGTGAAGCCGCCGGCCGCCAGGACGGTCACCACCAGCGTGGAGATCAGCGTTGCCTGCGGGCCGGCCCCGATCGCCGCCGGGACGAGCGTGCCGAGCAGCGACGCCCCGACCGTGACCGCGAATCCCGTCCAGGAGAAGCGTTTCGCCTCGCGCAGCTGACGTCGCACGGTCGGCGCGCGGGGCTTCGTGACAGTGCTCATGCAGGTAGGAGCGCCGAGACCGGCCGGCACGGACCAAGTTCCCCCGTTCGGCGGTACGGAAGGCTCGTCGTGATCTGAGGCACACCACCCGCAAATCACCCTGTCGGGCGATCGAACGGTGTTTACATGTCCCGACGCGCAGCCCGAGGAAAGGTGAGTGATGATCGGATTCGAGACCGACCTGCAGGACCTGCGGGACTCGGCCGGAGCCCTCCAGTCCGCGGCCGACGCCGCGGAAACCGCGTCGAACGGCCTGCGCGACGCCGACGTCCCCGTCAAGGCGGACGGCGGCGGGTTCTTCGGCGGCCTCGGCGCGATGTTCCCCGCGGACAACGCCTTCGGCCGCTCGCTCGGCATGCCGGCGGTCGCCGCGGCCTACAACGACCACCTGGCAAAGATCCAGAAGCTGGTCGCGCAGCTGCACCGGACCACCGCCGACACGAGCCACGCGCTGATGCGGGTCGCGGAGCTGTACGAACAGGCCGACGAGGACTCGAAGCGGCGCGTCAACCGCGCGGCCGCGGGCCTGGAAGGGAACTGAGGACGTGGACGGCTACTTCGGCACCGGCCTCGACGCCCAGCCCATGGCCGGCGGCGACGACCGCCGCGCCGAACTCCTCGAAGGCGTCTCCGAAGACCTGAAGGACGGCGCGAACGACGCGCTGGACGCCCTCGAAGTCCTGCGGATGACCGAGATCTGGCTGCTCGGCTTCGACGAATCGAGCGAGCAGTTCCGGAAGATGCAGGACGAGGTGGCCGGCGTCTACCGGGAGTTCTCCGACGCCGACATCGACCACGAGTCGACCGAGGGCCTGCAGAGCCTGATCATGAAGCACGACGGCGTCTGGAAGCAGCTGCAGCGCGACTCGAAGCCGAAGCTCGACGACGCCCGGCAGTTCCTCGGCGTGTGGCGCGGCTCGGCGGCGAACGCCGTCAAGGCCTACCTGAACCAGCTGGCCGACGCCTTCACCGAGGTCGAAACCAAGATCACCGTGCTGGAAAGCGACGTCGTGGCGGCGCGCGAGGCCATCGCGTCGGCCCGCCAGGACCTGAGCAACCTCGGCACGACGTTCCTGGACACGGCGAAGCAGTACCAGGAAGACCAGTCCCGCAAGCGCGAAGCCGCGATGTCGAAGGTGCTGGCGGCGACCTTCGCGGGCGCGGTCGCCGGGCTGCTCACCGTGGCCAGCGCCGGTGTCGCCGCCCCGGCCGGCGCGGCGATCTTCACCGCGGCCAACGGCGCGCTGGTCGCCGGGAACGCCGCCGGCGGCGCGATCAGCGCGATGGTGGCCAACCAGGCGGAAATCACCGGCGACAACGCGTTCGACCTGTACCGGAGCTTCCTCGACAGCGCGGGCAAGATCCGCGACGGCGCCGGCGAGGCGGCCGGGACGCTGGCGAACCGCATCGGCGACGAAGCCGTCGACCTGCCGAAGATCCCCGACCCGCCGGACGTCAGCCCGGGCTCGAGCTTCGACCCGTCGAACTTCGAGACCGACCACACCTCGCGCGAGACGGAGAAGAACGTCCGCGACGCGAACGTCGACATCGCGCCCGACGGCCAGGTGTCGAGCGGCGCCACGCACGTGGGGAGGCTGGATGGCTGACGGCCCGGACCGCGAAGCCCTCCTGGCCGAGCTGTCCGCCCTGTCGGCGACGGCGACGTCCGCTGACGGCGCGGTCTCCCTGTCGGTCAACACCGACGGCGTGCTGACCCGGCTGCGGCTGTCCGACGCCGTCTCGGGGATGGCGCCGTCGGAGATCGCGGATGCCGTCCTGCGCACGTACGTCGAGGCCCAGCGCGAGTCGGCGAAGCGGACCGGGCAGCTGCTGGCCCCGCTGGGCAGCGGCGGCTACCTGATGGACCGGCTGCGCTGGCGGGTGCAGTTCGAACCGGAACCGGTGCCGGTGGCCGCTCCGGCACCCGCGGCCCCGCCAGCCGAGCCGGACGGCAAGGTGCTCAAGGACCGGTCGTCGGACACCCCGGCCGAGCCGCCGCCGGCGGGGCCGGTCGCGGACGACGACTGGTACGGCCGCGGCATGCGGCTCGACCGCGCCTGGTGAGTCAGGCCGGCTTGACCTGGCTGGAGAAGCCGGCGATCAGCTCCTCGAGGCGGCGGGGTTCTTCCGTGAGGTAGATCGCGGCCACCCGGCGCTCGGCCACGCCGAAAAGCACGATCGACGACTTCTTGTCGGCACTGGCGACGTACTCGCCGTGCAGCCCGCCCCCGTCCCAGGTGCCGCGGCCGGCGGGCGTCAGCTTCGTGTTCACCTCGATGTACTCGGTGGTCAAGCCCTGGTAGTAGCTGACACTGCCGCCCGTGAAGGCGCAGATGACCGAGAGCTGGGCGCCCAGTAGCCGGGCGAAGTGCTCGTTGTCCTTGCAGGTGCTCCGGTCCGGGACGGAGCCGGCCAGCAAGCGCAGGCACGGGGTGAAGCCGGCCCGGTCGCGCTCGGACGTCTGCGTGCAGTCCGCCGCGGCCCGCGCGGCCTGATCGCGGATGACGAACACGACGACGGTGGCCACGACGGCGGCGACCAGGAGCACGGCGAGCGCGAGGAACCACGGCTTGCGTTTCCGGCGCGGTTCCGGCGGTGTTGGCGGCGCGTACTGCGGCGGCGGGGCTTGCCGCGGCTGCGGCCGTGGCGGCACCGGCGGGCGTACCGGCGCGAAGGCGGGCACGGTCAGGTCGGTGGCGGTGCCGAGCGGCACGTGGTGCAGTCCGAACGCGACGGCCGTCTCGGGCTGGTCCTGCGTGGTGGGCGTGACGCCGAGCTGCCGCTCGAGCAGGGTGGCCAGCAGCGGCATCCGGCTCGGCCCGCCGACGAGGTAGACGCCGGCGAGCTGCGCGGGCGTCAACCCGGCGCGGCCGATGGTGGCGCCGAGCAGCTCGGCGCTGCGCAGCAGGCTGGGCCGCACCAGCGCTTCGAGCTCGTCCCGGCTGACGAGCACGTCCCCGAACGGCTCGGGCATCGGCACGTGGGTCTGCGCGTGCCGCGAGAGGCTTTCCTTGGCGTCGCGGACGTCCTGCAGCAGGGCCCGCCGCGTCCGGCGGTCGGCGGTGGTCTGCGGACGCAGGAGCCGTTGCCACTGCGCGGGATCGGCGTGCGAGACCTCGCGTCCGATGTGGACGAGCAGCGCCTGGTCGATGTCGAGGCTGCCGAGGTCGGGCAGGCCGTCCTCGGCGAGGACGGTGAAGCCCTGCCGGGTGACGCCGACGACGGCGCAGTCGAAGGTGCCCGCCCCGAGGTCGTAGACGCCGATCGGCCCGCCGGCCCGGCTCCCGAGGCTGGCGTAGTGCGCGGCGGCGGCCACCGGTTCGGGGATCAGCCGCACGTCGGCCAGCCGCGCCTGCGCGGCGGCGGCCCGCAGCACGTCCTGCCGGTCGGCACCCCAGCCGGCGGGGTGCGAGATCCGGGTCTGCGCGGGCGGTCGGCCGAGCTGCCGTTCGGCCTCCTCGCCCAGCCGGCGCAGGACGGCGGCGAAGGCGTCGGCGACCGGGACGTCGGTGTCCCCGAGCCGGATCACGCCCTCGTCGATGCGCCGCTTCGGGTTGGGTTCGAACCGGCTGGGGTCGAGCCGGGCGCGCCGCTCGGCGTCCTGCCCGACGACGAGCAGGCCGTCGTCGTTGACGTAGACGGCGGAGGACATGGTGACCGAGCCGTCGACCTCGATCGCCCGCGGCCCCCGCCCGAAGGCGGCGAGGACGCCGACGGTGCTGGAAGTCCCGAAGTCGATCGACAGCACGTCCACGCGGATTCCCCTCCCAAGGTCCGCGGGCATCGTCTCATGCGCCCGGAACGCCGAAGGGCGGCTCCCCGCCCGGGGGAACCGCCCTTCGGTGAACTACTCAGCCGGGATCAGTCGTTCTCGGCTTCGCCCTGCTCCTCGTGGCCCGCGCCGATGCTGACCGGCGGGGCGTCCGGGATGGACGAGGGACGGCGCTCGCCGCGGAAGGTGAACCGCGCCTGGTCGTCCTTGTCCTCCGGGTTGCCGCTCCAGCCCTCGACGTCGACCAGGATGATCTGGCCCGGCTCGACCTCGCCGAAGAGGATCTTCTCCGACAGCTGGTCCTCGATCTCGCGCTGGATCGTGCGGCGCAGCGGCCGCGCACCGAGCACGGGGTCGAAGCCGCGCTTGGCCAGCAGCGACTTGGCCTTGGCGGTGAGCTCCAGCTCCATGTCCTTGGCCTTGAGCTGGGTCTCGACCCGGCCGATCATCAGGTCGACCATCTGGATGATCTGTTCCTGCGTCAGCTGGTGGAACACGATGATGTCATCGATCCGGTTCAGGAACTCCGGGCGGAAATGCTTCTTCATTTCCTCGTTGACCTTCTGCTTCATCTTCTCGTACCGGGTGCCGGTGTCGTTGGACCCGGCGAACCCGAGCGAGACGGACTTCGAGATGTCCGAGGTGCCCAGGTTGGACGTGAAGATGAGGACCGTGTTCTTGAAGTCGACCGTGCGGCCCTGACCGTCGGTCAGGCGGCCGTCCTCCAGCACCTGCAGGAGCGTGTTGTAGATCTCCTGGTGCGCCTTCTCGATCTCGTCGAACAGGACCACCGAGAACGGCTTGCGACGCACCTTCTCCGTCAGCTGACCGCCCTCTTCGTAGCCCACGTAGCCCGGAGGGGCACCGAAGAGCCGCGAAGCGGTGTAGCGGTCGTGGAACTCACCCATGTCGATCTGGATGAGCGCGTCGTCCTCGCCGAACAGGAACGAGGCCAGCGCCTTGGACAGCTCGGTCTTACCGACACCGGACGGGCCGGCGAAGATGAACGAGCCCGACGGGCGCTTCGGGTCCTTCAGGCCGGCACGCGTACGGCGGATCGCCTGCGAGACGGCCTTGACCGCGTCCTCCTGGCCGATGATGCGCTTGTGGAGCTCTTCCTCCATGCGCAGCAGCCGGGTGGTCTCCTCCTCGGTCAGCTTGAACACCGGGATGCCGGTCCAGTTGGCCAGCACCTCCGCGATCTGCTCGTCGTCGACCTCGGCGACGACGTCGAGGTCGCCGTCCTTCCACTGCTTCTCCCGCTCGCCCTTCTGGCCGAGGAGGGTCTTCTCCTCGTCACGCAGGCGGGCGGCCCGCTCGAAGTCCTGCGCGTCGATCGCGGACTCCTTGTCGCGGCGGACGTTCGCGATCTTCTCGTCGAACTCCCGCAGGTCCGGCGGCGCGGTCATCCGGCGGATGCGCATCCGGGCGCCTGCCTCGTCGATCAGGTCGATCGCCTTGTCCGGGAGGAACCGGTCGTTGATGTACCGGTCCGCCAGGGTCGCGGCGGCGACCAGCGCCGAGTCGGTGATCGAGACGCGGTGGTGCGCCTCGTACCGGTCGCGCAGGCCCTTGAGGATCTCGATCGTGTGCTCCAGCGACGGCTCGCCGACCTGGATCGGCTGGAACCGGCGCTCGAGGGCGGCGTCCTTCTCGATGTACTTGCGGTACTCCTCGAGGGTGGTCGCACCGATCGTCTGCAGCTCACCGCGGGCGAGCATCGGCTTCAGGATCGAAGCCGCGTCGATCGCGCCCTCGGCGGCACCCGCACCCACGAGCGTGTGCAGCTCGTCGATGAACAGGATGATGTCGCCGCGGGTCTTGATCTCCTTGAGCACCTTCTTCAGGCGCTCTTCGAAGTCACCGCGGTAGCGGGAGCCGGCGACCAGTGAGCCCAGGTCCAGCGTGTAGAGCTGCTTGTCCTTGAGCGTCTCGGGCACCTCGCCCTTGACGATGCTCTGCGCGAGGCCCTCGACGACGGCGGTCTTGCCGACGCCGGGCTCGCCGATGAGCACCGGGTTGTTCTTGGTCCGGCGGGACAGCACCTGCATGACCCGCTCGATCTCCTTGCCGCGCCCGATGACCGGGTCGAGCTTGCCCTCGCGGGCGAGCACGGTCATGTTGCGGCCGAACTGGTCGAGGACCAGCGAAGACGACGGGGTGCCCTCACCGCGGCCGGAACCGGTTTCGGTGGACTCCTTGCCGCCCTGGTAGCCCGAGAGCAGCTGCAGCACCTGCTGGCGGACCCGGTTGAGGTCCGCTCCCAGCTTGACCAGGACCTGCGCGGCGACGCCCTCGCCCTCGCGGATCAGGCCGAGCAGGATGTGCTCGGTGCCGATGTAGTTGTGGCCGAGCTGCAGCGCCTCGCGCAGCGACAGCTCCAGCACCTTCTTGGCGCGCGGCGTGAACGGGATGTGCCCGCTCGGCGCCTGCTGGCCCTGGCCGATGATCTCTTCGACCTGCTGGCGCACGCCCTCCAGGGCGATGCCCAGCGACTCCAGCGCCTTGGCGGCGACACCCTCACCCTCGTGGATCAGACCCAGGAGGATGTGCTCGGTGCCGATGTAGTTGTGGTTGAGCATCCTGGCCTCTTCTTGAGCCAGGACGACCACCCGCCTCGCGCGGTCGGTGAACCTCTCAAACATGTGCACTCCCTCGACTGCTGCGCCGGCGGCCCGTTTCCATCGCGTGCTTTCACCGCGATGGATTCAGCACCGTGAGACCACTCTAGTAGCCAAGCGGTCGCGCTGGCTTACCACTACGGCTTCTCGCGGTCGTTTCCGCACCCGGACGTGGCATCTTCCCGGGTGCTCCCATCATCAGGTTGCCCTGCACCTTTACGTCAAGCCCAACGTGCGAGCGGCCACTTGGATTCCGCCATCCGCGCGCTGTCCGCTCACCGCGAACAGTCCGCAAGCTGGGAGTGACCCACCCGATTGGCGCAGCCTTCCGGAGTCTGTAAGGTTAGGCACGCCTAATCCACTACGGCGCTTCGAGGAAGGGGCCGCGGTTGAACCAGCAGCGGTCCTTCCGTGACGCACGCGAGGTCGGCGACGGCCTCGCGTCGTCGTTGCGGCGCATCTCGGGGCGCCAGACCCGCAGCGAGCTCCGCAGCGACGTCCCGGAGGGCTGGATCCGCTGTTCGGAGCTGCTGGAGACGCCGTCGAACTTCGACGAGTGGCGCGGCCTGCTGGGCGACTGGCTGCTCCGCGAGCACTCGGCGGCCCCGGCGAGCACGACGGCCAGCTGGGTGATGACCTGGTACCTGCACGTCCCGGCGTACGTCGGGGCGCTGCTCTGGCACCACGAGCGCCGGGTGCCGTCGCTGAAGCCGTCGTCGCTGGCGTTCCGCCTCGCGGACGATCGTCCCCACCCGGACGGGATGGCCCAGCTGGACGACGGGTTCCACTGCCTCCCGACGGACCCGGGATCGGCCCGCCCGGAGGCCACGGTGGTCCGCGACGAGCGAGCGCTGGCGGCGGTGCTGCGGGCGCGTTACCTGGCGCATGCGGCCCGGTTCGTCCAGGTGTATGCCCCGGTGAGCAGATTGGGCCGGAGGACGCTGTGGGCGGCGGCGACGGACGCGCTGGAGAACTCGCTGTGGTGGGCGGGCCGGCAGGGCGGGACACCGGAGGCCGAGGGGGCCGGTGTGGCGGATGCGGCGTTGGTGCTGGACGAGCGGTACGCGCCGCTGACGTCGGCGTCGACACTGCGGCTGGCGGAGGGGGCGGACGGGCACCGCGAGTGGACGAGGCGGCGGGAGAGCTGCTGTTTTTCGTACCTGCTGCCGTCGTCGGACGAGTGCGACGGGTGCCCGCGCACCTGCTCACGCTGACTCAGGCCGTCCAGTCCGGATCCCGCCCAGCGGCCCCCAGCGCCCGCTCCAGCGGCGACGCACCAGCCCCCACCGCCACCTCGGGCCCGTAAACCCCCATCGACCGCGCCTGCGCCCCCATCGCCACCGCCGACTCGTACACCGCCGTCGCCGCCTCGGGGGCGTACGCGCACGGCTGACCGCTGGCCCGGGCCAGATCCCACCCGTGCAGCACGAACTCCCCCAGCACCATCGCCCCCACGACCGCGGATGGCATCGAAGCCGAGCCCAGGGAGGTCGTACCCGTCCACGCCGCCGGTGTGCCGAACACCTCGACCATCGTCTCCGTCTGCTTCTCCAGGTCCGCGAGCCAATCGGCCGCAACCAGCGCCGCCTCGGCCTCGCCACCGGCCGGGGTGGGCGGGTCCTCCCGCCGTCCCGCCGCGATCAGCCACGGCCCCCAGTACAAGAGATGGTTGAGCAGCCCCCGGACGTCATACCCGGCGCACGGCGTCGGCGCGGTCAGGGCGGTGACCCCGCCCGCGATCCGGAGGAACTCGGCCGCGGCCGGCCGCAGCAGCGAAGCAGTCATGCGGCGATCCAACCCGCCGGCGAAGGCCGCGTCTTGGACGAACGCGACAGCTACCGTGAACGCGTGACGCACCGGATCCCGCGCGGCATCGTGGCCGAGGCCACCGCGCGCACGATGTTCACGCTGACCCGGCACCCGCCGGCGCCGCCGCTCGACGAATTCGTCGAATACCACTGGATCCTGCGGTGGGACCGGCGCGGCAGACCGCCGCACGAGCAGCGGGTGCTGCCGAATCTCTCCGTCCACGCCACGTTCTTCCCCGGCGCCTCCGGCGTGTACGGCCCGGCGCACGACGTCTTTTCGCACCGCCTCACCGGCCTCGTGCAGGGCCTGGGCGTGCGATTCCGGCCGGGCACCTTCCGCGCGTTCCTCGGCGGCCCGGTGAGTGACATCGCCGACCGGGCCGTCCCACTCACCGACGTTTTCGGGCCTGCCGCCTCCGCGGCAGCCGAATCGGTGCAGAACGCCGACGGAGATGCGCAAATGGTCGGTGCGATCGACAACTTGCTGATCGCAAATCCCCGGACGCTGTCTCCCGCCGCGAGGGCGGCCGCGGCGGCGGTGGAATCAATCGCGCGTGATCCGGGAATTATCCGGGTCTCGCAACTGTGCGCCGATACTGGACTAACCACCCGCTCCATCCAGCGGTTGTTCGCCGAACACGTCGGCGTCCCGCCCAAGTGGGCGATCCGGATTTACCGCCTCAATGACGCAGCGCAGCGACTCGTCACCGAAGGAGATCCCGATTACGCCGGTCTGGCGGTTCGGCTGGGCTATAGCGACCAGTCGCACTTCATCCGTGATTTTCGGACAGTGACCGGTCAGTCGCCTGCCCAGTACGCCAGGGCCGCGGAACCGGACAGCGATCGGACATGAAGAAAGCCGCCGGGCGGAGAATTCGCCCGGCGGCCATCGGTGGAAATCCGCGTCGACAAGAGGTAACCGCTGGTCAACGACCCGCAGCCGGCCCGCGCGGCGGCGGTGCGGACAACCGGCGTCAGTTCTTCTTGTGGTAGGCCTCGACAACCTCGGAGGGGATGCGGCCGCGGTCGGAAACCGCGTAACCGTTCTTGCGCGCCCACGACCGGATGGCCTGGTTCTGCTCGCGGTCGACCGCGGCGGGCCGGGCCGAACCCTTACCCGCGACCGGACGGACCGAGGCACGCTTGCGACCACCGGCACGACGCGCGTGCTCGACATACTGAGCGAGCGCGTCCCGCAGCTCCTCGGCGTTTTCCGAGGAGAGATCGATCTGGTAGCTGACGCCGTCCAAACCGAACTCGACGGTCTCTTCCGCCTCACTGCCGTCGAGGTCGTCGACCAGCGAGACGAGCACCTTCTGTGCCATCCGATTCCTCCTGCGGGGCTTACTCAATGATCTGGTACGGGGCAAGCCCCGGGACAGAAGTCTTTGTCCAGAACATTAGTACCCGCTTCTGCACACCAGCGCAAATCTCATTGCGATAACCCGGTGCTATCCTCACACGGCCGGGTTATTCGGGTCGTACCAGCGGGAAGAGGATCGTCTCCCGGATACCGAGACCGGTCAGCGCCATGAGGAGCCGGTCGATACCCATTCCGACACCACCGCTCGGCGGCATTCCGTACTCCAGGGCACGCAGGAAATCCTCGTCGAGCCGCATGGCTTCGCTATCGCCCTGCGCAGCCAGCAGCGACTGTTCGGTGAGGCGTTCCCGTTCGACGACCGGATCGACCAGCTCGGAGTATCCGGTGGCCAGTTCGAAACCGCGCACGTAGAGGTCCCACTTCTCGGCCACACCCGGCCGGGAGCGGTGCTGCCGCGTCAATGGGGAGGTCTCCAGCGGAAAATCACGGACAAACGTCGGTGCGTGCAGGTGATCTCCGACGAGGTGTTCCCACAGTTCCTCGACGAGCTTCCCGTGGCCGAGCTTCGGATCCACTTCCAGGCCCCTGGCCTGCGCGAATCCGTGCAGTTTGGCGGCGGGCGTCTCCGGGGTCACCTCTTCGCCGAGTGAATCGGACAACGACTCGTACATTCCGAGTGTGGTCCATTCGCCGGAGAGGTCGTACTCCGAACCGTCGGGCAGGGTGACGACCTGGGTGTCCAGCACCGACTGCGCGGCCTCCTGGATCAGCTGCCGGGTCATCACCGCGTTCGTGTCGTACGTGGCGTAGGCCTCGTAGTACTCGAGCATCGCGAACTCCGGCGAGTGCGAGGAGTCGCTGCCCTCGTTCCGGAAGTTGCGGTTGATCTCGAAGACCTTCTCGATGCCGCCGACGACGCAGCGCTTGAGGTACAGCTCCGGCGCGATCCGCAGGAACAGGTCCATGTCGAACGCGTTGGAATGCGTGACGAAGGGCCGGGCCGCCGCGCCGCCGTGCAGCGTCTGCAGCATCGGCGTCTCGACCTCGGTGAACCCGCGGCGGTGGAACGACTCCCGCAGCGACCGGATCACGCCGGCGCGCGTGCGCACGACGTCCCGCGCGCGGGGGCGCATGATGAGGTCGACGTAACGCTGCCGGACCCGCGTCTCCTCGGCCAGGTCCTTGAAGGCGTTCGGCAGCGGGCGCAGGGCCTTCGAGGTGATGCGCCAGGCGTCGGCCATCACCGAGAGCTCGCCGCGCTTGGACGTGATGACTTCGCCGTGCACGAACACGTGGTCGCCGAGGTCGACGTCGGACTTCCACGCCGCCAGCGCGTCTTCGCCGACCTTCGCCAGGCTGATCATCGCCTGCAGTTCGGTGCCGTCGCCCTCGCGGAGGCTCGCGAAGCACAGCTTGCCCGTGTTGCGCAGGAACATCACCCGGCCGGTGATGCCGACCTGCTCGCCCGTGGCGGTGTCGGCGGGCAGCCCGGAATGCGCGGCGCGCACCTCGGCGAGCGAGTGCGTCCGGGGTACCTCGACCGGGTAGGGATCGATACCCTCCGCGAGGATCCGGTCGCGCTTCTCCCGGCGCACCCGCATCTGCTCGGGCAGTTCGTCTTCGGCGGGCTCGCTGGTGGAAGCGGGGTTTTCGGTCATGGCCCATAGGGTACGAACCCGGCCGGACGATACGCCAACCGGATTACCTTTACCTTTCCTCGATTAGCCTGGACAGCGTGAGCGATCCCACCCGAGGTCAGCGCGCTTCTTCCTTCGGCAGCCGTGCCGCCGAGTACGCCCGGCACCGGCCCGATTACCCCCGGACGGCGATCGAGTGGGGACTGGCCGGCGCACGGGGAACACCGCGCCGGGTGCTCGATCTCGGCGCCGGAACCGGCAAGCTCACCCTCGGTCTCGCCGCGCTCGGGCTCGACGTCACCGCCGTCGAACCCGACGCGGAAATGCGCGCGGAACTCGAGCGGGCCGTGCCGTCGGTGCGGTCACTGGCCGGCCACGCGGAGCGGATCCCGCTGCCCGACGCGGCCGTGGACGCCGTTTTCGTCGGACAGGCGTTCCACTGGTTCGACGTGCCGGTGGCACTGACGGAGATCGGCCGGGTGCTGCGCCCCGGCGGCGTGTGCGTGCCCATGTGGAACTACGAAGACGAATCGGTGCCGTGGGTCGCCGAGTTCACCGCGCTCGGCCGCGACGGTGCCCGCCGCCCGTCGAGCATCGAAGACATGCGCGAGGTGACGCACCCCGCGTTCGAATCCTTCGAAAGCAGCCGGTTCCGCCACGCGCAACGGCGCACGGCGGAAAGCCTGATCGAAACGATCGCGACGTATTCCGCGGTGATCGTGTCGGCACCGGAGGAGTCGGCGGCCCTGCTGGGCAGGCTGCGGCAGTTCCTCACCGGGAATCCGGCCACCGCGGACGGCGAGTTCGACCTGCCGCTGGTCACCACGGTCCTGCGCGCGCGGCGGCGGTAGCTCCCGATCGGCCTTGACCTCGATCGAACTCGAGGTTGCACACTGCGGCGATGAACCGGAAACCCTGGGGCCGGGCCCTGATCTCGCTGTCCGCGCTCGTGACGGCGGTGGGGCCGTACCGCGCCGACTGGAACGAAACCCACGTGTACAACCCGGCCTGGCCACCGCACGCGAAGTTCCACAACGGCCAGACGATGAGCCTCGGGCTGACGCTCGGCGCCACCAGCCTGTGGCAGCTGTGGCGGCGTCCGACCCGGGCCGGCCTCGACGCCGGGGCGGTGCTGGCGTCGCTGTACTGGGTGACGCAGATTTCCGCGCTGGCCTACCCGGGTGCGAAGGCGGTGGACCCGCCGGGCGAGGCGCGGTTCCCGCAGGCGAAGGCGGCTTTCCCGGCGTTGGCGGTGACGGCCCTGGGTTACCTGCTGGAGCGACGCCGGCTGGCCAGGAACTGACGGGTCAGGGCCGGATGTTGCGCTCGTAAGCCAGCCGCAGGCCCAGCAGGGTCAGTTCCGGCACGTGGTCGGTGATCGTCTCGGACTCGTCCAGCACCAGTGGGGCCAGGCCGCCGGTCGCCAGCACCGCCACCTTCTCCGTGCCGCCCGGGGCCAGCTCGCGCACTATCCGGCGCACCAGGCCGTCCACTTGGCCCGCGAAGCCGTACAGGATGCCGGACTGCAGGCACTCGACGGTGTTCTTGCCGATCACCGACCGCGGCGGCACCAGCTCGACCTTCCGCAGCGCCGCCGCGCGCAACGCCAGCGCGTCCACCGAGATCTCGATCCCCGGCGCGAACGCCCCGCCCAGGAACTCGCCGCGGGCGGAGATCGCGTCGACGTTGGTCGACGTGCCGAAGTCGACCACCACGCACGCCGTGTTGTGGAGGTGGTGCGCGGCCAGGGTGTTCACCAGCCGGTCCGCGCCCACCTCCTTCGGGTTGTCCACCAGCAGCGCCACCCCCGTGCGCACGCCCGGCTCGACGACGATCTTCGGGACCCCGGCGTAGTACCGGCCGAGCATCACGCGCAGTTCGCGCAGCACGGCGGGCACCGTCGACAACGCGCTGATCCCGGTCACCGCGTCCGCGTGCGGGCCGAGCAGCCCGCGGACCGTCAACGCCAGCTCGTCGGCCGTCATGCGCGCGTCCGTGCGCATGCGCCAGTCACCCACGAGTTCCCGGCCGGACCACAGGCCCAGGACGATGTTCGTGTTGCCGACGTCGACGGTGAGCAGCAAGCGGGTCAGCTTTCCGCGTGCAGCAACGCGTCGAGGCGGCGGGCGTCCGCCGTCTCGGCGACCGGGAAGATCGCCGTCTCCTCGTCCGGCGGCAGCGTCACCGTGCCGGACAGCAGCCCCGAGCCCTCCGGCGCGTGGCCGGGGTCGGTGTGCCGGTGGACGATCCGGTTGTCCGCGTCGACGAACACCACGCGCGGCTGGTACGTCGCCGCCTCGGCGTCGTCCATCTGGCCGTACGAGATGAGGATGACCAGGTCACCCGGGTGCACCAGGTGCGCCGCGGCGCCGTTAATGCCGAGCACCCCGCTGCCGCGTTCCCCCTTGATGACGTAGGTCTCCAGCCGCGCCCCGTTGGTGACGTCCACAATGGACACCTGTTCCCCCGGCAGCAGGTCCGCGGCCTCCATCAGGTCTTCGTCGACCGTCACCGAACCGACGTAGTGCAGGTCGGCCTGGGTCACGGTGACCCGGTGGATCTTCGACTTGAGCATCGTGCGGTACATCGTGGACTCCTTATTCCCCTGCGTCCAGCCGCTCCGGGTGTTCGACGGCGGCGCCGAGCAACACCGGAACGTTGTCGATCAGCCGGGTACTCCCCACCCGGGCCGCGATCAACAGTCGTGCTTCACCGTCGACGGGCGCGGGCCCGAGGTCGGTTCCCCTCAACTCCAGGTAATCCACCTCGACCGCGGGCCGCGCGGCGAGGGTCTTCCACGCGGTCTCAAGGACCGCGTCCGCACCGTCCCGGCCGACGAACGCCCCCGCGGTGAGGGCGGCCGACAGGACGATGGCGTCTTCGCGCTGTTCGGGCGTCAGGTAGACGTTGCGCGAGGACAACGCGAGCCCGTCGCGCTCCCGCACGGTCGGCACGCCGATCACGTGCGTGTCGATGTTCAGGTCGCGCACCATCCGCTTGATCAGGACCAGCTGCTGGTAGTCCTTTTCGCCGAAGAGGGCGTAGTCCGGACGGAGCAGGTTGAACAGCTTCGCCACCACGGTGAGCACGCCGGCGAAGTGGCCGGGCCGGACGGCGCCTTCGAGCTCGTCGCCGAGCGGGCCCGGGTGCACGGTCACCACGGCGCCCTCGGCGTACAGGGCGTCCGCGCTGGGCGTGAACGCGATTTCCACGCCGTCCTCGCCCAGCACGGCGAGATCGGCCTCCAGCGGCCGCGGGTAGGCCTCGAAGTCTTCGCCTTCGCCGAACTGCAGCGGGTTGACGAAGATCGAGGTGGCCACGACGTTGTTCGGCAACCGCTTCGCGCGGCGGATCAGCTCGCGGTGCCCGGCGTGCAGCGCGCCCATGGTCGGCACGAGCGCCAGCTTGCGGCCGACGCCGTGCAGGGCCTTGCTGACCTGGCTCATCTGCTCGGGCGACGCGAACGTGTTCAGGGTGCCGCGGCTGAATTTCGGTGTGGTCACTGGTCTGGGTGCCCTTCGGCGGGATCGTCGAGGAGTTCGGTGAGGTCTTTGGCGGCCGCGGTGTCCAGCAGCCCGGCAGCCGTCGAACGCGCCACCGTGCGCTTGGCCAGCGCGCGGTAGGCCGGCGCCACGTCCGGCGCCCGGTCCGCCAGCACCGCGAGGTGCTTGCGGACGGTGCCGAGATCGCCGCGCGCGACCGGGCCGGTGAGGGCGCGGTCGCCGTGTCGCAGCACATTATCCAATGCCGCCGAAAGCAGTGGCGCGACCAGGCGTTCGGATTGCCCGATTCCGGCTTGGCGCAACAGGTCCGCGCAGTCGGCGACCAGCACCATCAGGTGGTTCGCGCCGTGGGCCAACGCAGCGTGGTAGAGCGCTCGCGCGGAGTCGGGGATCCGCACCGGCTCGGCGCCCATCTCGACGGTCAGCGCCTCGCCGACGTGCCACGCCGCTTCGTCGCCTTCGGCCGCCGTGACGCCGATGCTGCACGCGGCCAGCCGTTCGAGGTCCTCCTCGCGGCCGGTGAACGTCATCACCGGGTGCAGGGCGAGCGGCAGTGCGCCGGCCTCGGCCGCGGGGGCCAGCACGTCGATGCCGTGCGCGCCGGAGGTGTGCACGACGATCTGCCCCGGCCGCAGCGACCCGGTGGCGACCAGCCCGCGGACCATCCCGGCGAGCGCGTCGTCGGGCAGGGCGAGCAGCACGAGGTCCGCCCGGCGGACGGTTTCGTCGGGCGGCAGGAGCGGTACGTCGGGGAGGAGGCGTTCGGCACGGGCCAGTGACGAAGCGGACAGGCCGGACGCGGCGACCACGGTGTGCCCCGCCCGGGCCAGCGCGGCGCCGAGCACGCTGCCCACCCGGCCGGCGGAAACGACGCCGACCGCGAGGCGGGCGGGCCTCGTCATGGCGTGCGCCTGTGGACGCTCATGGTTGGCAGACTCCCTCTGCTCTCGTTCCAGTCCCTTTCCGGGTACCGGACGACGGCGCGAGACTAACTCGGGCGAGCGCGCGCCGTTGAGCCCGGGTGACCAGCTTCACCCGGACCGGGTCACCCGCGGGCGGCCTCGTCGGCGAGGCGCGTCGCCTCCGCGCGGGCGGCCTTCAGGGTGTGCAGCAGCTCCTGCTGGCGCTGCCGGTCGGCGTCGCTGGTGAGCTGGTGCCGGTCGAGGAACGCGAGCTCCGTCACGCTGGCCTGGTAGACGGCGACGGCCTTCGCGGCCTGCTTGCCGGACTGCCGTTTCGCCTGCCGCCGCCAGGCCCGACGGCCGGGCAGGCTGGCCAGCAGCTCGACTTCCGAAGGAGCGATCCACCGAGCGGCGGCCATGTGCGGCAGCGCGGCGGCGATGATCCGCTGTTCCCGCTTCCGCTGCAGGATGACCAGGTAGACGACGCCGAAGAACAGCGGAAGCATGATCAGGAAGTAGACGGTGAGGAACTTCGACCCGCCGAGCAGCGCGGCGGAGTTCCACAGGGCGTGCAGGCAGACGGCGGCGAGGTACCCGGCAATCGGCGCGACGATCTTCAACGCCTTGGTGGTCGTCCGCGCGGCGATGCCGATCCCGATCCCGGTGAGCACGGCGAACAGCGGGTGCGTGAAGGGGGCGAGCACACCGCGGAGGAAGAAGGCGGTGATGACGCCCTGGCTGTGCCCGTCCCCGAAGCCGTAGTCGGCGAAGGCCCGCCCGAAGTAGTAGATGTTTTCGGTGAAGGCGAACCCGGCGGCGCTGAAGCCGGCGTAGACGACCCCGTCGACAACGCCGTCGAACTCGCTGGACCGCCGCCAGAGGATGAGCACGACGAAGAGGGCTTTGGCGGCCTCCTCGACAACAGGGGCGGAGACGAGCGCGGCCACGGTGTTCCCGCTGCCCTGGCCGAGCAGCTCGTCCCCGACGGCCTCGGCGGTGGTGTTGATGAGCAGCGCGGTGATGGTCGCGATGCAGGCGCCCCAGGCGAAGGCGAGCAACAGGAACTTGGCGGGTTCGGGCTCCCACCGGTCGACCCAGAGGAACCCGGCGACGACACCGGCCACGGGCACGAGCGCGGCGAGAACACCGATGGTGACGGCGAGGGGGCCGACCCGCGCGGTGGCCAGCCCGAAGAGGAAGAGGCCGCACAGGGCCACCACGATCAGCCCGAGCACCGGCAGCAGCACGGTGACCCGGCGAGGCCGCCGTCCACGATCAAGTCCCGTCGCGGGCGAGAGGGTTCCGCTCACAGCGGGTCACCCTACGCAGCGGGGGGAGGAAGAGAAACGCCACCTGGCACAGAGGGTGGGTTGGGGCGGGTTCCGGGTGCCGGGATGGGGGGCTGGGTGGTTTGGGTCGGCTTGGGGTGATTGGCGGTGGGCGCGGGCTGGGCTCGGCTTCGCGCCCGCCTCGCAGCGTCCGAACTCCGGGCGGACCAGGAGCCTCTTGCGCGCGGCCCGGCTCAGGGCCGCCCGCCGATCGAGCGTGCATGGGCGCCCGCCCCGAACCTCCGGCGCCCCGGGACCTGACTCAACCATGCCCGCCCGAGGCGGGCGGCGCAGCCGCACCGCCGATGGCCAGCACCCCCGCCGATCCAGCGTGCACCGGCGCCCGCACCGAACCTCCGGCGCCCCCGGGTGCCTGACTCAACCATCGGGCGGCGAGGGCCTGCCGCTGTTGGGCGTGTGCAGCTCGGCGAGCGTGCGCTGGCTCCGCGCGCCGGAGACTGGCTCAGGCCGTGCGACCAGCTCGGCGACCGAGCACGCACCAGCGTGGCCTCGGCCAGGCTCAGTCCTCCGCGCGCCGCCGGCGGCGGGGGGTCGAGCCCGTTCCGCCGTTCGCCGCCAGTAGCTCGCTCACCGAACGGCCTGCCGCGTGGGAGCCGCTGCCCGGGGCCGGCTCCGGGGCCGCGCGGCGGCCGTTGCGGGAGCCGTTGTGGCCGTTCGTGTTCTGCTCCACCTCGGCCGGGTCCACCGGGGTCATTCCGCGGCGGGACATCGATGCGCGCTCCGCGACCATGCCTTCCCAGGCCGGGGGCTCGCCGTCCGGACGGCGGCGGCGGCCTCCGCCCGGCGGCTCTGCGGCCGCCGCGGGGACGGCCGGCATCTGCTGCGAGTCCTCCGGCTTGCGGCGGCGGCCTCCCGAGCGGCCCTGGAAGTTGCGGACCGACTCCGGCAGCGTCGGGTTCGCCAGCGGCGTCTCCGCCTTGGCCGCCTCCGCCGGGGCCCGGTGGGAACCGCCGTGGCGGGACGGCGGCTCCTCCAGGATCGGCGACATGTCCGCCCGCGAGAACTGCTCCAGCCGCGAGGGACGACGGGTGTCCGCCGCCGGGACCGGGGTGGTCGGCGGGACGACCGGGGGCAGGTCCGTGCGGGACGGCTGCCGCGGGGACGGGCTCTTGCTCGGCACCGGCGTCGTCGGCGGGACCACCGGCGGGAGGTCCGTGCGGCTCGCCGCGGCGTCCCGCGGCATCGGGGGCTTCGGCTCGGGCGGCTTCGGCCGGTTCGGGCGCTGGCGCTCGGCGAAGTCGTCACGGTTCTGGAAGGCCGCGCTCAGGTCCTTGACCGGCCGGATGTCCGACCGCGACATCTCCGACGGCTTCGGCGGCGGCACGTTCGCCGCCGGACGGCCCGGCACCGGCCGCGGCGGCTCGGGCGCCTTGCGGGGCTCCGGCCGCGCGCCGTTCGGCTGGCCGCCGACGCGGGGAAGGTCCGGCCGCGACATCTCCACCCGCGGGATATCAGGCCGGGACATCTCAACACGCGGAATGTCGGGCCGCGACATCTCGACCCGCGGAATGTCGGGCCGCGACATCTCCACGCGCGGAATGTCGGGCCGCGACATCTCCACCCGCGGGATATCGGGACGCGACATCTCCACCCGCGGAATCTCCGGACGCGCCGCCTCGGGCCGCGGAACGTTGGGTCGCGGGGCGTTCGGCCGCGGCGCCTCGGGCCGCGGCATCTTCGGGTCGACCCGCGGGATGTCCGGGCGGGACATCTCCACCCGCGGGATGTCGGGACGCGACATCTCCACGCGCGGAATGTCCGGACGCGACATCTCGACCCGCGGAATGTCCGGACGCGACATCTCGACCCGCGGAATGTCCGGACGAGACACCTCGGCCGGCCGGAGGTCCTGCCGCGACATCTCCGCGCGGCGCGCGGGCGGCGGCTCGGGACGGCGGATCTCCGTCTTCGGCTCCTGCGGGCGGCGGATCTCGGTCTTCGGCTCCGGCGAAGGCGAGGACGAGGCCGAAGGAGTCGGACGCCGGATCTCGGTCTTGAGGTCGGCCGGGCGGGGCACGTCCCGGCGCGTCGGCTCGGCGGCGGCCTCCGGACGGCGCTCGGGCTGCTTCGCGGGCTCTTCCGGCTTGTTCGGCAGCCGCATCGGCTGGGACTCCGCCTGGCGGCGCGCCGCCTCGGCGCGCAGCTCGGCGGCCTTCAGCTCGCGCTGGGCCGCGTTCAGCGCCGGGTCGACCGGCGGCACCGGCGGACGGCGCTCGCTCAGCGGCGTCGGCCGGGACATCTGCTGGGTGCTCTGCACCGAGACGTTCGCCGGGGTCTTCGGTACCGGCTTGCCGCCGAAGCCCTTGCCCTTGCCGCCGAGGCCCTTGCCGTTCGCGGGCTTGCCGTTCGACGCCTTGCGGCGGCGCTCGTCGAGGACGCGGTCGATCAGCTCGGTCGGCCGCTCGCCGCCCTCGACCACCGGCTTCTTCCCGGCCATCAGCTGGGCCGGCTTCTTCTTCGGCGTGACGTCGGGGATCATCCGGTTCTCGTCGGACAGCTTGCGCATCCGGGTCGCCTGCGCGGTCAGCGCGACGCGCTCGAGCAGCACCTCGCCGCCGAACAGCGACTGGAGGCTGTCGCGAAGCGCGGACACCTCGGCGCGCAGCGCCTCGAGCTCCTCGCGGCCCTTGGAGTCGGCGACCTCGCTCTTCTCGGCCTCCACCTCCAGCTCGAATTCGCGCCGGGCCGCGATCTCGCGTTCCAGCTCCAGTTCGTACACAGCCTGCGCCTCGGCGACCGCGTCCTCGCTCTGTGCCGCGTGCTTGCGGTACTTCACGGCGAGGAACGCGCCGATCAGGGCGGCCCAGAGGGCCGCGACGATCCCGAGCCGGAGGTAGCGGAGATCGTCGCTGAGCACCAGTGCGAGGGTGGCTCCGATGGCGAGGACAAAGCCGACGACGAGCCACGGCCTGCCCAAGAGGCGGCCGCGCGAGTCGTCACCCACGCCGGTCATGACTGACACCGTACCTGCTCGTAATCCGAACGAGACCTACTCGGTCCAGCGAGCGGTGTGATTCCAGCGCTAACCGGTCGTTCCGCGGGTGCGCTCCCGATCGTGGTCCTGCGGGGTCCGGCAGCAGTGCTCGAGCCACAAAGCCGCTGCTACCAGGGCTGCGGCGGACACCACGCCGACCACCGCGGCCCGGGTGTCGAGCACCGCGGCGACGAGTTCGTCACGTCGGGGAAAAAGATAGGCGAGCGCCGCCAGCCAGGCGCCCGCCATGAACGCGCCGGCGAGTGACGAAGCCTTGGCGAGGGCCACCGACCGGGCTACCCCGATCGCGGCAACGACCCGGCCGCTCTTGATCCGCGACCGGATCGAGAACGCCAGCACGGCCTCGATCACGGCCAGCACGGCGAAGGTGACGCCGGCCAGCAGCGGCAGCTGCGGGAGCGAGCCGTAGGCCGTCAGGAAGAGCAGGTAGCCGAGGCCCAGGCCGAGCAGACCCGCGACGGCGAGGTCTCGGGGCCGGGTGAAGTGCATACCTCAACCGTACCGTGGAAGAGTTGACTCTCCACCGACTGGAGAGTTCATCATGCGTTTTGTGGGCACCACCGCGACCTTCACCATCGGCGAGCTGTCCCGGCGGACCGGCCTGCCGGTCAAGACGATCCGCTTCTACTCGGACGAGGGCCTCCTGCCGCCGACCGAGCGGACGGACGCCGGTTACCGGCTCTACGACGCGGCCGCGATGGCGCGCCTGGAGCTGGTCCGCACGCTGCGGGAGCTGGGTCTCGGCCTGGCCGACGTCTCCGCCGCGCTGAGCCAGTCGACGACCGTCGGCGAGCTGGCGGTCCGGCACGTCGAGGCGCTCGACGAGCAGATCCGGCGGCTGCGGCTGCGCCGGGCGGTGCTGCGCGCGGTGGCCAAGCGCAATTCCGAGCTGGAGGAAGTGAACCTGATGAACCGTCTCGCGTCGATGTCCGACGAGGAGCGCAAGCGGCTGGTCGACGAGTTCTGGGACGAAATGGTCGCCGGGCTCGACATCGACCAGGACTTCTACCGCCGCATGCGGTCGGGCAAGCCGGAGCTGCCCGACGACCCGACACCGGAGCAGCTCGAGGCCTGGATCGAGTTCGCCGAGCTGGTCCAGGACCCGGATTTCCGGGCCTTGATCCGCGGCATGAGCGAGACCCAGGCGAAGCAGATCAGGGACGGCGAGTTCCAGCAGCCGGCGGAGGCCTGGCGCACCCACTGGAACGAGTGGCTGGCGCGGGCCCAGGAAGCCGTCGACGCCGGCGAAAGCCCGACGTCGGAAGCAGGGCAAACGCTTGCGGCCGACATCGCGGCCGCCTCCGCGCGGCCGGACCAGGACGCGGGATCGGCCGAGTTCCGGCGAGAGCTGGCGGACCGCTTCGCGGCGAGCGGCGACGCCCGCGCCGAGCGCTACTGGCAGCTGCTGGCCACCATCAACGGCTGGCCTCCGGTCGCGACGACGCAGCCCGCGGTCGGTTTCATGATCGCGGCCCTGCGCGGCTGACCGCACCGCGGCTACCGTTCGACGACCGGCCGGGAACAGACCGTAACGAACACGCCCGAACCGCCGATGTGAATTCGTTTCAGCCGAGTTCGAGGTCCGTCCGGCGGACCGTCGCCACCTCGTCCGCCGGGCGGCTCTTCAGCAGATCCGCGATCGGGCCGTGGCCCGGCAGCACCGCCGCCGGGTCGATCTCCACCCAGGGCACCAGGACGCTCGCCCGGTCCGGGGTGCCCGGGTGCGGCAGCAGCAGCTCCGGGTCCTCCGACGTCACGCCGTCCACCGTGACCACGTCGACGTCCAGCGTCCGCGGGCCCCAGCGCAGCTCGCGGACGCGGCCCGCCGCCTGCTCGGCGGCCTGGCCCGTGCGCAGCCACGCCCAGTGGTCGCGGGCCGGGTCGTCGACCACGCACACCGCGTTGAGGAAATCCGGCTGGTCTTCGACGCCCCACGCCTTGGTCTCGTACACGCTCGACACCGCGACCAGCGCCGGCCGGACGGCGTCGAGCGCCAGCTGCAGGAACCCGAGCCGGTCGCCCAGGTTGGAGCCGAGCGAGAGGACCGCCCGGCTCACCGGTCGCGCCGGACCGTGACGGCCACGTCGTCGAACGTCAGCGGGATCGGCGCCGACGGCTTGTGCACCGTCACCTCGACCGCGCTGAGGCGCTCGTCGCGCATGACCTCGTCGGCGATCTTGCCCGCGACGCTCTCGATCAGGTCGTACGGCTCGCCCGCGACGATCCCCGCCGCCAGTTCGGCCAGCTCGCCGTAGTGCAGGGTCTTGGTCAGGTCGTCGGAAACGGCGGCCGGCCCGAGGTCGAGCCACACCGTGACGTCGACGACGAACTCCTGGCCGTCGCGCTTTTCGTGCTCGAACACGCCGTGGCGCCCGAACACGCGCAAGCCGGTCAGCGTGATCCGGTCAGCCATCCGTCCTCCAAGCGGCGGCCACCGCGACCGCGTCCAGCGAAGCCCCGACCTCGTGCACCCGCACACCCCACGCGCCGGCCGCCGCGGCCAGCGCGGAGATCGCCGCGGTGGCGTCCTCCCGGCCGGCCGGCGGGCGCGGTGTCCCGTCCTTTTCGGACAGCAGGCGGCCGAGGAACCTCTTGCGCGAAGCGCCGACGAGCACCGGGAAACCGAGGGAGAGCAACGAGTCCAGCCCGCGCAGCAACGCCCAGTCGTGCTCGGCGTTCTTCGCGAACCCGAGCCCGGGGTCCAGCACGATGGCGCTCTCGGCCACGCCGGCCGCCAGCGCCGCGTCCACCCTGGACAGCAGCTCGGCCCGCACGTCGGCCACGACGTCGCCGTACTCGGCGAGCGCCTGCATGTCCTTGCTGTGCCCGCGCCAGTGCATCAGCACCCACGGCACCCGGGCATCGGCCGCGACGCGCGCCATGTCCGGATCGGCCAGCCCGCCCGAGACGTCGTTGATCACGTGCGCGCCCGCCTCGATCGCCGCGGCGGCGACGGTGGCCCGCGTGGTGTCGACCGACAGCGCCACGCCTTCGGCGGCGAGCGTCTCGATCACCGGCAGCACGCGCTCCAGTTCGGTGGCGGCGTCCACCCGGGACGCACCCGGCCGCGTCGACTCGCCGCCGACGTCGATCAGGTCGGCCCCGCGCACCCACATCTCGCGGGCGTGCTCCAGCGCCTGGTCGAGGCCGAGGTAACGGCCACCGTCCGAAAAGGAGTCGGGCGTCACGTTCAGCACGCCCATCACCACGCACCGGCCGGGCGCGGGGAGCCCCACGTTCACCGGCGGGCCCGGATCAGATCGAGTGCCTCCGCCCGGGAAGTGGCGGAGTTCTTGAACTGGCCCCGCACGGCGGAGGTGGTGGTGCGCGCGCCGGGCTTGCGGATGCCGCGCATGGCCATGCAGAGGTGCTCGGCTTCGATCACCACGATCACGCCGCGCGGTTCGAGCTTGCGCACGATCGCGTCCGCCACCTGCGACGTCAGGCGTTCCTGCACCTGCGGCCGCTTGGCGTAGAGGTCGACGACCCTGGCGAGCTTCGAGAGCCCGGTGACCTTCCCGGCGGCGTTCGGGATGTACCCGACGTGCGCGACGCCGTGGAACGGCACCAGGTGGTGCTCGCAGCTGCTGTACATCGGGATGTCGGTGACCAGCACCAGCTCTTCGTGGGACTCGTCGAACGTCTTGTCCAGCACCGCGTCCGGCTCGGTGTACAGGCCGGCGAACATCTCGCGGTAGGCCCGGGCGACCCGGGCGGGCGTGTCCTTGAGGCCATCCCGCTCCGGGTCTTCACCGCACGCCAGCAACAGCTCGCGGATCGCCTTCTCCGCCCGGTCGTGGTCGAAGACCGGGCGGTCGGCGTCACTGAGGCTTTTCTGGTCCATCCACGTCACGACGCTCCCCCTCGCTCTGCTGGTTGCCGGCTTGGTCGGCGAACCAGCCGTGCTCACGAGGGCGTTCTTCGGCACCGGGCCGCCACGACTGGCCCGGCTGGCCACCCGGCGAGGTGGCCGGGGTCCAGCCCGGAGGGGCACCGTAGTTCGGCGGGCCGCTCTGGCCGGACGGCTGGCTGCCGTAGGCCTGCGGCCAGTGCGCGGTGCCGTTCGGGCCACCGTTCGGGCCGCCGTAAGGACGGCCACCGTTCGGGTAGGCGCCCGGCTGCGGCGGGGCGTACGGGTTCGCGTTCGGGTCGCCAGGGGTGGGCGTCGGGTACGGCGGCCCGCCCGGCAGGTCACCGGCGCCCTGGGCGGTGCCGACCGGGGTCGGCTCCGGCTTGAGGACCGGCTTCTCCTTCTCCGGCGGCGGCCACGGCTCGCCGCGCTCCATCGCCAGCTCGCCCGGGGTCTTGATCGGCGGCTTGTCCGACGGCGTCCGCTCACCGAACTCGTTGAACACGGTGATGTGCGGGCGCTTCTCGACCGTGGCGAAGATCCGCTCCAGGTCCTTGCGGGTCAGCGTCTCCTTCTCCAGGAGCTCGATGACCAGCTCGTCGAGCACGTCGCGGTAGGTGTTCAGCACGTGCCACGCCTCGGTGTGCGCCGTCTCGATGAGCTTGCGCACCTCCTCGTCGATCTCGTGCGCCACCTCGAGCGAGTAGTCCGCCTGGCGGCCTGCCGACCGGCCGAGGAACGGGTCGCCCTGCTCCTGGCCGTACTTGACCGCGCCGAGCCGGGCGCTCATGCCGTACTCGGTGACCATCGCGCGGGCGATCTTCGTCGCCTGCTCGATGTCCGACGACGCGCCGGTGGTGGGCTCGTGGAAGACGAGCTCCTCAGCCGTGCGGCCACCCATCGCGAAGACCAGCCGCCCGATCATCTCGGAGCGGGTCATCAGGTCCTTGTCGTCCTCGGGGACGAGCAGCGCGTGCCCGCCTGTGCGGCCGCGCGGCAGGATGGTCAGCTTGTAGACCGGTTCGATGTCCGGCATCGCCCACGCGGCGAGCGCGTGCCCGCCCTCGTGGTAGGCCGTGATCTTCTTCTCCTTCTCGGAGATGATCCGGCTCTTGCGGGCGGGGCCGCCGACGACGCGGTCGACCGACTCCTCCAGCGCCGCGTCGGTGATCACGTGCCCGTTCTGGCGGGCGGTGAGCAGCGCGGCCTCGTTGAGCACGTTCGCCAGGTCGGCGCCGGACATGCCGACGGTCCGCTTGGCCAGGCTGGTCAGGTCGGTGCCCTGGGCGATCGGCTTGCCCTTGGCGTGCACCTCGAGGATCGCCTTGCGGCCGCGCAGGTCGGGCGCGGACACCGGGATCTGCCGGTCGAACCGGCCCGGGCGCAGCAGCGCCGGGTCCAGGATGTCCGGCCGGTTGGTGGCCGCGATCAGGATGATGCCGCCGCGGGCGTCGAAGCCGTCCATCTCGACGAGCAGCTGGTTCAGCGTCTGCTCGCGCTCGTCGTGCCCGCCGCCGAGGCCGGCGCCGCGCTGGCGGCCGACCGCGTCGATCTCGTCGACGAAGATGATGCAGGGCGCGTTCTGCTTGGCCTGCTCGAACAGGTCACGCACGCGCGAAGCACCGACACCGACGAACATCTCGACGAAGTCCGAGCCGGAGATCGTGTAGAACGGCACACCCGCCTCGCCGGCGACAGCGCGCGCGAGCAGCGTCTTGCCGGTACCCGGCGGCCCGTAGAGCAGGACGCCCTTCGGGATCTTCGCGCCGAGCGCCTGGTAGCGCGCCGGGTTCTGCAGGAAGTCCTTGATCTCGTACAGCTCTTCGACGGCCTCGTCGGCACCCGCGACGTCCCCGAAGGTCGTCTTGGGCATGTCCTTGTTCAGCTGCTTGGCCTTGGACTTGCCGAAGTTGAGGACGCGGTTCCCGCCGCCCTGCGCGTTGTTCATCATCCACATCAGCAGGCCCAGCACGAGGGCGAGCGGGATGGCGAAGATGAGGATCTGCGTCAGCACGCCCTGCTGGGTCACCTTGGTGGTGAACTTGATCGGCTGGCCGCCTGCCTTCGCCGCGATCAACGAGTCGTAGATCGGGCGGGTGGCGTCCGCCGGGTACTGCGAAATGATCTGGGTGACCTGCTGGCCGTCGACGTCGACAGGCTTGTTCAGCAGCAGTTTGAGCTGCTGCTCCTTGTCCTCGAGGCTGGCTTCCTTGACGTTGTTCGAGGTGATCTGGGAGTTCGCCACCGAGATGGGTGCCTGGGTGTACCCACGATCACTGTCGAAGATCGTGTTGTACGCGAACAACGCCAGCAACCCCGCGACGATCCACAGCAGTGGGTTCCTGAGCACGCTCTTCCGGTTCATACGACTCGGCCCTGGTGGCCTCGACCCTCCCTGGTTGGGCGGCTCCTGTGATACCCGCCATCACGATCTTGACAACCCGTGGTGCCTGGACACCTGCCCATCAGGGTACCGCCCGCTGCCGCGTTCATCCCCTGTGAGCCTCTCGCAGGTCAACGGGCGATAGCGCCCCCGGGTTCCCGGCCGGTGTCCGCGGTGGTCACGCTAGCGCGTGCCGTCCGACACACTGTTCACCATCTCGCCCAGCCGGGTGCGCAGCGTCGCCGGGTCCGCCGGGGCCACGGTGACCCACTCGCGGCCGTCCGTACCTGCGCGGGAGAGGCTGAGGTAGCGCCCGGTCGCGGTGTCGAACCAGGCCAGCACCCGGGACCGCTGCTTGGCCCCGACCTGCGAACGGCTGTTCGCTGCCAGCTGACCGCCGCGCTGCCGGGGCTGCCCGGAGATGCGGCCGTACGCCTCGCGCGGGTCGGCCGTGACGCGCTCGCTCAGCGGGGTCCGCCGCGCCTTGCCCCGGCGTTTGTCTTCTTCCTCACCCGGCGCCGACGGCAGGGACACCGGCACCCGGATCGGCGGGGTGCGCAGGGCGTCGTCCAGCGGGAGTGTGACCGACGCCTCGCTGCCGCGCGGCCCGGCCGGCAGCAGCCCGATGACGGCGGAGACCAGGCCGTCCGGCGGGACGTCCCGCAGCCAGATCCCGTCGGCGTCCTGCACCGCCAGGACGCCCTTGGTCTCGTCGGCCGCCGCGAGGACGCCGACCGTCGGGGCTTCGAACTGCGGGATGTGCAGCGCGTCGATGGTCAGCGGGGCGAAGGCCAGCAGGTGCAGGGCGTCCTCGATCGGCGGCGCCAGCCTGCCGCGCGGTTCGCGGACGCCACGCGCCTTCAGCTCGACGTCGACGCGGTGACGCAGCGACACGCGCTCGTCCTCGGTCGCGCCGTGCGACCGGACGATCAGCGGGTACGGCAGCTCCCCGACCTGCGCCGACTCCCAGAGGAAGTCGAACGCCAGTGGCGAGAAGAACTCTTGCATCATCACTCTCCCGGATCGGACTCTTGCTCAGCGTAGCCCGCACCACCGACAAAACCGGACGGCTCCGGGCAGGCCGCGCACGTCCGGAGACCGATCTTTCCAGAGGCGGCCGGTGCCACTTTCAGCCGTGCGGACCCCGCCTCGGCAGCGCCGAGGAGCTCAGACCGAGCTGGTCGTCGAGGCGCCGGCGAGCATCTCGCCGAGGCGGTGGCGCAGCGTGGCGGCGTCGGCGGGCGCGATGGTGATCCAGTCGCGGCCGTCGCGGCCACGGGTGACCTGGGTGAAGTAGCGGCCGGTCTCGGTGTCGAACCAGCTCAGCACCGGGGTGCGGGTGCGGCCGCCCAGCCTGCTGCGGGCGTTGGCGCCGATCTGGCCGCCGCGCAGCCGCGGCTGGGCCTGCAGCCGGGCCAGCGCCTTGCGGTCCTCGTCGGCCGACGCGCGCTCGTCGCCGGGAGCGGGGGCCCGGCCGGTCAGCTGCTCCAGCGGGACCGTGATCGACTTCTCGCTGCCGCGCGGGCCACCCGGCAGCAGCGACACGATCGCGCTGGCCAGGCCGTCGGACGGGCACGGCTGCAGGTGCAGGCCGCGGGTGTCCTGCACGGCCAGCAGGCCCTGCCCGCCCAGCACGCCGGCGATCGCGAGCAGCGGTTCGGCGTCCGGGGCGATCAGCTGGACCGCGTCCAGGCTCAGTTCGGGGCTCGCCAGCACGCCGAAGTAGTCCTCGACGTGCGGTTCGGGCCGGCCGCGGCCGTCGGCGAGCCCCCGCGCGGTGAGGCCCTCCAGCGTGCGTTGGCGCAGCAGCGACCGCTCGTCGACGGTCGCGCCGTGCGAGCGGATGCGCAGCGGGTACGGCAGCTCGCCCAGCCCGGCCGACTCCCACAGGAAGTCCACCTCGACCGGGGTGAGCAGCTCAGCGTTCGGCATCGAGCCACCCCCAGGTGAAACCGGGCCGGGCACACGTCGGTGTGCCCGGCCCGGAGGATCAGCGGTCTTCGTCGTCGTCGGACCACGCGCCGATGACCGGCGGCGGGGTCGCCTGGTTCGCGCCGAAGGCCTCGTCCGGGTCCGCCTCGATGAGGAAGGACGCGTGCGTGTGCTCCTCGTCCTGCTCGCCCTGTGCGGTCTGCGGGGCCATGCCGCCCATGCCCGGGTTCATCGGCGGCGGGGTCTGCCCGCCGATGGTGCCCGCGGACGAGACGAGGCCCTGCTGCGGCGCCTGGGCCGACGCGGCGCTCTGGCCCTGGCCGTCGGCCGCCGCCAGGCTCGTGTCGTTCTGGGACTTCGCGCCGGACTTGCTGCCCGCGCCCAGCGCCCGCGAGGCCAGCGCGCCGAGGCCGCCCGCCACGCCACCGAGGCCGAGGCCCATGCCGATCTTGCCGAGCGGGTTGCCGCCGCTGCCGGTGTGGCCGCCACCCGGGGCGACGCTGCCGGTGCCCGTACCGGTGGTGGTGCCGGTGCCCACGCCCGCGGCCGTGCCGCCCGGGCCGTCGCTGCCGAGCGAGGCCGCGTCCGCGCCGAAGGCCGCCGGGACGCCGGCGTGGCCGCCGTTCGGGCCGACGACGCCGGCGTGCTGCGCGCCGAACGTGCCGCTGTGGCCGCCGAAGCCCTGGCCGCCGGAGGCGAAGACCGCGCTGCCGGCACCAGGCAGGCTGTCGACCGGGCCGCTGCTGCCGACGCTGTGCACGGCGTTGAACGAGACGGAGTTGTGCGACGCCGTCGGCTTCATGCCGAGCGACTCCGGGCCGAAGCTCGGGGTCGAGTTGTCGACCTCCTTCATCGCCTGGGTGTAGGCGTTGAAGAAGGCGACCTGCTGCGCCTTGACGTCGTTGGCCGCGTCCGCCTGCGCCTTCTGGTCGGCGATCAACGCCGCCGGACCGCCAGCCAGCGCGGCCGCCATGGCCTGCTTGGGGTCGAAGTCCTTCGGGGCGGGCATCTTCTTGACCTCGGCGGCCGCCGCGGCCTGCTTGGCGAGCCGGTCGGACATCGTGTGCGCGGCGTCGGAGGCCTGCGAACCGGAGTTCGCGATGGCCACCAGCGCGCCCTGCGCGCCGGCGGCACCCCGGCCGACCCACGCGTTGCCCAGCTCGGCGATCGCGTTGTACAGGTGGTCGGAGGCCTGCTTCAGCTCGGAGCCGTGGTGGGCCCAGACGTGCCCGGTCGCCTCGGCCGTGCCGGGGTCGTTGTTGTTGACCGCACCGGCGTAGAGCTGCTGGCTTTCCTGCGCGTTCCAGTTCGGCGGGTTGGCGATCGCCCGGTCGCTGCCCATGTCGAACCCGCCGGCGCTGCCGCGGGCGCTGTCGACGATGTTCTGCGCCGCGGAGTTGTCGCCGAGCGGGACCACCGAGCCCGGGTTCGCCGCCTGCTGGTCGCTGTGGTTCGGAGCCATGACTACGAGTTCCCCCTTGGACTCAGGCGTTGCGGAACGGGTCGGCCGCGGCCTGGTCGACCTCGTGGTAGCGGGCCATCGCCGTGACGATGCCCTCTTCGGCGGCGGAGTACTGGTCGAGCAGGTTCTGCAGCGCGGCGGCGTAGGAGTCGCCCCCGCCGTCCGCGCGCTGCACGAACTTCGCGGCCATCGCGTTGCCGACCGGGTTGTCGCCGAGCTTCGGCGGCTGCGCGAGCGTGCCCGCGCCGGCCAGGAGGGCCTCGACCGCGTCCTTGCCGGTGCGGATCTTGTTCAGCACGGCCTGCGCGGCGTCGGGGTCGACCCCGACCTGACCCGCCGCGGCCGCGGCCTTGAAGGCGTTCGCGTCGGCAGCGCTGCTGTTCCCCATCTGCACTCTCTCCCGTTCCCCCGACCCGGTCACCGCGGGCACGAATGGTCTTCGCATAGGTTAACGCACGTGATCAGAGCCTATGACGCAAACTTCGTGCCCGGGGTTCCGCGGATCCGGTAATTGCGGTGAACGGTCGGTGAACCGCCCGGGACGGCTACGAGGTGTAGACCTTCGGGTCCAGGGTGCCGATGTAGGGCAGGTCCCGGTACCGCTCGGCGTAGTCGAGGCCGTAGCCGACGACGAACTCGTTGGGGATGTCGAAGCCGATGTACTTCACCGGCACGTCCACCTTCACCGCCTCCGGCTTGCGCAGCAGCGAAACGACCTCGAGCGACGCGGGGTTGCGGCTGGCGAGGTTCTTCAGCAGCCACGACAGCGTCAGGCCCGAGTCGACGATGTCCTCGACGATCAGGACGTCCCGGCCCGCGATGTCGCGGTCGAGGTCCTTGAGGATCCGCACGACGCCGGACGACGAGGTCGCCGATCCGTACGAAGACACGGCCATGAATTCCAGCTGCGTCGGCAGCGGCAGCGCGCGGGCGAAGTCGGTCATGAACATGACCGCGCCCTTCAGGACGCCCACCAGCAGGAGTTCGCCCTGCCCGTTGGCCGGATAGTCGGCGGCGATCTGCTCCGACAGCTCCGTGATCTTGTCCTTGATCTGCTGCTCGGTGACGAGCACGGAGGCGATTTCGCCCTCGTACACGGGTCATTCCCCTCGTGTGGTGGGTTGGGAGGTGACGCAGAGCCTGCCACGGCACCGGCTCGCCTCCAAGTTGCCCGGCAGCCAGACGCCGCCCTGACCACGCCACCGGGCGACGAGGCCGTCGACCGCCCGCAGGTGCGCGTCGGTGAGCTCGCGCACACCCGATTGCAGCAGCCACCTGCGGATAACCCGGCGGCGGATCGCCGGGGGCTCGGTCGCGAAGACGCCGATTTCCAGCCCTTCCGGACCGCCCGCGCGGGTGAAGATCAGGTCCGCCACTGTGTCCAGCGCCTCATTGTCTTCACGCAGTTGCGCGGCTGTGCGGGCGAGTGCGGCGGCCACCCCGCCGTTGAGGACCTCCTCCAGCAACGGCAGGACTTCGGTGCGCAGCCGGACGCGCGTGAAGCGCGGTTCGGCGTTGTGCGGGTCTTCCCAAGGCTCGACGCCGAGCTCGGCGCACGCGGCCCGGGTGGTGGCCCGGCCGACGGCGAGCAGCGGCCGTCCCCACGGCGGGTCGTGCGGCCGCATGCCGGCGACGCTGCGCGGGCCGGAGCCGCGGCCCAGCCCGAGCAGGACCGTTTCGGCCTGGTCGTCGAGGGTGTGGCCGAGCAGGACGAGGCCGTGCCCGGCCAGCGCCCGGTAGCGGGCCTTGCGGGCGGCGGCTTCCGGGCCGCCGGGGCCGGTGACGGCGACCTCGCGCACCTCGGCTTCGTCGACACCCAACGCCTTCGCCGCGGCGGCCGCGTCCGCGGCGACCTTCGCCGAGCCCTCCTGCAGCCCGTGGTCGACGACCAGCGCGCGGACGGCGTGGCCGCGATGGTGCCCGACGTACGCGGCCGCCTCGGCCAGCGCGAGGGAGTCGGCGCCGCCGGAGACCGCGACGCACAGCTCGGACGGCGGGCTCTCGACGGCTTCCAGGAAGCCGCGGACGGCCCGGCGGACGGCCGTGACCGCCGGCCCGGTCATCCGTGCAGGCGCCGGACCCACGCCGCCGGGTCGGAGATCTCGGCGCGCGACGGCAGGGTGTTCGGCGACCGCCAGACGGCGTTGAAGCCGTCCATGCCGACGGCATCCACGACGTGCTTCGTGAACTTCGCGCCTTCTTCGTACTGACGGATCTTCGCGTCGACGCCGAGCAGCGCGCGCAGCAGCCGGTCGAAGACGCCGCCGCCCTTGCGCCGGGCGGTGAACCGCGCGCGGATCTGCTCGACACTCGGCACGACCTGCGGGCCGACGGCGTCCATCACGTAGTCGGCGTGGCCCTCCAGGAGCGTCGAGAGGGCGAGCAGCCTGTCGAACACCGCGCGGTCCTTCGGCGACTGGAGCAGCTCGGCCAGGTTCAGCTTCGGGCCCTGCTTGATCGCCTCCGGCAGCCGGCCGACCAGGTCGGCGAGGCTGTCGGTGGTGCCGCCGGCGAGCCCGGAGACGAGCCGCTCGACCTCGTCGGCGAAGTAGTCGCGCAGCCACTTGACCGCGGTGAACTGCAGCCGGTGGGTGCACTCGTGCAGGCAGACCCACAGCCGGAAGTCGTGGCCGGGCACGTCCATCGCCTGTTCGGCGGCGACGACGTTCGGCGCGACCAGCAGCAGCCTGCCTTCCTTGTCCGGGCCGCCGAACGGGTCGTACTGGCCGAGCACGCGGCTGGCCAGGAAGGCGAGCACCAGACCGGTCTGGACGCCGGCCCCGCCGGCCAGTATCGGCCCGAGCGGCCCGCCCTGCTGCGGCAGCGCGCGCCCGGTCAGCGCGTGCAGCCCCGCCGCGGCCGACCGGACCCAGCCCGGCCGGTCGACGACCTCGCCGGGCAGCAACGGCAGGTCGAGCCCCAGGTTCGTCAGCTGCCGCACGTGCCCCTCGGCCTCGACGGTCAGCTCGCGCAGGTCGGTGACGGCCTCCTCGGCCCGTTCCCGCGGCACCTGCGGGCCGCCGCGCACCAGCATGGCGCCGGTCTGCGCGGCGATCCCCCAGTCGACCATGGGCCGGGTCTGCGTTTCCTGACTCACCCTTCCGACGCTACCTGCCCGGTGCGGGTTTCCGGCCACGATCTTCGTACGGTTCGGCCTCCGCTAGGCGCAGCCGCACTTGCGGAGGCTCGTCGCGAGGGCGTCGATCGCGTCGCGGCCCGGCTCGGTGTCGGAGCCGTTGGACATGAACGCGAACACCAGCACCCGGCCGTCCTGGTCGAGGACCAGCCCGGCGAGGGTGTTCACCCCGGTGAGCGTGCCCGTCTTGGCCCGCACCCAGCCGCGGCCCGCCTGCGACGCGGCCGTGTCGAACCGCTTGTCGGCCAGGGTGCCGGAGCCGCCCGCGACCGGGAGGCCCGCCAGCACCGGGCGGAGCTTCGCGGTGCCCGGGTTCTTGCCCTCCGGCGCCGCCGCGGCCGCCAGGACCTGGGTGAGCAGCCGGGCCGGGATGCGGTTCAGCGACGAGATGCCGCTGCCGTCCGAGAGCGCGACGCCCGAGACGTCGAAGCCGTGGTCCTTCAGCACCTTGAGGGTCGCCCTGGCCCCGCCGGCGTAGCTGGCCTCCTCGCCGTTCGCGAGCGCGACCTGGCGGGCGATCGCCTCGGCGAGGACGTCGTCGGACAGCTCCATCAGGTCGGACACCAGCTCGGTCAGCGGGGCCGACTTGACCTCGGCGACCACCTTCGCGTCCTTGGGCGCGGTCGCCTGGCCGCCCGCCGACACCCCCAGCTTCGAGGCGATCGACGAGGCGAGCGCGCTGCCCGCGTTCGCCGTCCGCTGCGAGTTGTTGTCCTTGGGGTTGATGCGGCCGCCGTCGGCCATCACGGGCGCCATCTGCGTCGCGTACGTCGACGGCGCGTCGCCCGCTTCCCAGCCCGGTGCGGTCGTCGCGCCCTTGAACAGCGTCAGGTCGACCTGGACCTTCTTGACGCCCGGCACCGCCTTCTTGACCTGCGCGACGAGGTCGTCGACGTGCGCGGCGCCCGGGTACAGCGGGGAGTCGGTGCCCAGCGGCAGGTTGGTGATGGTCGTGTCGCCGCCGCCGACCAGGATCACCGTGCCCGGGTCCGCACCCTGCACGACCTTGGTCGGCAGGCGCAGGTTGTGGTCCAGCGAAAGCAGCGCGGCCGCGGAGGTGAGCACCTTCGTCGTCGAGGCGGGTGTCACCGGCGACGCCGAGTTGCGGTCCCACAGCACCGTCCCGGTCGTCGGGTCGATCACGCTTCCGGTGAGCTGGCCCAGCGCGCCGTTGCCCGCCGCCGAGGCGAGGGCGGCCTTGACGCCGTTCGCGGTCGGCGTCGCCCCGGACGTGGCCGGCCCCTGCAGCTGCCGGGCGGCCGCGGCCGGCTCGGGCGCGTCGCCCTTGGGCGCGTTCGGCGCCCACGGCAGGGCCAGCCGGTTCGCCACCTTCGGCATCGCCGCGGCGACCCCGCCGCCGGCCAGCACCAGCAGGACGACCACGACGATGGCGATCAGCTTGCCCTTACGCCGCTTCTTCGGCGGCTCACCGGCGGCCGCCGGCTCGGCCGCGGCCGGCGGCTCGGCGGGCGGCTGCTCGCCGCGGGGCGGCTCCGTGCGCTGCTGCGGCTGCTGCTGGAAGACGCCGGGGAACTGGGTGGGCCGCTCGATCCCGACGGTCGCCTCGGCGTCGAACCGCTGCCCGTCCGGTTCGATCCGCTGCGGCCGGGCCAGCGTCCCGGCGGACGCCGACGGCACCACCCCGCGCGGCGGCTCGGGCAGCGCCGGACGCCGGTCGCCCGGCTCGGCAGGCCGGTCGCCGGCACGGTCTTCCCGCAGCTCGATGCGCTGGCTCCAGGGCGCGGCGGGCTGCGGGGCTTCCGGTTCTTCGCGGCGCTGGGCGGCCGCGCGGTTCAGCTGCTCTTCACGGCGCAGCTGCTCCTCGCGCCAGTGCTGGAGTTCCTCCCGCCACTGCTGCTGCGGCTCCTCCGGCTTCTTCTCCTCCCGGGGCGGGACGTGGCGCTCGACCGGCACCACCGGCACCGGCCCGGACGGCACCGCCTCGATGTACTGGGTGCTCTCCCCGGCCGAAGCCGGCGCGTCCGGCTCGAGCTCCGACTGCTCGACACGGATGTACTGCGTGCTCTGCGACGGGGTCGCCTCGGCCGAAGCCGGCGCGTCCGGCTCCAGCTCGGCCTGCTCGACGCGGATGTACTGGGTGCTCTCCGCCGGGGGCTGCGGCGGGGTCGCCGCGGGCGGCTGCGGGTCCTCCTGCCGGGCCGGCGGCTGCTTCGGCGTCCGGCTGCCGAGCCGGTCGGCGAGGTCCTGCTTGGCCGGGGTCGGCGGGGGCGGCGGCTCCTCCGCCGGGGCGTTCAGCCCGGGGACGGGCTCGGGCGGGACGTTCGGCGCGAACCACGACCCTTTGGGGGCGTCACTGGCTGTGACCTTGGGCACGCCCGGGCCGGTCTCGGCGGCCTTCGGCGGGTCGGGCAGGGCCATCGGAGTGGTCTCCCGCGCGCCGGACGACGAGCGGTCTTCGTCCGACGAAGGCCACATCGGCTGGTCGTTTTCCGGCACCCACCACTCCTTCTCACCTGCCCCGGGAGGGGCCAAGCTCACATGCCGCGTGGCCGACATCGATGCGGCTCCCCGGCAGGGCGTAGTCCACACTAGGAGACGTCAAGACAGTCATGAAGGTTGCCGCCCGCGACGCGTGGCATGCCGGGACCTAAAGAAGTAGTGAGGACAGGCGTGGAGTTCGACGTCACGATCGAAATCCCCAAAGGGGAGCGCAACAAGTACGAGGTCGACCACAAGACCGGCCGCATCAAGCTGGACCGGACCCTGTTCACGGCCACGCAGTACCCGGCCGACTACGGCTTCATCGACGACACCCTCGGCCAGGACGGCGACCCGCTCGACGTGCTCGTCCTCGTCCAGGAGCCGACGTTCCCGGGCTGCCTGATCCGCTGCCGCGCGATCGGCATGTTCCGGATGACCGACGAGAAGGGCCCGGACGACAAGGTCCTCGCGGTCCCGACGAACGACCCGCGCCTGGAGCACCTGCGGGACATCCACCACCTGAACGAGTTCCACAAGCTGGAGATCCAGCACTTCTTCGAGGTCTACAAGGACCTCGAGCCCGGCAAGAGCGTCGAAGGCTCGAGCTGGGTCGGCCGGTCCGAGGCCGAAGCCGAGATCAAGCGCTCGCTCGAGCGCGAGGTCGACCGCCTGGCGAAGGAAGAAGCCAACGGCGGCCACTGAGCCCGCGCGGAGTCCATTCACGAGAAGGCCCCCTCGGGAGATCCCGAGGGGGCCTTCTCATTCCCCGGTCAGCGCAGCACGCGCGGTCAGTGGGCCAGTGCGAGCGCCGGAGCGTCCGCTTCGGCTTCGGCGCGCTGCTCCATCGCCGACTTGTCCGACAGCGGCTTCTCCTTGAGGAACCACACCAGCGCGAAGCCGACGGTCAGCACGATCCCGCCGACCAGGAACACCGTGCTCATCGACTCGGCGAAGCCCTGCAGGATCGGCCGGGCCAGCGTCGGGTCGAGCGTCGAGAGGAACGACGTGTCGTTGACGTCGAGGCCGCTCTGCATCTGCTTCGCGAACTCCGGGTGCTGCGCCAGCGCCGCGGTGTAGGCCGGCGTGGTCATCGCCGAGCGGATGGCGTTCGCGATCCGGTCGCCGACCGTGCCGAACAGGATCGACAGGAACACCGCGGTGCCCGCCGTGCCGCCGATCTGCCGGAAGAACGTCGCCGCCGAGGTGGCGACCCCGATGTCCTGCGGGCGGACGTCGTTGGTCGCGGCCAGCACCAGCGTCTGCATCGAGGCGCCGAGGCCGAGGCCGATCACGAAGGCGATCACCATGACCAGGGCCAGCGAGCTGTCGACGGTGATCGTGGACAGCGCGAACAGCGCCGCCGCCATCAGGCCGATCCCGGCCACCGCGAACATCTTGTACCGGCCGGTGGCCGCGATGATCCGGCCGCTGGTCAGGCTGGCGACCATGATGCCGAGCGTCAGCGGCAGCATCTGCAGGCCGGCCTGTGTCGGCGTCGCGCCCTTGACGATCTGCAGGTACAGCGGCAGCGACATCATCGCGCCGAACATCCCGGCACCCTGCACGACGGTGACGACCGTCGACATCCGGAACACCGGACGGCGGAACAGGCGCAGCGGCAGCAGGGCGGCGTCGCCCATCCGGCGTTCGATCCAGACGAAGGCGGTCACGCCCAGCGCGCCGACGACGTACATGGCGATCGAAGCGGCGGAGCCCCAGCCCCACTCACGGCCCTGCTCGGCGACGATCAGCAGCGGCACCAGGCCGGTGGCCAGCGCGACGGCACCCCAGTAGTCGACCTTCTGGTCCACGCGGGTGTGCGGCAGGTTCAGCACCTTGGTGACGACGACCAGC
Organism: Amycolatopsis sp. NPDC004169; assembly: GCF_040610315.1. Taxonomy (NCBI): domain Bacteria; kingdom Bacillati; phylum Actinomycetota; class Actinomycetes; order Pseudonocardiales; family Pseudonocardiaceae; genus Amycolatopsis; species Amycolatopsis sp. NPDC004169. Next base: position 54,272 of record NZ_JBEXMD010000003.1, read on the forward strand.
GCGGCGAGCGCGATCGGGACGTTGACCAGGAAGACCCAGCGCCACCCGGTGATGCCGGCGAAGGTGTCGATGCCGGCGAAGAACCCGCCGACGACCGGACCGGCCACGCTCGAGATGCCGAAGACGGCCATGAAGTAGCCCTGGTACTTGCTGCGTTCGCGCGGCGCGGTGATGTCGGTGATGATCGCCAGCGCCAGCGACATCAGGCCACCGGCACCGAGGCCCTGGAAGGCCCGGAAGGCGGCGAGCTCGTACATCGACGTCGCCATGCCGCTGGCCAGCGAACCGACCAGGAACAGCGAGATCGCCGTCAGGTACATGGGCTTGCGGCCGTAGAGGTCGGACAGCTTGCCGTACAGCGGCGTGGAGAGCGTCGCGGTGATGAGGTACGCCGTGGTGGCCCAGGCCTGCAGGGACAGGCCGTGCAGCTCGTCGGCGATGGTGCGCATGGAGGACGAGACGATCGTCTGGTCCAGCGCGGCGAGGAACATGCCGAGCATCAGCCCGGACAGGACGGTCAGGATCTGGCGGTGGGTCAGTTTGCCGTTCGTAGCGGCTGCTCCTTCCGCCGTGGTGGTGTCGCTCATGGTGGTCTCCCTCGGGAAGTCTCCGCGTAGTTGCTTGTACCTCTCAACTACTTGCCTGAGCCAAGTATTCCCCGGGAAGGTTGTACCGTGCAATCAAATATTCTGTGACGCCGGTCTCGCAGCTCGCTTGACGGCCTTTGCGACCACGGTGACCTCGGCGGACGGCACGTCGAGGCTCGTCACGAAGCTGTAGAGGTCACCCAGGTCCCGGCACCAGACGGCGGCCATCAGGTTGGTGACACCGGTGGTGGCCAGGGTCCCGTGGACCATCGGGTGCCCGGCCAGCGCTCGCCCGACCTCGTCGAGCCGGCCAGGCGGCACGGTCATCCAGACGTTGGCGTCGACTTCCAGCCCGAGCGCGCGGGCGTCGATGTTCGCGTAGGTGCGCAGGCGCCCGGCCGCGGCCAGCCGCTCGACCCGGCGGCGGACCGTCGACTCGGGCGCCTCGGCGGCCAGCTCGCCGGGGCCGAGCCGGGCGTCGGCCGCGAGCCGGGCCAGGAGGCGCCGGTCGAGGTCGTCGAGGGGCACATCCTCGCCGGGCGGCGGCGGGGTCAACGCGGCGACTTCCCCGGCGGTGAGCAAGCCGGTGCGCCACTGTGTCGCGTCGGAGAAGACGTGCAGGACCGAGTACGCGCGCAGCTCGGTGACGGCGGACGTCGACGGCAGCGCGTCGTGCACCAGCCGCCCGTCGAGGCCACCGAGCGCGACGGCGCTGATCTCCTCCCCACCGGCCAGGATGTCGACGAAGAGGACGTCGTCGCGGTTGGCGAGCGCGTCGGCGATCACCGGCGTCCGGCCGCGAAGCACCTTCACCCGCAGGAGCAGCGCGCCGCACAAAAGTGTGCCGCCAGGGCCCAGACAACCCCAGACCATCCCCCGCCCTCACCGGGGGGCGTCCCCAAGTCCAGTCTATCGGCAAGGGCCGACAAACCGGCCGGAAACGCACCCCGCGGGCGAAGCTGTCCACATCACGGCGTGCCTGTGGACAAGCCCCTGTCGGTCGACTTTCGGCCGCAGCTCCAAGTGGTCGAGTACTGCCGCAGCCCGAGCGGAAGCGACTGTGGACCATGCTGAAATCCGTGATCGACATCGTCGAAACCCTGGCCACCCGCGTCCGCGCCCCGCAACGGCCGCCCGCCTTTTTCGAGGAGCCCGGCAAAGTTTTCTCGGCCATCGAAGACCCCTCGCCGCGAACCTCCGATCCGCGCCGACCGGGCTGAGGCCGGCAAATTTCACCGACCTCCCGCGGGCGAGGTCGATGCCCTCGACGGCGCCGTCCAGCTCCTCCAGGGCCTGCCGCAGTACTGCCTCACTGTGACGCTGGTCCGCGACGGCGAGCCGGAACTCGCGGTGCTGCACTCACCGAACCTGAAAGAGACCTACGTAGCCCGGAAAGGCGAGGACACAACGCCGATCGCCCCCTCGCGGAAGCTCACCCTGGACGCCGTGGTCGCGGCGACCAGCCAGCCGCCGTTCGTCACGCAGCAGCCGGGCGTCGCGGAAGCCGCCGGGCGGTCGCTGACCGCCGTGCTCGGCGCGGTCGCCGCCGTCCGGAACCTCGGGCCGACGTCGTGGCAGGTCGCCGACGTCGCCGCCGGGCGGCTGGACTTCTTCTGGCAGTACGGCCGCGACGCGACGAACCTCGCCGGCGCCGCCTTGATCGCGCGGGAAGCCGGTGCGGTGGTCACCACCGCCGACGGCGTCCCGTGGACGCCGTCGGCCGGCAGCTTCCTCGCCGCCGCACCGGCTCTGCACCCGCGGGTGCTCGAAATCCTGCGTCAGGCCGAGTAGCCGGGGATCGGGAACGGCGCCAGGAACTCGCGGATCTCCGCGGCGATCGTGTCCAGCGCCGCCTCCTCGGACGCGGCCGCGGCCGTCACCGTGCGGTCGATCCACTCCGCCACCTGGACCTGGTGCTCCGGCTTCAGCCCGCGGGTCGTGATCGCGGACGTGCCGAGCCGGATGCCGGACGGGTCGAACGGCTTGCGCGGGTCGAACGGGACCGTGTTGTAGTTCAGCTCGATGCCCGCGCGGTCGAGGGCCTGCGCCGCCGGCTTGCCCGCGACCGCCTTGTTCGTCAGGTCGATCAGGAGCAGGTGGTTGTCCGTGCCACCGGACACCAGGTCGTAGCCGCGCGCCAGCAGCGCGTCGGCCAGCGCCTTCGCGTTGGCGACGATCGCGTGCGCGTAGTCGGAGAACGAAGGCTGCTGCGCTTCACCGAGCGCGACGGCGATCGCCGCGGTCGTGTGGTTGTGCGGGCCGCCCTGCAGGCCGGGGAAGACGGCCTTGTCGACCGCCTTGGCGTGGTCGGCGTCGGACAGGATCATCGCGCCGCGCGGGCCGCGCAGGGTCTTGTGCGTGGTCGTCGTGATCACCTGCGCGTGCCCGACCGGCGACGGGTGCGCGCCGCCCGCGACCAGGCCGGCGATGTGCGCGATGTCCGCGACGAGCACCGCGTCCACCTCGGCGGCGATCTCGGCGAACACCGGGAAGTCGATCGTGCGCGGGATCGCCGTGCCGCCGGCGAAGATCAGCTTCGGCCGGTGCTGCCGGGCCAGGTCGCGCACCTGGTCGAGGTCGACCCGGCCGGTCTCCTTGGCGACGCCGTAGCGCACCGGGGTGAACCACTTGCCGGTCGCGGACACGCTCCAGCCGTGCGTGAGGTGGCCGCCGTCCGGCAGCGCCATGCCGAGCACGGTGTCACCCGGCTGCGCAAAAGCCAGGTACACGGCCAGGTTCGCCGGCGACCCGGAGTACGGCTGGACGTTCGCGTGGTCGGCGCCGAACACGGCCTTCGCCCGCTCGATCGCCAGCTGCTCGACCTGGTCGATGAACTGCTGGCCCTCGTAGTACCGCTTGCCCGCGTAGCCCTCGGAGTACTTGTTGGTGAGGACGGATCCGGTCGCCTCGAGCACGGCCTGCGAGACGTAGTTCTCCGAGGCGATCAGGCGGATCTTGTCGTGCTGGCGCTTCGCCTCGTCCTCGACGAGCCCGGCGATGGCGGGGTCGGCGGTGGCGAGCGCGTTCAGTGCTGGCTGGTGTGTCATGGCGTACTCCGGCTCTGGAGTGGCCTTCACCCAGGCGCGCGGTGCCGGCCTCGTCGTCGCTTCCCGGTGGTGCTCCACCTCGATGGCGCCAGTCGCTGCTGCGCGGTAAAGCGTAGTCCACGGCGCTCGAAGCGCGGTGCACTCAGCCGACGACCACTCCCATCGACCGGGCCGTGCCCGCGATCGTGCGCATCGCCGCCTCGACGTCGGACGTGTTGAGGTCCGGCAGCTTGCGCTCGGCGATCTCCCGCAGCTGCTCCCGCGTGAGCTTCCCCGCGACCTCGTGTCCCGGCCGCGCCGACCCCTTGTCGCCCAACGCCTTCTTGATGAGGAACGACGTCGGCGGCGTCTTGAGCCGGAGCGCGAACGAGCGGTCCTCGAACACCGAGACGACCACCGGCACGACGTCGCCGCGCTGCGCCGCCGTCGCCGAGTCGTAGGCCTTCTTGATCTCCACCAGGTTGACCCCGGTCTGCCCCAGCATCTTGCCGAGGTCGACGACCGGGGCGTTGCCCGCGCTGAGTTCCAGGGTGACCCGGTGGGTGAGTTTCTTCTTCGGAGCCATGCCCCGAAGCTAGAGTCTCCAGTTACTGGAGGGTCAAACCGGTTTCGTGCCAGCGCGGTGCCGCCGTGCCAGCTCCTGGTAGATCGCCGCGTTGTGCTCGACCCACATCCGCGCCGAGTCGGTCAGCGGGACGAACTTCTTCGCCGGGCTGCCCATCGCGATGACCTCCTCGGGCACCTCCGTCGCCGGCGTGACCGTCGCCCCGGCCGCGACCAGCGCCCGCGCGCCGATCTTCGCCTTGTCGAGCACCGTCGAGCCGTTGCCGATCAGCGCCTGCTCCCCGATCGTGCAGTCGTGCACCAGGCACTGGTGGCCCACGGTGACGTTCTTGCCGACCTCGCAGACGCCGTCGTTGACGTGGATCACCGAGTTGTCCTGGATGTTGGCGCCCTCCCGGATGACGATCCGGCCGAAGTCGGCCCGGATCACCGCGCCGAACCAGATCGAGGCGTCCTTCTCGACGACGACGTCGCCGATGAGGGTGGCGGTGGGCGCGATCCAGGCGTCCGGGTGGACCTGCGGGCTGAGCCCTTCGAACGAGAACAGAGGCATGCCCGCACCCTAAACCGCGCAGGCCGCCTTCCCCGGCCGAGCGGGGAAGGCGGCTGTTCGCGGGCCGCGGCCGGCTGCTGGGGGTCAGCCGGTGATCGCGGCGTTGATCAGGATGTCCACGGCCTGGTCGTTGCGCGTGGTCTGCGGGACGATCTGCGTGTCACGCGGGTAGAAGCCGGGGCTGCTGCCCTTCGGGTACATCTCGAAGGTGAAGCTCCAGATCTTGTGCGTCGCCCACATCCAGTCGTTGACGCTGCCGTCGGTGATGTAGAGGTCGCTGGACTGCTCCGGCGTGTAGCCGTTGGTCGCGGCCATCTGCTTGCCGAGCGTCTGGAACTTCTGCGCCTCGGCCGCGGTCAGGCCCGGCGCGGTGTCGGCGTAGGTGTAGCCGAAGGGCCACAGCACCAGCTCGGAGTAGGTGTGGAAGTCGATGTGCGTCTTGATCTGCTGGACGCCGCCGACCACCCGCGAGTTCACCCAGTTCGAGACGGCGCGCGTCTCGGGCGCGGAGAACGCCGCCGTGCCGCGGTAGGTTTCGCTGGACGTCGAGCCGGACGAGCCGCCGCAGCAGCCCCACTTGTAGCCCCAGTTGCGGTTGGGGTCGGTGCCGGGACCCTGGCGGTTCTTGCGCCAGCTGTGGAACGTGCCGCCGGAGATGTCGTACTCGGAGCCGTCCGGGTTGACGCTGGGGATGACCCAGACCTCGGTGCTGTCGACAAGTCGCTTGATCGCGGGATCGGTGGCGTACCCGCTGGTCAGCCGATCGACGATGTGCAGGCACATCTCGGTGGTGAGGTGCTCGCGCGCGTGCTGGTTGCAGGTGAAGAGCACCTCGGGCTCGTTCTCGTCGGTGGCGGCGTTGTCGCTGATCTTGATCAGCGAGAGCGCCCGGCCTTCGTACGAGGTGCCGGCGCTGCCGAGCTTCGTGAGCGACGGGTGGTTCGCGACGGCTTTCTGCAGCTCGGTCTGCGTTTCGGCGTAGGTGTGGTAGCCGGTGTAGCCGGCCGGGAAGTCCGCGGCAGCCGCCGCGCCCAGCGGCCGGTCGACCTTGCCGAGCGCCTTGACGGCGAAGCCCTGCGCGCGCAGCTGGGCGGCTTCGCCGGGCGTGGCGATGACCGTGGTCGTGCCGTTCGTGCTGTCGAGGATGTCGGCACCGGTCTTCGCGACCTCGGTGCGCTGCTGGGCCGTGCCGGCGCCGGCGATCTCGTAGACCTGCGGGCCGTCGGGCTGGGCGGCACCGGCCGTGCCGCCAACGGTGAGCACCAAGAGGACCGCCGCGGCCGCGGCCGTGCACGTTCGTGTGCGCATCACGTCTCCTGCTCTCGGGGGTTCCCTCGACCTTGGCGGGAGCCGGACGGAGGGCACAATCCGGAGCAGTACGGATCTATTGGCGGTTTCTACCCGTAGTTCGCGAAACAGAGCGCCTCGATGTCGGCACGCAGCGTGGCGAACGGCCGCGGGCGCACCCGCTGCTGGACGACCGTGCCCAGCAGGTAGGACAGCAACGCCCGGGCGCGGGCCCGCGGGTCGTCGACGTCGAGTGGGGCGAGGAGCTCGGCGAGCAGCTCGGTGAGCGAGGTCAGCATGACGTCGATGGCCTGCGGGTGCTGCGCCCGTCCGGCGGCGATCCAGTACTCGAACCAGAGGAAGGCGGCGTTCGGGTTCGCGGCGAAGACGCTCAGGTACTCCTCGAGGACGGCGAAGAGCCGCTCACGGGGTTCGTCGTGCTTCGCGGCGACCTCGCGCAGGCCGGCGGCGAAGGCGGTGATGTGCGCGGCCATCGCCCGATCGATGAGGACGTCGATGTCGGCGAAGTAGTAGTGGATCGCGCTCTTGGTGAGCGGGCCGGCGTCGGCGATGGCCCGGACGGTGCACCCGGCGAGCCCGTCGCGGGCGAGGACGACCCGCGCGGCTTCGACGATCTGTTCCTGCTTGGCCAGCTGGTTCGGCGAGAGCCGCTCGCTGCGGCCGGGGACTGCGCTCACGGTGATTCTCGTTACCTTCTTCCTGGACGCCGGACCCCAAACCCTAGGGCAGACGTCCTGTCGGCGGCTTTCGGGTGAAAAACCGGATTGGCCACCCCGGTCCGCGCAGCGGACAATGCCCGGCATGGTGATCTCAGGGGACAAGGGGCTCAGCCCGGCTGCGCGCAGCCAGCTGGAGAAGGAAATCGCGAACTTGCGCGCGCAGCGGGAAGCCCTCGCGCCGCAACCCGGCGAACAGGAACGCACCGGGGACGCGGCGGACCAGGCGGACGTGATCGACCGGGCCGAGGCCGCGGCCCGCCTCGACCGCCAGATCGCCGACCTCGCGGCCAAGATGGAACACGGCGGCTACGGCAACAGCCAGCTCCCGGACGGCACGGTCGTCACGCTGCGTTTCTCCGACGGAGACGAAGAGACGTTCCAGGTGGTGACGGTCCCGGGCGAGGACGCGGACGCGATCACCTCGGACAGCCCACTGGGCCTGGCCCTGGTCGGAGCATCGGCGGGCGACGAGATCACCTATCGAACCCCCCGCGGCGACGCCAAGGCCACGGTGGTGAAGCTGACCCCGCCGAAGTAGGTTCCGCCGCCGAAGGGCCCCCGCCCGGGGGCCCTTCGGACGGGTGGTTCCCCTCTCGTCTCGTGGAGAAATTCCAGGAGTACCTCAAGTTATGCTCGAAGCATGGCGGTCGATGAGCTAGCGGCTTCGTTGCTGTACCAGGTGACGGCCCTGGCCGGAGAGGTCGCCGGCCGCATGAACGACGGCCTGGAGCGGCTGGAGCTCACCGGGCCGACGGCGAACCTGCTGTGGATCCTCGACCCGGAGGCCGAGCCGCAGCCGCTGCGCAAGCTGGCCGTCCTCATGCGCTGCGACCCTTCCAACATCAGCCTGCTCAGCGCACAGCTGGAGGAACGCGGGCTCGCCGAGCGGCGCCCGCACCCGCGGGACGGCCGCGTCCGGACACTGGTGCTGACCGCCGAAGGCCGGAAGGTGCGCGAGCGGCTCCTCGCCGTCGTCGCCAGGCACTCCCCCTTCGCACACCTCGGCGACGAGGAACAGGTGCTCCTGCAGTCCCTGCTCGCGAAGGCGCTCGACGAAACTAGTTGAGCACTTCCTTGAGATTCTCATGTATCTTTCGGGCATGACGACTACGGCAAGACGGGTGCGGCTGACAGCCACGGGAGGTCCCGAGGTGCTCCGGGTGGAGGCCATGCCGGTGCCGGAACCGGGCCCCGGACAGATCTTGATCACCACGGAGGCCGCGGGCGTGGCGTTCCACGACATCTCGACCCGCAGAGGCCTGACCCCCGGCGCCCTCCCGGAGGTCCAGGGGTTCGACGTCGTCGGCCACGTCGCCCGCGTCGGCCCCGGCGTCACGGAGTTCACGGCAGGCCAGCGCGTCGGAGCCCTGATCGGCGACGGCGGATACGCAACGCACGTCCTGGCGCCGGTGCAGCGGACAGCACCGCTGCCGGAGGGACCGCCCGCCGAGAAGCTGGACGCGCTGATGCTCAACTACCTCACGGCGTGGCAGATGTTCCACCACGTGGCCAGGCCTTCAGCTGGTGAGGCCGTACTGGTGCTCGGAGCCGCCGGAGGAGTGGGATCGGCGTTGTCCCAGATAGCCAGAGCGGCAGGGGTGGAGGTCTACGGCACCTCAAGCCCGGGCCGACGCGGCAGGGTGCTTGCAGGCGGCGCCAGGTGGGTAGCGGACCAGTCCAAGGTACCCACCCCGGTCGCGGCGGTGTTCGACCCGGTGGGAGGCCCATCGCTGGCACGCTCCCGACGTGTCACGAAGCGGTCGGGAGTGGTGGTGTCGTACGGATTCAGTTTCGCCACCGGAGCCGGCTACTCCAAGGCCGGCGCCATGACGCGAACGGTCGGCGCACTCGTGCGGGCGAAGCTGACGCCGGGGCCACGGGTGGTGGTGCACACGGTGGCCCGCGCGGTCGATAAGGACCCGCTCGGCTTTCGGGCGGACATCGCTGCGCTGGTCGGGCAGCTGGCTGTCGGCGCTATCGCGCCTGAGGTTGTCACGCTGCCGCTGGAGCAGGCCGCGGAAGCGCATCGGCGGCTGGAAAACCGTGAGGTCGAAGGCAAACTGGTCCTGGTTCCCTGACCACCACCTGCACCTTGGGACTTTCTCCACCCTGCGGAGCCGTCTGGGGAATCGCCCCCAATTCATTACGAGCGGAATTCTCGCTGACGGCCCAGCCTTCACCTGGTACGGCACCCAGAAACGATCACCGAGTCGGCTACACATCGCCTCAGATCGAGCCACTTGACCAACCGATGATCATTTGTGGTCATCGCACCAGCCAGTTCGTATTTATTCCTCGAACACATAGCCATCGCCGGCGCGGACAGCCATAATCATGCGCCATGCAGCAGCGCGAGGAACCTGACTGGCAAGTGCGCCCTGGCACGAAGTCCAACACTGATCTACTCGGAAAATTGACGGACTGCGCCCCCAAGGACGGCAGCGGAGTGGTCCACTTGCTGGACACGTGGGCGCGGCTCTGCCGAATCGCTCCGGACCCGAACCGCGCAGTGGGCCACATCGCTCTGCACAATGGCCTGCCCTATGAACAAGTTGAGCATATGCGGCAAGCCAGGAATACTTGCGCTCATACGGTCGACGGATGGCCTTCGTCCGACCACCTCACACGAGCGTTCATGACTGCACATGCCCTGAGTGAGCTGACCCGTGATATCCGGTTGACGCCCGTGTCGACATCAGGGACAGGTCCGGCAAGAGACAGCGGTCGTTCCAAGCTCAGTCGCCTCCAAGGATTGACGGACAGTGCACCCAAAGAACCCCAAAAAGGCATGGGAGTGGTACGCGTGATGGATACCTGGGCGCGCCTTCTCCACCTCGCTCCGGACCCGAAACGCGCAGTCGGCCACGTCGTCGAAATAAGTGGCTTACGTTCTGACGACGTCCATCATCTGCGACAGGTTCGATATTGCTGTGCTCACCCAGACGACGGATGGCCTTCGTCCGACGACCTCATCCGAGCGTTCAGAACTGCATATACCCTGGGCGAGGTTACCCTCGGCCGTCGTCTCCGTTTGACGTAGATCGGGTCGCGTGCTTCACCCAGAGGCCGCAACACTGATGTGAGCGCCAGCTTGAATGCACGCATGAGCTCGCGCACGGCATCCTCGCCGGAGGCCACGGAGTGCAAGACACTGATCACTCCAGGTGAGAGCGGCTGAACCTCCCGCCGCCCAGGTCACTCACTCTGTCACCCACCGGACGAGTCAGGCCCCACCCGAGGTGTCTCGGATGGGGCCTGACCTGCGGAGCCGCCTAGGGGAATCGAACCCCTGACCTATTCATTACGAGTGAATCGCTCTGGCCGACTGAGCTAAGGCGGCGTGTCTCCGGCTTCCGCTGGCGACGGTAGCAAGTGTAGCGGAAGCTGTGCGCGTCACTTTCCGGGGGGACCGTCGTTAACGCCCTATGACGCCGGTCTCATCACCGGTCTACCCACTTGGAGGCTCTGGCACATGCGGCGAAGACTGCCCCGCTCGGCGGCGTTGCCGGCGGCTGCTGCGTTGCTCCTGCTCAGCGCGGCGCCTTCCTACGCCGACACCACCTACCCCACGACGCCGATTCCGCAGCCGGCGAATCCGGGGCAGGCGCCCATCTCCGCTCCCATCGGGCCGCAGCCCCTGGGGAAGGCCGTCGGGGATGCCGGGACCGCTCTCGGGATCATCCGGCTTCTGCCCAACGCCGTGCCGACCAAGACCATCCTGCCCGGGTTCGGGGACACGCTGCCCAAGCAGTCCGCGCTCGAGGCCGGGATGGGCCTCTCCAGCGCGTCGGCGAACTCGGATGCCTACCTGAGCTACGAGAAGGCGATCGCGCAGGCGTCTCCCTTCGGGCTGTCCGTCGGCGGGAACGCGCCGCAGACCCCCGGCAGCGTTGTGCAAACCGCCCTGCCGGACAACGCGCAGCCGATCAGCGGGGGCCTCAATGCGCCGTCGAATCCGCTGCTCAACCTGGGATTGCTCAACGGGAGCGCGCACGCTCGGTGGAGTGACTCGCTCGGCCCGTGCGTCGACACCATCGCCGATGCCAGCACGTCGGTGGCGAGCCTGTCGCTGCTGAACGTCGTGCCGTCGATGCCGAACCTCGGCCTCGATGCGCTGAAGCCGAAGCTCGACCCGGGCTCGCTCGCCAGCGGGTTCGACCTGACCAAGGGCCTGCAGAGCCTCGGCGGCCTGCTCCAGGGCGGCGGGCAGACCGCCAAGGACGGCACCGGCTCGCTGCTGAGCCTGCCGAACACGCTGTCCTCGCGGTCGCAGGTCAAGCTGGTCGACATTCCCGGCTCGAAGAACAAGGCCGTGCAGTCGACGTCGACGCTGCAGGCCGCGGACATCGAGATCCTCAAGGGCACGCCGCTGGCGCTGAGCATCAAGGTCGTCAGCCAGCCGACCCTCAAGGTGACCTCCACCGGCGACGCGAAGACGTCCAAGGTCGAGTACACCGCGCCGGTGCTGACCATCGCCGCCGGTGGGAAGACGCTCTACACGCTGGATGCCGCGCACCCCACCAAGGACATCCCGATCGGGCTGCCGCTGAAGGGGCTCAGCGACCAGTTCGGGCAGGTCGACGACATCCCGGTGGTCGGCGGCCTGGTCTCGACCCTCACCAAGGGCCTCCAACAGGTCGGCAACACCGCGGGCACCGTGCTCGACCTCGGCGTGCTGCGGCTGAGCATCGCCGGGCTCGACCAGAAGTCCGCGAACATGACCACGCCGTTCGCCGGGTACCAGCTGGGCGCGTCGGCGCGGATGTTCGACCTGCAGCTGCTGCCGACGACCAAGCTCAAGAGCCTGCTGCCCGACGACCAGGCGAAGAACCTGCCGTCGTCGCTGGCCCAGCTGTCGCTCGGCGAGCAGATCGCCCGGGCGTACGCGCCGACCGGCGGTGTCGTCTGCGGGACGACCACGTCGACGCCGCCGCCCGCGGGCGGGGAGGCGCCGAAGGGCCCGGTCAAGAACCTCGCCTACACCGGTGGCGCGTACGACACCGTGCCGCTGTTCTGGACCGGCACCGCGATGCTGCTGCTCGGCGTGGTCATGGTGGCCGCGATGCCGGGCGGACGGCGGCGCCCGCTGGCCGTGGCCGTCGAGGAGAAGCCGTTCAAGCCCTCGCCGCGTCCGCGCGAATGACCCGAGGGGTGTGAAGGAGCCCGCCAGGCGCGCCTGGCGGGCTCCTTCGTGTTCAGCCCTGGCGCAGCGTGGTGACCATCGCCTCGACGGCGATGCGCGGCTTCACGTTCAGCTCGATCGCCTCGCGGCACTCCAGCACCGCTTCGAGCCGGCGCAGCGTCGACTCGGTCGTCCACGACGCCGCCGCCTCGCGGATCTGGTCGGCGTGGTCCGGGTGGTTGAGGGTCGCGCCGGAGCGGGTCGCCGTCACCAGGACGTCGCGGTAGAAGCCGGCGAGGTCGACCAGCGCGAGGTCGAGCGTGTCGCGCTGGGTTCGGGTCGCGCGGGACTTCTGCTTCTTCTCCAGCTGCTTGACCGCGGCTTCGGCGGCTCGCTTCGCGCCGGCGACGCCCTTGCCGACGCCGTCGCCGCCCATCGCCGTCCGCAGCTCGTTGCGCTCGTCTTCGTCGCGGGCCTTGCTGGCCTCGCCCGCGTCCGCCTCGGCCGCGCTGATCAGCTGGTCGGCGCAGGTGAAGACGTCGCTCATCCGGCGGAGGCCGAGCGGGATCCGCAGCACGGTGGCCCGGCGCTGCCGCGCGGCCTCGTCGGTGGCGAGCCGTCGCGCGCGGCCGACGTGGCCGCCGCACACGGCAGCGGCCCAGTGCGCGCGCTCGGCGTCGACGTGGTCACGGCGCATCAGCACGTCCGCGATCGCCTCCGGCGGCGGCGTCCGGAGCGTCACCAGGCGGCAGCGCGAGCGGATCGTCACCGAGACGTCCTCGGGGTGGTCCGACGGCGCGCAGAGCAGGAAGACCGTGCGGTCCGGCGGCTCCTCGACGGCCTTCAGCAGCGCGTTCGACGCGCCTTCGGTGAGCCTGTCCGCGTCCTCGATGATCACGACCTGCCAGTTGCCGGTCGTCGGGCGGCGCGCGGCGGCCTGGACCAGCGCGCGCATCTCGGCGACCGAGATCGACAGGCCTTCCGGCACCACGAGCCGGACGTCGGCGTGCGTGCCCGCCATCGTCGTGTGGCAGCCGGGGCAGGCGTCGCAGCCGGTGCCGGTGCTGCACTGCAGGGCCGCGGCGAACGTCCGCGCGGCCACCGAACGGCCGGAGCCGGGCGGGCCGGTGAGCAGCCAGGCGTGCGTCATCGCGCCGGGCGGCGCCGGTTCGCCGGCGATGATCTTGGCGGCGGCCGAAGCGGCCGCGCTCAGCGTCTCGACCGCGGGTTCCTGGCCGACCAGCTGGTTCCAGACGCCGATGCGTTCGGTCGTCGTCACTTCGCCTCCACGCGAGGCTCTTCCGGCGTCTCGATGGGCAGGGTGTCCAGCGGGAGCGTCACCGGTTTCTCCGCCGTCGGCGCCAGCGCGGCCAGCCGTCCGACGAACACCGCGCGCAACGCGGTGCGGATGCGCTCGGCGACCTCGTCGTCGGTGCCGTCGGCGTCGATCACCAGGTAGCGATCCGGGTCCGCCGCCGCCATCTCGGAGAGCAGGTGCTGGACGCGCCACTGGTCGTTCATCGCGGCCGACCTGTCGCGCGGGGCGCCGTTCGGGGCGGAGTCGAGCAGGATGGTGAGGTCGGGGCGCAGCCGGCCGGTCGCCCAGTCGGCGAGGCCCTCGAGCTCGTCGCTGTCGAGCCCTGCGACGGCGGACAGGTGGGCCAGCGGCGAGTCGACGAACCGCTCCATGACGACCACCGAACCGGCGTCCAGCGCCGGCTGGACGTGCCGCTCGACGATGTCGGCCCGCACCGCGGCCGCGGCCAGCGCCTGGGCCCGCGCGCCGGTGAGCGAGGCGCCCGAGACGAGCGCGGTGAGCCGCTGGTCGTCGAGCGCCGGGTCCGCGGCGACGACGACCGGACGGGTGCCGCCGCGCATCCAGTCGGCGAGGTTGACGGCCTGGATGGCGGTGTTGATCGCGGTGGTGCCCTCGACGGCGATGAGGTAGCCGTTGACGCGCCGCGGCGTGCGGCGCAGCGCGTTGCGGAGGTCGGCGAGGATCGGCTCGGTGCGCTTGTCGTCCATCTGCCGGTAGGCGAAGAGGCCGGCGACCAGCGCGATCGCGGCGCCGCCGAGCATCACCGGGCGCGTGCCGTCGATGGTGAGCGGGCTGCCCCAGACGGTGATCGTGTTCCGGTGCACCGCGCCGACGAGCAGTGGCACGGTGACCGTGGTGCCGAACAGCACCAGCTTCATCATCAGCTGGTAGATCGCGTTGATCCGGCCGCGGATGGCGTCCTCGACGCGCGAGCCGATGATGGTCACGCCGGTGAGGAACGCGATGCCGGCGCAGACGCCGACCAGCACCACGGCGATCAGTGAGACGGTCAGATGCGGGGACAGCGCCACGAAGCCGAGCGAGATCGCGGCCGCGACGATCGAGAGGCCGAACAGCCGGTCGTGCGGGAGCCGGCGGGCGAGCTTGGGCGCGAAGACCATGCCGGTGGCGAGGCCGAGGAAGACGGCGAGGACGAGCAGGCTGAACGCGGAGTCACCGGCTCCCAAGCTGGAGGAGTACGGCTTGGCCGAGCCGATCACGGCGCCGCCGGCGACGAACGCGCCGAACGCACCCACCAGCAGCCCGCGCACGAGCGGCGTGCTGCGGATGAACCGGAAGCCGTCGGCGATCATCGCGCCGATGCCGAGCTTCTCCTCGTCGGCCGCCTTGACCTTCTGCTCCGGCAGCGCGTGGACGTTGCGCAGCGAGAGCTCGGGGATCCGGGTGGCGATGAGGATGGCGCTGGCCAGGTAGAGCAGGCCGGTGATGATGACGACCAGCTTCGCGATGTTGAGGCTCGGGTCGCCGGGGAACAGGTGGAACGTCGTGTTGACGCCGGTGATGACCGCGTTCGCGCCGGCGGCGGTGATGACGGCGAGGCCGTAGGTCATCACCATGCCGAGCTGGTTGGCCGTCTCGACCTGGTCGGGGCGGCGGAGCAGGTTGGGGACCGCGGCCTCTTTCGAGGGGATCCACATGCTCGACGCGCAGCCGACGAGGAAGTTGCCGGCGAGCAGCCACCAGGGCGCGCTGACGATCGCGATGGACAGCAGGAAGCCGCACCGCAGCAGGTCGGCGACGACCATCACCTTGCGGCGGTCGAACCGGTCGGCGAGCAGCCCGCCGACCGGGGCGAACAGCAGCCCCGGAGCCAGGCCGGTCAGGACGACGCCGACGAAGGCGAAGTTCTGCGCGAAGTAGTTGTCGGTCAGCTTCGTGGCCAGGCCGGTGAGGGCCAGGATGTTCAGCCAGTCGGCCACGCTGCACAGGTACGTGACGCCCCACAGGCGCCGGAACGGTTTGATCGCCAGCACCCGCCGGACCCGGTTGATCGTGGACGCCTCGGCGCCCGACGACGCACCCGGGCCGGCCCCGGGTACCGATCGCACGCCCTCGCTGATACGCCCACCCCACTAGTCACCGCGGTGCCGGACACCCGGGAGGGACCCGACCGTGAAGCCAGGGTAGCCCGATCGGCCCTTGGCACGCGGGACGGCCCCGTGGTGCGAGGCACGCGGTGACCGGCGGGGGAACGCTAGTCGAACAGCCCGGTGACGCTGCTGACCAGGCTCGACACCATCTCGATGGCGACGAATCCGAACACGATCAGCAGAGCGACGGCGAGCATGACCCCCGCCGCACTCGACGACGGCCGGTTGAACGCCGGCATGGACACCGAAGGCACCTTCGGCAGCCTGCGCCGCTTGACGGGCACGAGTTCGACGTCGTCCGCTTCGTCTTCGGCGAGCGGATCCTGCCGCACGGGCCGCATGATCTGCGGCGGCCGGGTCGGCCAGGTGCGCCGCCGGTTCCGCTGCCGCGGAAGCAGGCCAAGCGGCTGCCCCTGGTTCAGGGTGCCGGCCGGCGGAATGGCCTCCGGCGCCTTGACACCCTGGTCCTCGCGGAGCGTCTCCTCGACCATCCGGCGCACGGCCTCTTCGTCCGGCTTCACCGGCCCGGCCACCGGAATGGCGAGGGGCTCGTGGCCATTCGGAATGGCCGTGCGCGGCTCGGGCGACGCGGTGACCAGCCCGGATACCGGGTCCGCGAACATCTCGCCGGGTGCTTCGGACAGAGTGCCGTCGCGCTGAGTGAGCTCGGGGGCATTGAAGAAGGGAGCCTCACCGTTCGCGCTCATGGTGACCACCTCACTACTGAATGTCCTCGCCTTTCCAGGGTAGCGACGCTGGCGGATAACGCATCCGCCCAATGGCTCTGTCTCCAGTGGATGGTCGGTCACGCAGCGCAAGCCTGTGCCCGAACCACCTGAAGTGTCCAGCCCGCCGGTCACCGGGTCGACCGCTGATGGTGACAGATCGTAGTGAAACGGGTCACAGTCGCCGGTTGGGGGCGGTTGGCCAGGGGGTGGCCTTCGGGTGGCCAGTTTGCGGGTGGGGGCTCGGGGTACGGCTGAGGCGGGATGGAGGTTGGCCGGCTCCGCTTCGGCTGGCTTGGGCTGGTTCGGGCGGGAGCGGTTTCGAGTTGCGGCGGCTTGGTTGCGCTCTCGCCGCCGACCGGACTGGCGTTGGGAGTCCGCCGATCGATACGACGCCTCCGGACGCAGCGGCCGGCCGAAGCCGGTGCGCCGCGCCACGCGTTGGGGCGCCCGGCCGGACGTTGGGGCGCCGGAGGAGATTCCCCGCTCCCATCCGATCATCCCCCCGCCCCCCGCCCCCGCCCCCCTCCCCTTGGTCCAACCCTCGTTCCTCCCCCGCTCAGGGCATCTCCTCCTGCCCGAGGTCGATCATCTTGCGGCACCAGTCGCGCAGCATGCCTCGGCTGAACGGGCTCAGCACCAGCTGGCGGCGGCCGTCCCCTCGGTCCAGCGCCGCCAACGCGAAGCGGCCCAGGTCCGTGTCGACCAGGACGAAGCCGTGGTCCGGGAACTCTGCGCACAGGCCACCGAAGGCCAGCATGTCCAGGACCGCCGTTCCCGACCTCGGGCGGGCCAGGAGTTCTCGCATTGCTCCCACGTCGTCGTCCTGGCCGTCGTGGACCAGGCCGTCGTCGTCGACCGAGACCCAGATTGCCCGGGGCGATGCTCCGTACGGGACCTCCGGGAGCTCGGCCACCAGCATCTCCGGGAGCTCCTCGAAGTCGGCCAGGTGGATGGCCGTGCGGCCGGGCAGCGAGCCCATCATGAACGCCCGCTCGCCGTCGGCGTAGCAGCGGATGTCCGCCGTCTCCGGGCCGTCGTCGAACACGCCGCACAGGGCCGCACGGACCGAGCCGCGCAGCATCAGCGAGACCACCTCGAAGCCGAGTTCGTTCAGCTCGCCGTTCTCGCCGAACGGGGTGCCGTCGATCCACGCTGCCCACGCCATGTGCCGCTCGACCTCGGCCACCAGGTCGGCCGGGTCGTCCGACACCGGGCCGTGGACCAGGATGTCGTGGTCGCTGACGTCCGGGTTGTAGAGCCGGTCGACCGGCTCCCGGTCCGGCATCGCCGCCAGCACCGGGCCCGCGGCCAGCTCGAGCAGCTCCCTGGCCGCCGTGCGTTCAGCCATGGCGCCGCCTTTCCTCCGGTTCCGCCCCGGCGTCCGCCGACGCACGCGGGATGGGCACATCGCTGTTCAGCTCCGCCGCCGCAAGGATCGCCTCGCGCACCGTCAGGTCCTTCGAAGCCGCCGCGACCACCCTGTCCACGCCCTCTCCGGCCGTCTTCCGCACCTCCACCTGCTCAGGCATGGCTCTGCACCGCCTCGACGATCCACTGCTCCGCCGTGCTCCGCGAGGCCGGCCCCCAGGTGACCGTCCAGCGCCCGCTCCGGGCCACCGCGGCACTGAACTGGTACCGCCCGAGGTCGTTGTCCACCAGCCCGAACGCGCCGTGCGGGTACTCGGCCAGGATCGCGTTGCGCACCGCGAGGTCGACCAGCACCGTGCCCAGCCGCGGCCGGGCCGCGCACTCCCGGATCAGCTCCACGGCCCGCTCGCACCGCCGCGGGATCAGCCCGCGCTCGTCGGTCTCGATGCGCAGGTGCTCGCCCGGCCCCGGCGGCCGGTCGGGCAGCCCGTCGAACACCCAGCCCGGCAGCTCGCTGAGGAAGCCCGACCGCAGCCGCGCGCGGTTGCCCAGTTTGTGCAGCACCGTGGTGTAGTCCTCGTCGCCGAAGAACCGCACCTCCCACGGCTTGGCCCGGGCCGGGAAGACCCCGGTGACGACCCCGCGGATGAAGCCACCGCGCAGCGCCCGGTACAGCCCGACGGCCTCCGCGGTGACCTCGCCACCCGGGGCGAGGCCGATCGCGGCCATCCCGGCGACGAACCGCGTGTACTGCTCCACTTCGTCCGCGAGGCTCAGCTCGGACGAGCAGGGACGGCCCGGCAGCGGTCCGGTGTCCGCCAGCACCGGCGGGATCTCGAACTCGGGGTCGTAGAACTCCATCACCGAGGGCCGCTCCGGCACCTCGGCCGAGAGCGGGGCGATGACCTCGTCGATGACGTCGAAGACGGCGACTGCGTTGCTCACCCCTCGATTGAACACCCTGGCACCGACAATTTCTCGCACATATGTTCGAGAGGGTGACATCGGTCGTTAAGCGGTCGGCGAACGGCTCAGGCATGCTCCGGCACCCGCCCTTCGACGAACTCCGCGAGCCGCTCCACGGTTCCGGGCAGCCACCAGAGCCGGCGGTGGCCGCCCCTCGGTCTGCTCAGCGCCGCCAGGTGCCGTCCGCGGTCGTCGTCGACGAACGCCAGCACCTCCCACCGCGCGGGCGAGCCATCCCAAGCGATGTCGAACTGGACCGTGCCGTACCGCGGCCGCTGCAGGTCGGCCATCAGGTCGAGGACGAGACACTCCTGCCCGGGCTCGAGCACCCCGCGCTCGTCGGCATCGAGGCACAGCCCCTCGCCCGGCACCGGCGCCAGCGGAGGCAGCCGCGTCAACGCCAGCCGCAGCAGCTCGGCGACACCGCCCGGCGAAGGCCCGGACAGACGCAGCCCTTCCCCGGCGACGCCGAACGCCGACCGGTCGTCGAAGAACGCCGACGTCCACGGTTCACCGGACATCGCCACGGCCACGCCGCAGACTCCGCCGCTCCCGCGGAAGCCCTCGAGCGCCTCCATCAGGTCCGCGGCGGTGGAGGTGCCGGCGGCCGCCGCGCGGACCGGCTTCAGGATCTTGGTGGTCACCGCGTGCACGGTGCGTGGTGTTCTTGTCACGCGTCCATGGAACCCGGCACCACCGACATTTTCCCGAACATCCGTTCGAGGTGTCACCTGAAGGTGTGACGTCGAGGGCCTCCCACCTGCGGGAGGCCCTCGAACCGGCTTACTTGGCCTTCGTCGCGGTCGAGCTCGACCGCTTCGCCGTGGTCGCCTTCTTCGTCGTGCCCGCCTTGACCGTCTTCGCCGTGGTCGCCGCCGGCTTGCGCGCCGGCGCCTTCCGCTTCGGCGCCGGGCCCTTGGCCCGCTTCTCGGCCAGCAGCTCGGCCGCCCGCTCCGCGGTCAGCGACTCGATCTCGTCGCCCTTCCGCAGGGTCGCGTTGTACTCGCCGTCGGTCACGTACGGGCCGAACCGGCCGTCCTTGACCACCATCGGCTTGCCCGACACCGGGTCGTCGCCGAGCTCCTTGAGCGGCGGCTTCGCCGTGGCGGAGCGCCCACGCTGCTTCGGCTCCGAGTAGATCTTCAGCGCCTCTTCGAGCGTGATCGAGAAGAGCTGGTCCTCGGTCGAGAGCGAACGCGAGTCCGTGCCCTT
Organism: Amycolatopsis sp. NPDC004169; assembly: GCF_040610315.1. NCBI lineage: Bacteria > Bacillati > Actinomycetota > Actinomycetes > Pseudonocardiales > Pseudonocardiaceae > Amycolatopsis > Amycolatopsis sp. NPDC004169. The sequence goes on from NZ_JBEXMD010000003.1 coordinate 73,875, forward strand.
CTTCAGGTACGGCCCGTAGCGCCCGTTCTGCGCGGTGATCTCGTCACCGGACTCCGGGTCCTTGCCGACCACGCGCGGCAGCGAAAGCAGCTTCAGCGCGTCGTCCAGCGTGATGGTCTCGATGTCCATCGACTTGAACAGCGAGCCCGTCCGCGGCTTCGGCGCCTTCGCCTTGAGCGCCTTCTTCTGCGCGGCCGTGGCGTCTTCGGGGATCTCGATCTCCGGCAGCACCTCGGTCACGTACGGCCCGAAGCGGCCTTCCTTCGCGACGATGTCGTGCCCGCTCACCGGGTCGGTGCCCAGCGTGCGGCCCTCCTGCGGGGTCGCGAACAGCTTCTCCGCGATCTCCTGCGTCAGCTCGTCCGGCGGCAGGTCCTCGGGCAGGTTCGCGCGCTGCGACTCGCCGTTGACCTCGCGCTCCAGGTACGGCCCGTAGCGCCCGACGCGGACCACGACCGTGTGCCCGTCGGCGTCGCTGAACAGCGGGATCGAGTTGATCTCCCGCGCGTCGATGTCCTCGACGCTGCCCTCGACCAGCTTCTTGAGCCCGCCCAGACGGCCGATCGAGCCGTCCACGCCCATGTCGCCGCCGAAGTAGAACTTCGACAGCCACTGCGCGCGCTGCTCGTCACCGGCCGCGATGCGGTCGAGCTCGTCCTCCATGCCGGCGGTGAAGTCGTAGTCGACCAGCCGCTCGAAGTGGCGTTCCATCAGGCCGATCACGGCGAACGCGACCCACGACGGAACGAGCGCGGAGCCCTTCTTCCAGACGTACCCGCGGTCCTGGATCGTCTTGATGATCGACGCGTACGTCGACGGGCGGCCGATGCCCAGCTCTTCCAGCTTGCTGACCAGGCTCGGCTCGGAGTACCGGGCCGGCGGCGACGTGGTGTGGCCGTCCGGGCTCAGCTCCGACGCGGTCAGCGCCTGGTCCTTCTCCAGCACCGGGAGGCGGCTCTGCTTGTCGTCGGCCTCGCCACCGGTCTCGGTGTCGACCGCTTCGACGTACGCCTTGAGGAAGCCCGCGAAGGTGATCGTGCGGCCCGAAGCGGCGAAGGTGCACTCCTCGCCCGAGGTCGCGTTGCCGACGATGCGGACGGACATCGTGGTGCCCTTGGCGTCCGCCATCTGCGACGCGATCGTGCGCTGCCAGATCATCTCGTAGAGCCGGAACTCGTCGGTGTCCAGCTCGCCCGCGACCTGGCCCGGCGTGCGGAAGACCTCGCCCGACGGCCGGATCGCCTCGTGGGCCTCCTGCGCGTTCTTGACCTTGCGCGTGTACTGGCGCGGCGTCGGCGAGACGTACTCCTTGCCGTACAGCTGCGTGGCCTGGCTGCGCGCGGCCGAGATCGCCGACTCCGACAGCGTCGTGGAGTCGGTACGCATATAAGTGATGTAGCCGTTCTCGTACAGCTTCTGCGCGATCCGCATGGTGCGCTCCGAGGTGAACCGCATCTTGCGGCCCGCCTCCTGCTGCAGCGTCGACGTCATGAAGGGCGCGTACGGCTTCCGCGTGTACGGCTTCTCCTCGACGCTCGAGACCTTGAAGTCACGCTGCTTCAGCGCTTCGGCCAGGCGCCGCGCGTCGGCTTCCGCGAGCACGCGGACCTCGTTGTTCGAAGCCTTGAGCTGCCCGTCCGAGCCGAAGTCGCGGCCGGTGGCCAGCCGCGCGCCGTCGACGGCGACCAGGCGCGCCGGGAAGTTCCGCGGCGAAGCCTCCTCGCCGGCGTCCATCGTCGCCGAGATGTCCCAGTACGACGCCGACGTGAAGCGCATCCGCTCGCGCTCGCGCTCGACCACGATCCGGGTCGCCACCGACTGCACGCGGCCCGCCGAGAGCTTCGGCATGACCTTCTTCCACAGCACCGGCGAGACCTCGTAGCCGTAGAGGCGGTCGAGGATGCGGCGGGTCTCCTGGGCGTCGACGAGGTCGGCGTCCAGCTCGCGGGTCGAGTCGGCGGCCGCGCGGATGGCCTGCTCGGTGACCTCGTGGAAGACCATCCGGCGGACCGGGACCTTCGGCTTGAGCGTCTCGAGGAGGTGCCACGCGATGGCCTCGCCCTCGCGGTCGGGGTCGGTGGCGAGGTAGAGCTCGTCGACGTCCTTCAGCAGCCCCTTGAGCTCGGTGACCTTGGACTTCTTGTCCGGGGTGACCACGTAGAGGGCCTTGAAGCCGTTGTCGACGTCGACGCCGAGCCGCGCCCACGCCTCGCCCTTGTACTGGGCGGGCACGTCGGCGGCACCACGCGGCAGGTCGCGGATGTGCCCGACGGAGGACTCGACGACGTAACCGCCGCCGAGGTAGGGCGCGATCTTGCGGGCCTTCGTCGGCGACTCGACGATGACCAGCCGCCGGTGCCCGGCGCCGTTGGCCGCCGCGGCTCCGTTCTTCTTGGTCCGTGCTCCTGCCACGCTGTCCTGCTCTCCGCTCATCTCGTCCCGCCGCCGCGGGACTGCACCACGTCCCTGCCAGGGCCCGTGTCCCGACCTGCCAGTGTGCACGCTGTTCCCGGCCGGACGGCGCGGAGGTGGCCCAACACGCCGCCGGTCCTGTGCCCAGCGCATCGCCGCTGACCTCGACGATGTTTCCCCAACGTACCTGCCACGTGATTTCGGCCACGTCCCGCGCAGCCTAGCGCGTGACCGTCCGGATACCCTCCGTTCGACGGTGGTGGGCTCAGGGATGTCACCGCTTCACTGGTTTCCCCGCCCAGCCGAAAGGACCTGCCATGACCCGACGCCTGCTCGGCGCCCTGTTCACCGCCGCGACCGCCACAGTATTGCTGGGGGCCACACCGGCGAACGCGGCCGCCGCGAACTTCGCCGGCACCGTGGCCCTGTCCAACTGCTCGGGGTCGGTGGTCAAGCCCGCCGCGACACCCGACACCGCGCCCGCGCTCGTCATGTCCAACGGGCACTGCCTCGAAACCGGTTTCCCCGGCCCGGGCGAGGTGATCACCAACCGGGCGTCCAGCCGGACGTTCACGTTGCTCACCGCCAGCGGCAGCAACAAGGCCACACTGCGCGCCAAGAAGATCGTGTACGGGACGATGACCGACACCGACGTGTCGCTCTACCAGCTCACCACCACCTACGCGCAGATCAAGTCGAGCTACGGCATCTCGCCGCTGGAGCTGTCGAACGCCCACCCGTCGGCCGGCGCGGCGATCGACGTCGTCTCGGGCTACTGGAAGCGCATCTACTCCTGCAACATCGACGGGTTCGTCTACCGCCTCAAGGAGGGCAGCTGGACCTGGAAGGACTCGATCCGCTACACGTCCGCCTGCCAGACCATCGGCGGTACCTCGGGCTCGCCGATCGTCTCCGGCGGCAAGGTCGTCGGCGTAAACAACACCGGCAACGAGGACGGCGAGCGTTGCACGGAGAACAACCCGTGCGAGGTAGACCAGGCCGGCAACGTCACCGTGCACTACAAGACGAACTACGGTCAGGAGACCTACGGCATTCCCGCCTGCCTGACCTCGGCGAACGAAATCGCGCTCACCCAGGCCGGCTGCACGCTGCCCCGGCCCTGACGCACCCGCCGCACCCGGTCAGGCCGTGCTCGTCGCGGCCTCCGGGTGCGGTTGTGGTTCCGCACCCGGCCACGCCGCTTCGGCGCCCGGCGGCGGCTCCCCGATCAGCTCCAGCAGCGCCTCCAGCCGGCGTTTTCCGGTGACTTTCACGGCCGGGACCTCGGCCTTCGGGCCGGTCAGCTTCGCCGCGACGCCCAACGGCGTCAGCGCTTCGACCAGCCGCTCGTGCATGCCGGGCGCGAGCGGGTCGACACCGAGCAGGTAGCCCTGCGTGCCGGGACGGCCACCGGCCAGCGCCCACATCCGCAGCATCGCCCCGCTCAGCCGGAAGCCGTCCGGCACCGCCTTGCCCGAGTCGTCCTCGACCGGCCCCGTGCAGCCCTCACGCAGCCACCGCAGCGCCAGCGGCAGCAGGTCGACCCGGAACGACGTGCGGACCTGCGGACGGCCGCAGTCGGCCTTCGAGACCTGGGCGTCCGCGCCCCGGCAGCGGAACTCGCGCGCCAGGACGTGTGCCCGCCACGGCTCCTCGACGACCACCGACAGCCGGGCGGCGGTGCGCCCGAACCCGGTGATCTGGCCGTGGCAGCACAACAGGCCGGCCAGGTCGCCCAGGCCCGGCCCGCTGGCCTCGGCGGAGAAGAGCGAGATCGTCCGATCCACCGCGCCATACTAGAACACAAGTTCGATTCGCGGCAGGTCTCGCGCGGATCTTCAGCCGGCAGGCTGATCCAGCCGGCCGCAGGCCGGCGCGCGCTGTTCCGCCGCGGCCAGTGCCGGGACGTCCTTGAGGCCCTTGAGGTAGTCGAGCGCGTCGATGCGGTCGAGGGTCGCCCTGGCCTGGCCGAGGGCTTCCTTCGTCGCCGAGGCGTTCCCGCGGGCGGCTTCGATGCGGTGGCGGGCGGTCTCGGCCTCCGCGCGGATGGCGGCGAACTGCCCGATCACGGCCTGGCGGCCGCCGTCCGCGGACGGCACCGGCGGCGAGCCGAGCGCGTGCAGCCCGGCCAGGCTCTCGTCGAGCCCGTCGACCACCGAAGAAAGAAGGTCACTGGACGTCCTGGACGCCTTCTGCGGCGTGCTGGGATCGACGGCGGGCAACGCCGCGAGCGCACGGACCAGGTGCGTCACCGCGTCGCAGTAGCCGCCCGCCCAGCTCGCCACCGGATCGGCCGGGGGCGCCGGCGTCGTCACCGGGAGATCCTGGTCCCGCGGCGGCGCCTGTACCTCGGCAGGCTGCCCGCACCCGGCGAGAGCCATGGCGACTGTCGTGGTGAGGGCGGCGAAAACGGTCAGCCGCACCCGCGTACCTCCTGCCCGACGACGTCCCGGCAGGGCCGACGGTACCGACTCGGTGGTGCTTCGCAAGTCGCCGGGCCTTTCTGGGACGGCCTGCCCGGGCCCGGCACGCGAAGCCGCGTGCCGGGCCCGGAACGTGTTCTCCGTCAGGCCGTGATCTCGGTCGGGGTGTCCGACAGGACCGTCCCCCGACGCTTCGACACCACGATCGCGGCCACGATCACGGCGACCGCGACCAGCGAGATGATGATGCGCACCGGGGTGTTGGCGCTGTCGCCGACCGTCAGCTGCACGATGGCGGGCGCGATCAGCACCGAAACCAGGTTCATCACCTTGATCAGCGGGTTGATCGCCGGGCCGGCGGTGTCCTTGAACGGGTCGCCCACGGTGTCACCGATGATGGTGGCTTCGTGCGCGTCCGAACCCTTGCCGCCGTGGTTGCCGTCTTCGACCAGCTTCTTGGCGTTGTCCCACGCGCCACCGGAGTTGGCGAGGAAGATCGCCATCAGGGTGCCGCAGGCGATCGCGCCGGCCAGGTAGCCGGCGAGCGCGCTGGTGCCCAGGCCGAAGCCGACCGCGATCGGGGCGAAGACCGCCAGCAGACCCGGCGTGGTCAGCTCGCGCAGCGAGTCGCGGGTGACGATGTCGACGACCTTGCCGTACTCGGGACGGGTGGTGCCCTCCATGATCCCCGGGATGTCGCGGAACTGGCGGCGCACTTCGTAGACGACCGCGCCGGCGGCCCGGGACACCGCGTTGACCGCGAGACCGGAGAACATGAACACGACGGCCGCACCGACGATCACGCCGACGAGGGTCGCCGGGGTCACGATGTTCGCGACGAAGCTGCCGCCGACGCCCACCGCCTTCGTGATCGCGTCCGAATAGGAGCCGAACAGCGCCGTCGCGGCGAGGACCGCCGTGGCGATCGCGATGCCCTTGGTGATCGCCTTCGTGGTGTTGCCGACCGCGTCGAGCTCGGTGAGGATCTGCGCGGCCTTCTCGTCGACGTCACCGGACATCTCGGCGATGCCCTGCGCGTTGTCCGAAACCGGGCCGAAGGTGTCCATCGCGACGATGACACCGACCGTGGTCAGCAGGCCGGTGCCGGCCAGCGCCACGGCGAACAGCGCGACGCCGCCGCCCAGCAGGTAGGCCCCGAAGACGGCCGCACCGATGACGAGCGCGGTGTACACAGCGGACTCGAAGCCGATCGAGATACCGGACAGGATGACCGTCGCCGCACCGGTTTCCGACGTCTGGCCGACGTCCTTGACCGGCTTGTACTCGGTGCCGGTGTAGTAGCCGGTCAGCTTCAGGATGACGGCCGCGAGCACGATGCCGATGATCACCGCGACGGTCGCGATGACCGCCGGGCTGCCCGAGTTCCCGGCGAACTCCGTACCGAACTCGGAGAAGCTGCCCGGCAGGTACACGAACGCCGCGATCGCCGACAGCACCGCGGAAATCACCGCGGAGATGTAGAAGGAGCGGTTGATCGTGACCAGGCCGCCCTCGCCCGCGCGCGCCTTGGTGATGTAGACGCCGATCACGGCGGTGATCACGCCGATGGCCGGCACGATCAGCGGGAAGATCAGGCCATGCACGCCGAAGGCGGTGCTGCCCAGGATCAGCGCGGCGACCAGCATGACGGCGTAGGACTCGAAGAGGTCCGCGGCCATGCCGGCGCAGTCACCGACGTTGTCGCCCACGTTGTCCGCGATGGTGGCGGCGTTGCGGGGGTCGTCCTCCGGGATGCCCTGCTCGACCTTGCCGACCAGGTCCGCACCGACGTCGGCGGCCTTGGTGAAGATACCGCCGCCGACACGCATGAACATCGCGATCAGCGCCGCGCCGAACCCGAAGCCCTCGAGCACCTTCGGGGCCTGCCCGGTGTAGACGAGCACGACGACCGCGGCACCGAACAGGCCGAGGCCGACGGTGATCATGCCGACGACGCCACCGGTGCGGAACGCGACGCGCATCGCCTTCTCGCGGCCGCCCTCCTCACGCGACGCGGCCGCGACGCGCAGGTTCGCCTGCGTCGCCAGCCACATGCCGAGGTAGCCGATCGCGAACGAGAACCCCGCGCCGACCAGGAAGAAGATCGAACGGCCGATCTTCTCGTTCCAGTCGTCCGCGGGGAGGATGAAGAGCAGGAGGAACACGACCACGCCGAAGATGGCGAGGGTGTTCCGCTGCCGCTTGAGGTACGCGGCCGCGCCTTCTTGCACCGCCTTGGCGATGTCCTGCATCTTGGCGGTGCCCTGGCCTGCGGCCAGCACCTCCTTGAGCAGGACGTAGCCGATGACGAGTGCGGCAAGCGCGACCACGGCGACTACACCGACAATCGTGTAGCCACCTCCGGTGAGCGAGAGATTCCCGCCCTCCGCGAGGAACTGCCGTGACATTCGTCCTCCAGGAGACGTCGCCGTGCGCCAGCGTCGACGGCAAGCCGAGGGTTCGACACGGCCGGCGCTGGCATGGACCCTGTACCGAGCGACACGCTAGCCGGGCAGCAATGCACGTCTCACATGACGCTCACCACAGAGGGTGTGGATTGCGGGAGTGTATTGGTATCGCAACCAGCGTCTTCACGCCGTCCCAGTGACGGTACAATCCGTTACCTTGTGAGCCTCCTCACTTGATCGATCACCCTTTCGCCGATCCGTTGCCGCAGCTGGGGACGGACGGAACTGTCGGACCCCTGTGCCAAGCTCGGCGGGTGGACGAATCACGTGGGCAACGGCTGCTGAGGCGGGTGACCGCCGGCACCCCGTCGCGCGAGCACCCGGTCACGCACGTCGCGGACCTGCCGGGGCGTGCCGCGCGCTACACAGAGTGGCCGTCGTGGGCGGATCCCGCGGTTGTCGCTGCGCTGCGTGACTGCGGCGTCTCCGCGCCCTGGGCGCACCAGGCGGAGGCGGCTTCGCACGCGTACGAAGGCCGGCATGTCGTGATTTCGACCGGGACGGCCTCGGGCAAGTCGCTCGCCTACCAGTTGCCGGTGCTGTCCCGGCTGGCCGCGGGCGAGAAGGCGAACGCGCTGTACCTGTCGCCGACGAAGGCGCTGGGTGCGGACCAGCTGCGTTCGGTGTCCTCTTTGGACGTGCCGGGGGTGCGGGCGGCGGCGTTCGACGGGGACACCCCGATGGCGGAGCGCGACTGGGTGCGTGCGCACGCGAACTGGGTGTTCACCAACCCGGACATGCTGCACCGCGGGATCCTCTCGGCACACGGCCGGTGGGCGACGTTCTTCCGCCGGCTCACCTGCGTGGTCGTCGACGAGTGCCACAGCTACCGCGGCGTCTTCGGCTCGCACGTCGCTCTGCTGCTTCGCCGGCTTCGGCGGGTGGCCGAGCACTACGGCGCTTCGCCCGTCTTCGTGCTGGCTTCGGCGACGACGGCTTCGCCTGCTTCGTTCGCTTCGCGGTTGACGGGCGTGCCCTGTGTTGCCGTGACGGAAGACGCTTCGCCGCGCGGCGCGCGGACGGTCGCGTTGTGGGAGCCGCCGCTGCTGGACGAACTGACCGGGGAAAACGGCGCACCGGTCCGGCGTTCGGCCGGGGCGGAGACGTCGCGGATCCTCGCCGACCTGGTGCTGGAGGGGGCGCGGTCGCTGGCGTTCATCCGGTCGCGGCGGGGCGCGGAGCTGGCGGCGCTGGGCGCTCGGCGCATTCTGTCCGAAGTGGACCCGGTTTTGGCGGAAACCGTTGCGGCGTATCGGTCCGGGTACCTGCCGGAAGAGCGTCGCGCGCTGGAGGCCGCGCTGTTGTCGGGCCGGTTGCTGGGGGTCGCGACGACGAACGCGCTGGAGCTCGGCGTCGACATCGCGGGTCTGGACGCGGTGGTGCTGGCCGGCTACCCGGGCACGCTGGCGTCGTTCTGGCAGCAGGCCGGCCGGGCCGGCCGTTCGGGCGATTCGGCGCTGGTGGTGTTCGTCGCGCGGGACGATCCGCTCGACACCTATCTGGTGCACCACCCGGAGGCGTTGCTTTCGCGGCCGGTGGAGACGGCGGTGCTCGACCCGGCGAACCCATATGTGCTGGCTCCGCAGCTCGCTTGCGCGGTGGCCGAGCTGCCGTTGACGCTGCCGGAGCTGGAGGTGTTCGGCGGCGCGGCGGCCCAGGAGGTGCTGGCCGAGCTGGCGGAGCAGAAACTGGTGCGGCGCCGGTCGAGCGGCTGGTACTGGACGTCACGCGACCGGCCGCACGCCGAGGTCGGCATCCGCGGCACCGGCGGGGAGCAGATCGCGGTGGTCGAATCGGACTCCGGCCGGATGCTCGGCACGGTCGACCCGGGGTCGGCGTGCTTCGCCGTGCACCCCGGCGCGGTGTACCTGCACCAGGGCTCGTCGTACGTCGTCGACGAGCTGGATCTGGACACCGGGCTGGCGCTGGTGCACGCGGAGAACCCGGACTGGACGACGACGCCGCGCGAGATCGTGGACATCTCGGTGCTGAGCACCCAGGAGAAGCAGGACTACGGCGGGGTGAGCGTCTGCCTCGGCGAGGTGGCCGTGACGTCGCAGGTGGTGGGGTATCTGAGGCGGCGGCCGTCGGGTGAGGTCATCGACCACACGCCGCTCGACCTGCCGGAGCAGAGCCTGCGGACGCGCGCGGTCTGGTACACGGTGTCCGGTGAGCTGCTCGGTTCCGCCGGCTCGGCTGGTACTGCCGGCTCGGCTGGTGCCGGTGACTCTGCTGGTTCCGCCAGCTCGGTCGGTTCCGCCGGCTCGGTCGGTTCCGCCGGCTCGGTCGGTTCCGCCGGCTCGGGTGGTTCCGATGGCGAGGTGGGGACCGGGGGCCATCGGGTGGGGACCGAATCTGCGGGGCCGGTGGGGACCGGGGAGGAGACCCAGGCGAACGGTCGGGGGCCCGTTCACGAGGGTGGCAGGGCACCGGGGGGTGCCGGATTGGTTCCGGCACGGGTCCCCGGTGCCCTGCATGCCGCCGAGCACGCGGCGATCGGCCTGCTACCGCTGTTCGCTACGTGCGACCGGTGGGACATCGGCGGGGTGAGTACCGCGTGGCACGAAGACACCGGGGAGGCGACGGTGTTCGTGCATGACGGGCATCCCGGGGGTGCGGGATTTGCCGAACGCGGTTATGCCGCGATTGTCCCGTGGCTGGCCGCAACGCGGGAGGCGATCGTCTCCTGCGAGTGCCCGACGGGATGCCCGTCCTGCGTCCAGTCGCCGAAGTGCGGGAACGGCAACGAGCCGCTGGACAAGGCGGGGGCAGTGGCTGTGCTGGGAACCGTGCTCGGGGCGTTGCGTCAACACGGCACCTAGAACGGCCACTTGGTGGTTCATGGAGTTGTGTCCTGCTCCGCCTCGGCCGGGCTGGGACCGGCCGTCGGCGGTGGTCGGGTTGTTTAGGCGGCGCTGGACTGGACCAGCTGCGGGGCGCGCTCGTCGGCCAGGGCCCGCACGAGGACGTCGTGCACCTCGGCGGCGTCCGGCAGCTGCCAGCCGCAGACCTCGGGCTTGACGCGCCAGTGCACGACACCGTGCTGGAACGGCGACGGCGGCAGCGGGATGTAGCTGTCCTTGCCGTGCCACTGGATCGCGGCGCGCTCGGCCAGCTCGGCCGGGATGCGCTCGGCGACGGTGGTCAGGAAGAGCCAGCGGCCGTTCGGCAGCGCGATGATGGGCGCGGGGTGGCCGATGGCGCGCAGGAGGCGGCAGGCGCGCTTGCCGATTTCGTCGTCGACCTCGATGGCGTCGAGCACGGTGCCGGTGGCGACGAGCAGGCTGTGGGTGCGGTCGGAGAACCAGGTGGCGACGTCGTGAGCGTGGGTGCCGCTCTGCTCGCGCCAGGAGTCAATGGCCGGAACCGGGCGCCGCCAGGTGAGGTCGTCGCCGTCGGTGAGCGGAGCGGGGTCGACGCCGGGGAGCACCGGCCAGCCGCGCCAAGCGAGGCCGATCGCCTCCGCCCGCAGTTCGATGCGGAAGGCACCGCGCCAGCTGTCCGGCCAATTCGCGTCCAACATTAGTGTTTCCTGCCTTCAAGTTCCGGTTCTCCGCGACCCGCTAGACCCTGTCGTGGTGTCGCACATCTCACTTAACGGCAAGTTGCACATTGCCCGGAACCCCCGCGCGACAACCGGTGGTTACGAGGCGATGAACGCCCAGTGATCCATACGGCCGGACCGAACCCCCGGGCGCGGATGGACGGCGAACGGCACCCGCACACGGACCGTTCGTCGCGGCAAAACCCCGGGATTCGCGGGCTGTCGGGCGCTGGTCCAGCGGGGTGGACGGGCTGGTTCGGCCCAGGTGAGCAGCTGATTCGACCGCTCGCCGTGCACCAACGACCGCTGCCCGTGACAATCAGCCGCTCATCGCCCGGCTGCGCGGATCAGCCGGTCATCGCCCCATACCGACCGGTCGGCGTCCGCCGGGCCGGACGGGTGGCCTGTCGCGGATGGGCGACAGTCCGGCGGGTGCTCGGCTGCGGTCTTGTGTCGCGAGATCGCGACAGTGCCGCTGAGTGAGACGCCTCGGCGAGCGACGGCAGGTGGCCTTCGCTCACTCGCGGCTCCGCGTTGGTCGGGTACCTCGACCTGCGGTCACGGCCTACCTTCGCGAGTCCGCGGCATCGCCCCGAGGTGAGGCACCTTGGCGGACCGGACGGGTGGTGCTGTCTCGGGTATGCGACAGCACCACCCGGTCGGGCGCCGGCGAGCGGTGGTCCTGTGTCGCGAGCACGCGACACCCGCCACCCGAAAGGCGGGCTTGGCGAGCGGCGGGTCCTGGGAGGCCATTCCCTGTGTCGCGGACTCGCGACAGTGCCGAGGTGATGTGGGCAAGAGGCTCATCCGCGCCGGCACGGGGCTGGCCCGCGCAACAGCGCTGAGAGAGCCGCCCTCAGCAGCGGCCGCCCCGGCCGGGGATGGCTTGCGATGGCCCACCATCCGCCTCGGTCGGGCCGAGCACCGCTGCCCGGTGCGGGCCAGGAGTGGCTCGGCATCGCCTGCGACCGGCCTCGGTTGTGCCTCAGCACCAGCTGCCCGGCGCGGCCGGAGGCTGGCTCGGCATCGCCTGCCACTGGCCTCGGTTGTGCCTCAGCACCGGCTGCCCGGCGCGGCCGGAGGCTGGCTCGGCATCGCCTGCGACCGGCCACGGTTGTGGCTGAGCAGCAGCTGGCTGGCGCGACCGGCGGGATGTCTTGCCGCGGTCGCCGGTTCGTGGGGTTGTGGGCGCCGGTGGGGCTCAGCCTTGGGGTGGGCGGACTGGGGTGTTTCCCAGGTCTGCCGTTGTGGCTGGGTGGGTTGGGCTGGTTGCCGGGCCTGCTCGGGCGTGGGCTGCCGGCTTTGGCCAGCCCGGCAGGGGTGGGGTGGGGGCCTCTACCTCCACCAGAGCGTCCAGGTTTTGCCAGCGGCATGTCACGAGCCTTACCGCCATGCGGTCGGCCACCCATCTTGCGCGCTCGCAGGCCCCGATCGGGCCTTCGCTTGCGTGGGAAGCCGCCGCCAGGGCGCCGAGGTCGGCTGCTGACTCTGCTCGGTGGCGGGCTGTTACTGCTGCTGCCAAGCACACTGCCAGCGTTGCCAGCACCGTCAGGGCCGTCACCGCCAAGGCCGTCCAGATTGTGGCGGCTCCTCGGTCTGAGTGTCCGCTAGCCATTCGTTGTCTCCGTGTCCGGCTCGGCTACTGCGTAGGCCGTTGCTGACAGGTGGATTGCCGGGAGGATCGTCGCCGGGTTGGCCGTTACTTTGGCTGTTATCTGGTCGCCGGTCTGGTTCACCGTCAGGTTTGCGCCTGGTGGGGCTATTGCGTGGACCGCGGCCGCTGCCTCGGTGGGTTGGCCTCTGGCCAGGAGGCGGGCTGCTTCGCGGGCCGCGTCCGTGCAGCGCAGCTGGCTTGTCAGGACCGCCATACCCGCCAGCAGCAGGACCACCACCACCGTCAGGCCGGCCAAGCCGAATGCTGCCTCGACCGTCACCGATCCTTCGTCCTTGTCTCTCACGACGGCACCGACAGAGCCTTCATGACCAAGCTCGTCAGCCACGAGACCACCGAGTCTCCGGTCAGCAGGGAATAGAGGACAGCGGCGAAGGCCGCGACGGCGACCGTCACGATGGCGTACTCGACCGTCGTGGAACCGTCGTCCGGGCGGGGGCGGCGGCGGAATGCTCGCATGGGTGCTTCCCTTCGATGGGTTCGTGGTCAGAAGAGGGGGCTGAGCCGGCCCGCGAGGCCGAGGACGACCGGCAATACGCCCAAGCAGAAGAAGGCCGGTAGGAAACACAGGCCCACCGGCAGGGCCAGCGCCACCCCGGCCCGCTCGGCGCGCTCCTCTGCCTCGGTCGCCAGCTCGTCGCGGAGACGTCCGGCCAGGTCGCCGGCCGCCGTGGCGAAGGCTGCGCCCGATCGGGATGTTCGGATCGCCGTGGCCGCCAGCTCGGTGAAACCGGGGAGGGCTCGCACCGGCGCCCATGCCTCGCCTGGACGGGAGCCCAGGGCGAGCAGGCCGGCCGTCGAGCTCAGCGCCGCCCTTGCCTCCGGGGGTGCGGTGACGGCCACGGCGTCCAGCGCCGAGGGGACCGGCAGGCCGGCCCGCAGGCAGGCGGCCAGGAGGTCGAGCGTTCCCGCCAGCCTCAGCTTGGTGGCGATGTCCGCGGCCGGTGGGCGTGGCCGTCGGGTGCGGCGGATTGCCCACCACCCGGTTGCCGTCACGATCGTGCCCGCCACCACCCCGGCGGCTCCGCCGGCCAGCACGGCTATCGAGACGCCGCCGACGGCCGCCGCGATGGGCGTCAGGGCGCGGTGGCCCTTGCGGACCGGCTTCGGACCGCCGGTCAGGCGGTTGAGACGCCGGGCGATGGTTTCGTCCGGCCAGGTCAGCAAGGCTCCGGCGAAGAACAGGAGCGCGATCGCGGTCACCGGATCCGCACCCGTCCGGTCAGGGCGCGGCACCAGGCCGTGCCCGCCCAGAGGAGGACGCACCCCGCCACCAGCAGCACCTGGCCCGGCGTGCTGCCGGTCAGCACGGGCAGCGGAGCCGCACCCATGGCCTGCCCGAGCAGGACGCAGAGCACCGGCAGGGCGGTGAGCACTGCCGCGCTCGCGCGTGGCCCCGCCAGCTTGGCGCGCATCCGGCGGGCGAACGCCAAGCCTGCTTCGGTGTCGCGGCGGGCCGCGTCGAGGACCTCGGCCATCGGGAGGCCGTGCCGCCGGCCCAGTGTCCACGCCGCGGCCAGACTCGGAAGGGCCGGTGACCGTAGCTCGGTGTCGAGCCGGGCCGCCGTCGCGAGAGCTCGGAGGTCGCCCGCCACGGCCGGGACCACCTCCGCGGCGGCTTCCGCCGCCGTGACCGGGTGGGCGCCGGCTCGGAGCTCGGCCACCATCGTGCGCAACGCCGTCGCGGTGTGTGCGGCCATCGCCAGCTCCGCGGTGGCGCGGCGGTGGGTGCGCCACTCCTGGCGCCATGCCAGCGTCAGCACGCCGGCGGCGATCGCGCCACCCGCTCCGGTGAGCAGGCTGGCGAGGACGGCCGGAAGCAGCCAGCGGGCGACGCGCCACACCTGGGGCATCCGGACAGCGGCCGGCGGCTCGATCATGCGCTGCAGCCGGTTCGGTGGCGCGGGCCAGCACGCCAGGGCCGCTCCCACGCACAGCGGGAACCACGGGGTGATCATCTCCGCCTCCTTCGATGACGTGGGAAAGCGTTCACCAGCAGGGAAATCCGCAGCAGCAAGAGACTCAGCACGCGATCGCCCCCGACCCCGGGAACAGGTGCCTGTCGACCGTCCAGCGGCCCGCGCGCCACACCGGCACGACCCGCGCCCGGCCGTGTTCGGCGCGGAGCACGCCGACCTCGGCGAGGCGGCGGCGGCCGCCTGGCTCACGCCGCATGTGCAGCACCACGCGGATCGCGGCGACGAGCTGGCTGTGCACGGCATCGCGGCCGAGGCCGCCGAGCGCGGCCAGCGCCTCGATGCGCGCGGGCACCTCGGCCGGGGAGTTGGCGTGGACGGTGCAGGCGCCGCCGTCGTGGCCGGTGTTCAGCGCGGTGAGCAGGGCACCGACCTCGGCGCCGCGGACCTCGCCGACCACCAGGCGGTCCGGGCGCATGCGCAGCGCCTGGCGCACGAGCTCGGGCAGGCCGACCGCGCCCGCACCCTCCACATTGGGCGGACGGGCGACGAGGCTGACGAACTGCGGATGCGCGGGCTGCAGTTCGCCGGCGTCTTCGACGCAGACGATCCGCTCGCCCGGGTCGACGGCGCCCAGCAGCGCGGCCAAGAGCGTGGTCTTGCCCGCGCCCGTGCCGCCGGTGACGAGAAAGGCCATCCGCCGCGAGACGACGCTGCGGAGGAGCTTGGCTCCGGCCTCGTCGAACGCGCCGAGTTCGCCGAGCGCGGTGAGGTCGTGCGTTGCCGGGCGCAGGACTCGGAGGGACAAGCAGGTGCCGGCCGCTGCGATCGGCGGGAGGACGGCGTGGACGCGGATGCGGCCGTGCGGACCCGTGCCGGGGAGCCAGCCGTCGACGAAGGGCTGGGCGTCGTCGAGGCGGCGTCCGGCCGCGAGGGCGAGACGCTGGGCCAAGCGGCGGACGGCTTCTTCGCCGCCGTCGAACCGGATGCCGGTGCGGACGAGACCCTGCGGGCCGTCCGTCCAGACCTCGGCCGGACCGGTGACGAGCACGTCGGTGGTCGCCGGATCGTCGAGGAGCGGGGCGAGCGGGCCGGCGCCGACGAACTCGTCGCGGGCCTGGCGAGCCGCGTCGAGCACCGCGTCGTGGCCGAGGGCGCCACCTGCTTCGGCGCGGACGGCGGTGGCGACGGCGACCGGATCGGCCTGGCGACGGTCGCCGGCCAGGCGGTTGCGGACGCGGTCCACGAAGTCGGTGGTCATGCGCCGGCCCGTCTTTCCATGGGGTTCGGGCTGACCGGCGGACGCTCACGCGACGCGGTGACGCGGGTGCCCGGCTGGAGAAGCGTCGAGAAGAACGCCGCGCTTTCGGGGTTTCGGCTCAAGAGGCTGAGCACCGTCGGCAGCAGCAGCTCCGACACCCGGGTCGGAGCGGTGGCCGGGCGGAGGTCGACGGCCGCGGGGGTCATCGGCCGGCCGCCTGGGCTTCGCGGCGGGCCGTTTGCAGGATGCCGGCCGCCGTCGTGGCCAACGGGCCTCGTGACTTCGCCGGGAATTCGGCGTTCTCCAGCGCTCGCGAGACGCCGCGCTCGCGGGGCATCGAGGCCATCAAGGGCGGGCCGACCAGCTCGGCCGCGCGAGCCGGATCCTTCGAATGTCCGCACGCCACCAAGCCGATGCGGGCCGTCAGCTTCGACAGCCGGTTCAGGACTTTCTTCGCCGCCAGACAGGCCTGGAACTCCAGCGGCACCATCAGCACCACCAGGTCGGCTCTCAGCACCACCTCCTCGGCCGCCTCGCCGAGGCTGCGCGGGAGGTCGCACACCACCGTGCGGCCCGCGCGGCGACCGGCGGTCAGGATCGCCGACAACGACTCGACGTCCGGGCCCTGCCCTTCGGGGCCGAAGGCGAGCACGGGGAGGTTGCCGCCGCGGTGGCTCCGCTGGGGCAGCGCCGCGGCCAGTGACGACACCGATGCCCGGCCGCTCAGCCGCACGTCCGGCGAGCGCGTGCCGGGCGCCTTTTCCAGGCCCAGCAACACATCCAGGCCGGCGCTGAGCGGATCGCAGTCCACCAGCAGCGCGCCACCCGGATCGCGGTCGGCCACCAGCGCCAGTGTCGCCGCGAACACCGACGCGCCCGCGCCACCCCGGCCGCCGACCACGCCGAGGACCAGACCGGGTTGCTCCGCCGGCGTCTCGACGACGTCGGCGAACGCGCCGGCCAACGCCGTCTCCTCGTCGGGCAGCGAAATCACGCGCTCGACGCCGCCGCGGAACGCGTGCTCCCACGTCGCCGGGCCCGGACTGCCCTTGCAGACCAGGAGGATCCCGCCGCGCCGAGGCAGGACCGGTGGGTGCCGCACGGCTTCCTCGTCGAGGACGACCAGTGGCGCACGAGCCCAGTGGCTGCTCGCCGCCGTCAGGTCCGGGGCGCGGTCGAGTTCGCAGCCCGCGACCGCGGCCACGCGCAGTATCTCGTCGAGCACGGTCTCGTCCTCGGCGATCACCAGCGGTCGTTCCCCCGTCATGTGTTCCTCCCCCGTCGTCGGTGCGGGCCGTGGGTGGCCCGGTTTCCACGGTCGCGGGCGGGGGCGGGGTGGCACAACGGGGCGGACGGGCAGCTGTGGACAACCGGGGTGTTGTGGACAACTGCCGCTCGTGAGACCACCGACGGCCGGTTCCGTCGGCGGAATGTGGCAGTATCGCGACTGTCCGTGACGCACCTGCGGCGGAAATGGGCACGAACATCCGCACTCGAAGATTGCCGCTCACCAAGCGAGCGACGATTAGCGCAGCGCAGGAGAATTGCCGAAGGTAAGCGGAAGGCAAAACGGCCGAAATCACCGATCCGGCCAAGGCAAAGCAAACCGGGAAAGAGACGAACGGGAGGTAAGAGGGCGGCCCCCGCCAGGGGGGAGGGACGGGGGCCGCCGTGGGTTCAGCCCCGGGGGGTCGGACTGAACCGGCCCGGTTGGACACCGGGCTCCCTCACTGTAACTCCGCCCGGCGCCGGTTCGCGCACCGGATGAGGCACACAGTTCGATAACGGCACAGCGCGCCCGAAGTGCCTGCCTGTCATGGATTTTCCGTCCGGCGCGACGCGCGCGTGGTGGATCAACGGGACGCGCTCCGATCAAGCTCCTATCCTGGGAGGGTGGCCGAACCGAGCAGCGCGCCGTCGCGCATCCGGAAGCCGGGCCCGGAGCACGCGGTGGCCGCGTTCTTCGACCTGGACAAGACGATCATCGCTTCGTCGAGCGCGCTGGCGTTCAGCAAGCCCCTCCTCAAAGAAGGATTGATCAACCGTCGCGCCGCGTTGCGAAGCGCGTACGCGCAGCTGGTGTTCTCGCTCGCGGGTGCCGACGAGAACAAAACGGAGCGGCTGCGCGCCGAGGTTTCCGCGCTGTGCGCCGGCTGGGACGTCGCCCAGGTTTCGGCGATCGTCCGCGAGACCCTGCACGACGTCGTCGACCCGCTCGTGTACGCGGAGGCGGCGGAGCTGATCGCGCGGCACCGCGAGGACGGGCACGACGTGATCGTGCTGTCGGCGACCGGCGAAGAGGTCGTGGCACCGGTGGCGGAGATGCTCGGGGCGACCCGGAGCGTCGCCACGCGGATGCAGATCGTCGACGGCCGCTACTCCGGCGAAGTCGACTTCTACTGCTACGGCGCCAACAAGGCCGTCGCCGCGAAGCAGCTCGCCGCCACGTACGGCTACGACCTCGCCGAGTGCTTCGCCTACACCGACTCGAGCACCGACATCCCGCTGCTCGAGGTCGTCGGGCACCCGCACGCGGTCAACCCGGACAAGCTCCTGCGGCGCGAGGCCCTCGAGCGCGGCTGGCCGATCCTGGCCTTCGACCGGCCGATGTCGCTGCGTACCCGGATCCCGACCCGGTCGGCCGGGATGGTGGCGCTCGGCGTCGGCGCGGTGGCCGCCGGAGCGACCTGGTACGGCCTCAACCGTCGCCGTCGGTCCCGATGACGGAGCACCAGCCACCCACACGGCCGCACAGCGGGCTCTTTGCTTGACCCAGCCCCGAATTGTCCGTCGCGCAGGGTGCCCGTGTCACCCGATCCAGCCTCTGTACCGGTGCACCCGTCCGCGCACTTGAAGTGACCGGGCTCACGGCGTAGAAAGTAGGTGCGGACGTTCGGTCGGCCAGGGAACAGGTAGAAGAGAAGCCTGTTCCACCCCGGCAAACCTCCGTGCGCGGACTCCGGGTACCCACGCGCAGCGCGCCGCGGGAGGCTCGTCGTCTAGGGACTGCGTAGTGGGACGCCACACGCCGAGTCCATGTAGGTACGACCAGAGTTGCACGCTTGGTCGCCCGAGAAGTTCGCGCTTGCAGGCGGCGCCCGTGGCTTCGGCCACGGGCGCCGCCTCGTCTATTTGGGGGGACGTTCCGGGCATCTCGTGTGACTGGCGAGGCCTCACGTGTGATTGGTGGGGCATCACCCGTGATTGGCGGGGCATCACGCGTGATTGGAGAGCCGACTCGCGTGATTGAAGGGTCGACACGCGTGACTGGGAGCGGGACTCGCGTGACTGGAGGCGGGACTCGCGTGATTGGGGGCGGGACTCGGGGTGCGGGGTTTGCTACCGATCCGGGTACGACTGGTGGGTTCGTGCGGTCGGTCGATGGACATCACCGGATTCGGTGAGTAGCTTCCCGATACTGGCGCCTCCAAGTGGATTTCTGACGTCCGACGGCGCCCGCTACTTTCTGGGAGGCTGGTCGTGACGACCCGAAATCGGAGGTTCCATGCGCTCGCCCTGCCCGTCGCGGGGGTGCTCGCCTTCACCGGTGTGGGTGTCTCGGCCGCGGCGAGCGCGCCGCGGGTGAGCGCGGACGCGCAGGCCGAGGCCGCCGCCACGCGGGCGCTGCGGGGGCTGACGCTGGAGCAGAAGGTCGGGCAGCTGTTCGTCACCTGGGTGAACGGCAAGACCGCCGACGAGGTCAACCCGAAGAACCAGACCGACTTCGGTGTCGACACGCCCGCGCAGGTCGTCCAGAAGTACCACCTCGGCGGGGTCATCTACTTCAACAACGACACGCGCGACAACTTCGACGACCCCGTGCAGGTGGCGAAGCTGTCCAACGGCCTCCAGAAAGCGGCCGTGACCAGCGGGGCGCACATCCCGCTGCAGATCGCCGCCGACCAGGAGGGCGGCACCGTCACGCGGATGGGCGCGCCGGCCACCGAGTTCCCGAACGCGATGGCCATCTCCGCCGGCCGGGACACCCGCCGCGCGACGCAGGCCGCCACCATCCTCGGCCGCGAGCTGCGCGCCGTCGGGATCAACCAGGACTTCGCGCCCGATTCGGACGTCAACTCCAACCCCGTCAACCCGGTCATCGGGGTCCGGTCCTTCTCCGGGCAGCCCGGCCTGGCCAGCGACTTCGTCACCGCGGAGGTCAAGGGCTTCCAGAAGTCCGTCGCGGCGACCTCGAAGCACTTCCCCGGCCACGGCGCCGCGCCGACCGACAGCCACACCGGGCTGCCCCGGATCGACAGCACCGAAGCGCAGTGGCGGGCCACCGACGTGCCGCCGTTCAAGGCCGCCATCAAGGCCGGCATCGACTCGATCATGACCGCGCACATCCAGTTCCCCAGCCTCGACCCGTCGCTCGAGCCCGCCACGCTGTCGAAGCCGATCGTCACCGACCGCCTGCGGAAGGAACTCGGCTACGACGGCGTCGTGATCACCGACGCCCTCGAGATGGAAGGCGTGCGCAAGCTGCACAGCGACGCCGAGATCCCGGTGCTCGCGCTCAAGGCGGGCGTCGACCAGCTGCTCATGCCGGTGCACCTCGAACTCGCGATCAACTCGGTGCTCGCCGCCGTCAAATCCGGTGACCTTCCGATGCAGCGGATCGACCAGAGCGTGCTGCGCGTGCTGAAGCTCAAGTTCAAGAGCGGCATCCTCTTCTCGCCGTTCGCCGACCCGGACCGGGTGATGAAGACGGTCGGCACGCCGTCGAACCTCGCCACCGCGCAGGACATCGCCGACCGCGGCATCACGGCCGTCGCGAACGACGCCGGTGTGCTGCCGCTCCGGCAGAAGCCCGCGACCGCGCTGGTCACCGGCTGGGGCGTCTCGACGACGGCCACCCTCGCGCAGAAGCTGACCGCCCACGGCACGGCCGCGACGGCGTACCAGACCGGCCAGGCCCCGACGGACGCCCAGGTCGCGCAGGCCGTCGCCAAGGCGCAGAGCGCCGACCTGGTCGTCGTGCTGACCAACAACATCGGCGGCTTCCCCCTGCAGACCAAGCTCCTGGACGCGCTGCAGGCCACCGGCAAGCCGGTGGTCGCGGTCGCCGCGCAGATCCCGTACGACGCCGGGTACCCGAGCGCCGTCAAGACGTGGCTGGCCACGTACGGCTACATCGGGCCGACCCTGGAGGCGCTGGCCAAGGTCATCCTCGGCGAGACCAAGCCGGTCGGGAAGCTGCCGGTCGACATCCCCGCGGGCACCGACGTGCACACCGTCAAGTACCCCTTCGGCCACGGACTGACCTGGTGACCCTGAACCGGCGCCACTTCCTCGGCGCGGGCGCGCTCGCCGTCCCGGTGCTGGCCGGCGGCTCCGCCGTGGCCGGAGCGCAACCCGAGGCCCAGGGGCGCCCGAACCGGGTCCTGACCGGCGCGGAGCTGCTGGCCGCGCAGGGCTGGCGGCCGCTGCAGGGGCGCAAGCTCGGCGTGCTGTCCAACCCGACCGGCGTGCTGCTGAACGGCGACCACATCGTCGACTCGATGGTGGCCGCCGGGGTGAAACCGGTGGCGGCCTTCGGCCCCGAGCACGGCTTCCGCGGCAGCGCGCAGGCCGGCGGGTCCGAGGGCGACTACACGGACCCGCGCACGGGCGTACCGGTCTATGACGCGTACGGCGTCGACGCGACGAAGCTCGCTTCGCTGTTCACCAAGGCCGGCGTGGACACGGTCGTCTTCGACATCGCCGACGTCGGCGCGCGCTTCTACACCTACATCTGGTCCCTCTACACAGCGATGGTGGCCGCGGCGCAGGTCAAAGCCGCCTTCGTCGTCCTCGACCGGCCGAACCCGCTCGGCGGCCGGGCCGCCGGCCCGGTGCTCGACCCGAAGTTCGCCTCCGGCATCGGGCGGCAGCCGATCGCCCAGCAGCACGGCATGACCGTCGGCGAACTCGCCCGCTTCTTCGCCGGCGAGTTCCTGCCGGAGGAAAACGTGCAGCTCGACGTCGTCCAGGTCCGCGGCTGGCAGCGCGACACACTCTTCGCGCAGACCGGGCTGAACTGGGTGCTGCCGAGCCCGAACATGCCGACGCCGGACACCGCGCTCGTCTACCCGGGCACCGGGATGTTCGAAGGCACGGTGTTTTCCGAGGGCCGCGGCACGACCCGGCCGTTCGAGATCATCGGCGCGCCGGGGCTCGACTGGCGCTGGCGCGAAAAGCTCGAAGACGAGCAGCTGCCCGGAGCGAAGTTCCGCGAGACCTACTTCGTCCCGACGTTCAGCAAGTTCGTCAACCAGACGTGCGGGGGCGTGCAGCTGTCCGTCAGCGACCCACGCGCGTTCGACGCGATCCGCACCGCCGTCGCCATGCTCGTCACGGCCAAGGCCCAGCACCCGGACGTGTTCGCCTGGCGGCCCGACAACTACATCGACAAGCTGTCCGGGTCCGACCGGCTCCGGACCATGGTCGACGCCGGCGCGGGCGTCGACGAGGTCACCGGCGCCTGGCGGGCCGAGCTGGCCGGGTTCGACCGCAGACGCCGCCACTACCTGCTCTACCGCTGAGGGGGAGACTCGTGCGTGCTAGGAAGGTGCTCGTCGCGGCCACCGGAGTGCTGGTCGCACTGACCACGTTGACCTCTGGAGCCAGCGCCATCACCAGCCACGATCCGGCGGCCGGCCGCTTCGACCGGCCGCAGCAGGGGTTCGCCCCGCCGTGGACGACGCTGCGCGACGGACGGCCGCAGGAGGTCAACCTCGACCCCGCGCCGATCAGGGCGGCCGAGGACTTCCTGGCCGGCTGGACCAGGCCGGACACCTCCGGGCACCCGCACTTCTCCGGGGCGGTCGGCCTGCTCGCGCACGACGGCGTGGTCGTGGACCGGTACGCCGTCGGCGCCGCCCTGCGGTACGCCGACGCGAAGGGCACCGAACTGCCCGCCGAGCAGCAGGTCCCGATGAAGAACGACACGATCTTCGACATGGCTTCGATCTCGAAGCTGTTCACCTCGATCGCGGTCATGCAGCTGGTCGAACGCGGTCAGCTCACCATCGACACCCCGGTGAGCCGCTTCTTCCCGGAGTTCGCCACCGGCGACAAGGCCGCCATCACGGTCAAGATGCTGCTCACCCACGTCTCCGGCTTCGACGCCGACCCGATCCCGTCGCTCTGGGCCGGCTACCCGGACATCCCATCGCGCCGGCAGGCCGTCCTCGACAGCCCGCTCAAGAACAAGCCGGGGACGACGTACCTCTACTCCGACATCAACCTGCTGACGCTCGGCTTCATCGTCGAAAAGCTGACCGGCCAGTCCCTCGACAAGGTCGTCCACGACCGGATCACCGCCCCGCTCGGCATGACCGACACCGGGTACAACCCGCCCGCGGCGAAGCTGGACCGGATCGCCGCGACCGAGTTCGAGGCGAACCCGCCGCGCGGGATGGTGCGCGGCAGCGTGCACGACGAGAACGCGTGGTCGCTCGGCGGGGTGGCCGGGCACGCCGGCGTGTTCAGCACGGCCGGCGACATGGCCACCCTCGCCCAGGCGATCGTCAACGGCGGCAGCTACCGCGGGCACCGGATCCTGCGGCAGGAGACCGTCCGGCAGTTGCTGACGAACTACAACCAGCAGTTCCCGGACGACGCGCACGGCCTCGGCTTCGAGCTCGACCAGCCCTGGTACATGGGCGCGCTGGCGTCGCCGGTCACCGCCGGGCACACCGGGTTCACCGGAACGACGCTGGTCATCGACCTCGAGTCGCGGTCGTTCGCGATCCTGCTGACCAACCGGGTGCACCCGAGCCGGAGCTGGGGCTCGATCAACACCGCCCGCCAGGTCTGGGCGACGTCGCTGGCCCGGGCCATGGCGGTGCGGCCGGTGGCCGGGAAGGACGCCTGGACGAGCACGCTGGGTAACGCCGCTGTCGCCACGCTCAGTACTCGGGCATTCACCACGCAAAGTGCCCAAGCCCGCGTCTCGTTCGCCGCTTTCGTGGACACCGAGGGCAGCGGAGATCCACTTCAGCTGCAGGCCAGCACCGACGGCGTTAACTGGCAACCGATCGCCCTATCGGTTTCGGGCCCGGGCGCACCCTCCGGAATCGTGACGTCGCTCTCCGGGCACGGACACCGTGCCTGGTGGAGGGCGGTGGGCACGCTGCCGCAGGCGGCGTCGCTGAGTCTCCGCTGGCGTTACAGCACCGACCCGAGTTACACGGGACGAGGTGTTTCGGTCGACGGTGTGAAAGTCACCGAGAGCGGCCGATCACTCCTCGACGGTGAACGAGACCCCGCTGTTTTCGCCGCGGACGGCTGGCAGTTGACCTCTCGGTGACGAACCGGTCGCCGAATGTCCACCACAAGCCCGAATTTACCGTCCTCTTGCCGCTTGCACCGCGACACTAAGTTGCCAAGTCGTTAGCTTGACCTCGTTAACAAGGTCGACCTGGTTGGCGACTTTCTGGTCAGTGATTAATCGCAAATCCAGATCCGCAGACACGGACGGGTTGCGATCCGACCGAAGGGTGTGGGTAGCCTTGTCGCAGATGCCAACGGTTAGTAACTTTCCGACGGTGAGTGATACCGAATCCGTAATCGGCACGGCACAGTCCGAGCCCGTATCGGTCCAGACGGCCGCACGGGACGCCGACTCCAGCCCGCTGGTGCGCATCCGGTCGCTGCTCCCCGGCCTGGCCCGCGCCGAACAGCGCGTGGCCAAGGTGGTGCTGGACGACCCCGCGTCCGTCGCGCGGCGCAGCATCACCGAGGTGGCCCTGGCCGCCAACACGAGCGAGACCACGGTGACCCGGTTCTGCAAGGCGGTGGGTGTCGGCGGCTACCCGCAGCTGCGCATCGCGCTGGCCGCGGACACCGCGCGCACCGAGGCGCGCACCACGCGCAACCTCGGCGGCGAGATCGGCCCGGAGGACGACCTGGCCGCCGTGATCGGCAAGGTCAGCTTCGCCGACGCCCGTGCCGTCGAGGAGACGGCCGACCAGCTCGAGGTCGCCACCCTCGAGCGGGTGATCGAGGTCGTCGCGAACGCCGGCCGCGTGGACGTCTACGGCGTGGGCGCCAGCGCGTTCGTCGCCGCCGACCTGCAGCAGAAGCTGCACCGCATCGGCCGCGTGTGCTTCGCGTGGTCGGACACGCACATCATGCTCACCTCGGCCGCGGTGCTGAGCCCCGGTGACGTCGCGATCGGCGTCTCGCACACCGGCGCGACCACCGACACCGTGGAGGCGCTGCGCGTGGCGCGGGAGCACGGCGCGATCACCATCGCCGTGACGAACTTCCCGCGCTCGCCGATCACCGAGGTCGCCGATCATGTTTTGACGACCGCGGCCCGGGAAACCACGTTCCGTTCAGGCGCCACGGCGAGCCGGATCGCCCAGCTCACCGTCATCGACTGCCTGTTCATCGGCGTCGCGCAGAGGCACATGGACGCGTCGGTCAGCGCGCTGGACGCGACCAGGGACGCCGTCGGATCGCACCGCTTGGGGGTCAGGCCGGACGGTCGTCGCCGTCCGCGGGAAACCGGCAAGTAATGACCGGAGAAAATGTGAGGCGCATGATGACCGTCCCCGTGCAGGCGGTGCACGTCGATTCGCCGACCGAGACCCGCAATCCCCGCACCCAGGACATCGACCTGATGTCCACCGCGGGGATCCTGGGCGCGATCAACGCCGAGGACCGCACGGTCCCCGGTGCCGTGGCCGCGGTGCTGCCCCAGGTGGCGCGCGCGGTGGACCACGCGGTGGACGCCCTGCGGGCCGGGGGCCGGGTGCACTACGTCGGCGCGGGCACGTCCGGGCGGCTGGCCACCCTGGACGCGGCCGAGCTGGTGCCGACGTTCAACGTGCCGGGCGACTGGTTCATCGCGCACCACGCCGGCGGCGAGCGCGCCCTGCGGCACGCCGTCGAAAACGCGGAGGACGACTCCGCGGCGGGAGCCGCCGAGATGGCCGCGATGGTGCAACCCGGTGACTTCGTGCTCGGGCTGACGGCGTCGGGCAGGACGCCGTACGTGCTGGGCGCGTTGCTGGCCGCGTCGCGTCAGGGCGCCCGGACCGGGCTGGTGTCGGGCAACCCGAAGGCCGCCAAGCCGGCGGGCGTCGACGTGCTCATCGCCGTCGACACCGGGCCGGAGGCGATCGCCGGGTCGACCCGGATGAAGGCGGGCACGGCGCAGAAGATGATCCTCACGTCGTTCTCGACGGCGACGATGATCAAGCTGGGCCGGACCTACTCCAACCTGATGGTCAGCATGCGGGCGACGAACGCGAAGCTGCGCGGCCGGACCATCCGGATCCTGCAGGAAGCCACCGGCATGACGATGGCGGACTGCTCGGACGCGCTCACCGAGGCCGGGGGCGACCTCAAGGTGGCGCTGGTGCACTTGCTGTCCGGTGAGGACGTCAAGAGCGCCGCGAAGGCTCTGCACGCGTCGGGCGGGCACGTGCGGAAGGCGCTGGACCTCGTGCGGGTGCGCGCGAGCTAGCTTCTTATCTGTTCACCTGTCTAATCTCTCAGATGAGAGGGAAGGCGGGTGGCATGGCGGGTACCACGGAGGACTCGCGGCGCGGGCTTTCGCGTCGCGAGTGGGTGTCGATCGGCGCGATGGCCGGCTTCGTCCTGCTGCTGAACGTCGTGGGCTGGGGCGTGCTCACGGCGTTCGTCGCACCGCACCACTACGCGCTGGGCGCGTCCGGCGTGTTCGGCATCGGCCTGGGTGTCACGGCGTTCACGCTCGGCATGCGGCACGCGTTCGACGCCGACCACATCGCCGCGATCGACAACACGACCCGCAAGCTGATGGCCGACGGGCAGCGGCCGCTGTCGGTCGGGTTCTGGTTCTCCCTCGGGCACTCCACGATCGTCTTCGCGCTGTGCCTGCTGCTGTCGCTGGGCGTCCGCGCGCTGGCCGGCCAGGTCGAGGACGACTCGTCGGCGTTGCACCAGGCCACCGGGGTGATCGGGACGTCGGTGTCCGGCGTGTTCCTGTACGTGATCGCCATCCTGAACCTGGTCGTGCTGGTCGGGATCCTGCGGGTCTTCCGGAGGATGCGCCGCGGCGACTTCGACGAAGCCGCGCTGGAGCACCAGCTGGACAACCGCGGGATGATGAACCGGCTGCTGCGCGGCGCGACGAAGGCCGTGCGCAAGCCGTGGCACATCTACCCGGTCGGGCTGCTGTTCGGGCTGGGCTTCGACACCGCGACCGAGGTCGGGCTGCTCGTGCTGGCCGCGGGCGCGGCGACGTTCGCCCTCCCCTGGTACGCGATCCTCGTGCTGCCGATCCTGTTCGCCGCCGGGATGACCCTGTTCGACACCGTGGACGGCTGCTTCATGAACTTCGCCTACGGCTGGGCGTTCGCCAAGCCGGTGCGCAAGATCTTCTACAACATCACAGTGACCGCGCTGTCGGTCGCGGTGGCGCTGCTCATCGGGACCATCGAGCTGGTGTCGATCCTCGCCGAAAAGCTGGACATCAGGTCCGGGCCGCTGGCCGCGATCGCCTCGGTGAACCTGGACTACGTCGGGTTCGGGATCGTCGGGCTGTTCATGCTGACCTGGATCGTCGCGCTGGCGGTGTGGCGGTTCGGGCGGATCGAAGAGAAGTGGTCGGCGAAGCTGTCCGGTTAGGAAGCCGCGTCCGAAATGGACTTCGCCTCGCGCGCACCCGCTTCGAACGCTTCGCAACAGAAGAGCAGCCACGCGCGCACGCCTTCCGGCGTCCCGGCCGCAAAGCCGTCCGCGGCCTCGAGATAACGCGGGACCCGGCGGAAGAACGCGACCTCCGGGACGCTCAGCGACTTCGGGTCCAGACCGGTCGCGACCATCGTCAGCCGGGCCGCCGCGCGGGCGACGACGCCGTCCGCGCTGCCGAACGGCTTGAGCGCCAGCAGTTCCCCGTGGACGACCGCCGTCAGGACCGGGCCGGGCACCGACGTCGCCCCGGTCACCAGCTGGGCCAGCAGCTCCAGGCGGCCGCCGCCGGACTGGGGACGGCCCAGCGCGTCCAGGTCGCCGACGAGGTCCGCCGCGGCGAGGACGTGCAGGCGCGCCAACGCCTGCAGCGGCGCGCGGCGCCACGTCGGCAGCAGCGACTCCAGCGTCTCCGCGACGCGCAGGGCACCCGCGAGGACCGGGTCGGCGACCGCGCCGTCCGCCGGGAGTTCCGGGTTGGCGCCCTCGATGCCGGCGGACGCGCGGGCCGCGCGGACCGACGCTTCCGCCGCCGTCGCCGCGCCGCCGCGGAGGTTGGCCGGCAGGCGGTGGACCGCGAACACCGCGTCCTGCGCCGACTTCGCCGCCGCCGCGACGCCCTCGAGGTCGAGGAGGGGCTTCAGCGGATCAGGCATCGAGCACCTGGCCTTCACGGGAGACCACGGGCGGCAGGACCGACCACGGGAAGTTGATCCAGCGGTCGGTGTGCCGCCAGACGTACTCGCACTTCACCGTCGAGTGCGGCTTCTCGTAGACGACGGCCGAGCGGACCTCGGCGACGTGCTCGAGGCAGAAGTCGCGGACCAGCTTGAGGGTGGCGCCGGTGTCGGCGACGTCGTCGGCGATCAGCACCTTCTTGCTCGTCAGGTCGACGACGTTCGGCACCGGCGGCAGCATCACGGGCAGGTCGAGGCGCTGGTCGACGCCGGTGTAGAACTCGACGTTCATCACGTGCAGGTTCTTCACGTCGAGCGCGTAGCCGAGGGCGCCGGCGACGAACAGGCCGCCGCGGGCGATGGACAGGATCAGGTCCGGCGCGAAGCCGTCTTCGGCAATGGTGTGAGCCAGTTCACGGCTCGCCGTGCCGAACAGCTCCCAGCTCAGCTCTTCCCGCTCTTCGGCCATCGAGCCCGCCCTTCCGTCGTGGTCCGCCGAGCATAGGCAACGCTGAAGTGGCCTGCGGAAATGCTCGGAAACTGGCTATCTTGGACTGCCATTGCCGGCGCCTATGGTGATCCGGTGAGCGACTGGAACACGCGGCCGACCCTGGCCGGCGAGCACGTCCGCCTCGAGCCGCTGGCGGCCGGGCACGCCAAGGGCCTGCTGGAGGCCGGCGCCGACCCGGGCATCTGGGCGTGGCTGAGCATCCGGCAGCCGGGGGATCTTCCGGCGGCGGAGCGGATGGTCGCCCACGCGCTCGCCGACCCCGCCCGCCGGGCGTTCGCGCAGATCGACGTCACCTCCGGCCGGGTCGCCGGCACGACGTCGTACTACCAGGTCGTCGAGCAGCACCGGATCCTGTCGATCGGGCACACCTGGATCGGCGCGGACTGGCAGCGCACCGGGCTGAACACCGAGGCGAAGCTGCTGTTGCTCCAGCACGCGTTCGAAACCCTTGGTGCGCAACGGGTTGCGTGGGAGACCGACATCCGCAACCTCCGCTCGCAACGCGCCATCGAACGGCTCGGCGCGCTTCGCGAGGGCGTCCTGCGCGCGCACCGGATCCGGCCGGACGGCTCGTCGCGCGACACGGTCCTCTACTCGATGCTGGCCCCGGAGTGGCCCGCCGCGAAGGCCCGCCTGAACGAACGCTTAGTCACCGCCGCTCGCCTGGCTCGGTGAAACGACAGGGCAACGTGGGTGCAACCTTTTACAAGGCGGACTAACGTCGCTAGCGTGCCGCTAGCCGTCATGTCGGCGCACTACAGGAGGCCTTGCAACCATGACCGAGCAGTCCCCCGCTCTGGACAACCTGCTCACCGAGAGCCGCACCTTCCCGCCCAGTGACGAATTCGCTGGCCAGGCCAACGCCAAGGCCGATCTCTACGCCGAGGCGGATGCCGATCGCGAAGCGTTCTGGGCGAAGCAGGCGGAGCGGCTGACGTGGGACACGAAGTGGACCACGGTACTGGACTGGACCAATGCGCCCTTCGCGAAGTGGTTCGTCGGCGGCAAGCTGAACGTCGCCTACAACTGCGTCGACCGGCACGTCGAGTCCGGCCACGGTGACCAGGTCGCGATCCACTGGGTCGGCGAGCCGGGCGACACCCGGGACATCACCTACGCCGAGCTGAAGACCGAGGTTTCCAAGGCCGCCAACGCACTCACGTCGCTGGGCGTCACCGCCGGCGACGTCGTGGCGATCCAGCTGCAGATGGTCCCCGAGGCCATCTTCGCGATGCTCGCGTGCGCGCGGATCGGCGCGCTGCACAGCGTGGTCTTCGGCGGCTTCTCCCCGACGGCGCTGCGGGCCCGCGTCGACGACGCCGCCGCGAAGCTCGTGATCACCTCCGACGGCCAGTTCCGCCGCGGCAAGGCCGCGCCGATGAAGGCCAACGTCGACGAAGCGCTCGAAGGCGCCGAGACCGTCGAGAAGGTCATCGTCGTGAAGCGCACCGGCGACCAGCTCGAGGGCGAGGTGCCCTGGACCGACGGCCGCGACCTCTGGTGGCACGAGCTCGTCGACGGACAGTCCGAAGAGCACACTCCCGAGGCCTTCGACAGCGAGCACCCGCTGTTCATCCTCTACACGTCCGGCACGACCGGGAAGCCGAAGGGCATCCTGCACACTTCGGGCGGCTACCTGACGCAGACCGCGTACACGCACCACAACGTCTTCGACCACAAGGCAGGCGAAGACGTCTACTGGTGCACCGCGGACATCGGCTGGATCACCGGCCACAGCTACATCGTCTACGGCCCGCTCGCGAACCGCGTCACGCAGGTCGTCTACGAAGGCACGCCGAACACCCCGCACGAGGGGCGGCACTGGGAGATCATCCAGAAGTACAAGGTCTCCATCTACTACACGGCCCCGACGCTGATCCGCACCTTCATGAAGTGGGGCGCGGAAATCCCCGAGAAGTACGACCTGTCGACGCTGCGCGTGCTGGGTTCGGTCGGCGAGCCGATCAACCCGGAGGCGTGGATCTGGTACCGCGAGAACATCGGCGCGGGCAAGGCCCCGATCGTCGACACGTGGTGGCAGACCGAGACCGGCGCGATCATGATCTCGCCGCTGCCGGGCGTCACGTCGACCAAGCCGGGCTCGGCGCAGAAGGCGCTGCCGGGCGTGTCCGCGAAGGTCGTCGACGACCAGGGCGCCGAGGTCGGGCACGGCGGTGGCGGGTACCTGGTGCTCGACAAGCCGTGGCCGTCGATGCTGCGCGGCATCTGGGGCGACGAGGAGCGCTACAAGGACACCTACTGGTCGCGGTTCAAGGACCAGGGCTTCTACTTCGCCGGCGACGGCGCGAAGTACGACAACGACGGTGACGTCTGGCTGCTCGGCCGCGTCGACGACGTGATGAACGTGTCCGGCCACCGCATCTCGACGACCGAGGTCGAGTCGGCGCTGGTCTCGCACCCGACGGTGGCCGAGGCCGCGGTCGTCGGCGCGACCGACCCGACGACCGGCCAGGGCATCGTGGCGTTCGTGATCCTGCGCGGCAACGCGGTCGACGGCGGCGAGGAGGCCATCCAGGCGCTGCGCAACCACGTCGCGAAGGAGATCGGGCCGATCGCGAAGCCGCGGCAGATCATGGTCGTGCCGGAGCTGCCGAAGACGCGTTCGGGCAAGATCATGCGCCGGCTGCTGCGGGACGTCGCGGAAAACCGGCAGGTCGGCGACGTCACCACGCTGGCCGACTCGTCGGTGATGGACCTGATCTCGTCGGGCCTGCAGTCGGGCAAGTCCGAGGAGTGAGCTAGCGTTCTCCCGTCAGAGCCCTTCCGGCTTCGCGCCGGGAGGGCTCTGTCATGACACCCCGTGTGGCACGAGTCGAACGCATGTTCTACGCTGTGCCGCGAACCACACCCACTTCCCGGGCAAGGAGACGACACGACGATGACCGTGGATGTCCTGACGCACGACGAGGAAACGGCCGAGGCCCCGGTTTCCGCTCCGGCTCCGGCTGCTTCGACCGGCCCGGCTTCGGAGGTTTCCGCCGACGAGGCGGCCGTCACCGAGTCCGCGTCCCCGGCCTCTTCCCCGGAGGCTCCGGCCGCCGAGGAGGAAGCCCCGAAGCCGAAGCGCGGCCGCCCGAAGGGCGCGGCGACGGCGTCGACGGCGAAGAAGACCCGCACGGTCGAGCTGATCCTGACGGTCACCGGCACCGCCGACGGCGAGTGGCAGGCCGAGCTGAAGAACGGCTCGAAGTGGGTCGCGAAGGGCCTGGAGATCCCGGCCGCGGCGGTCTCGCGCGCGGCGAAGGAGCTGCACTCCGACCTGTCCGGCCCGATCGACGAGGTGATCAACCAGGCCCGCGAGGCGCAGGCGGCGAAGGTCGCCGCGCTGGAGGCCGAGCTCGAGAAGGCCAAGCAGGCCCTCGCCGAGCTGGACGCCTGAGCTTCACTCCAGGAGACGCCCGGTCCGCTTCGCGCGGGCCGGGCGTTTCCGCTTTTTCAGGCGGTCGGTTCGCGTACCCGAAGGGTCGGCTCGCGTACCCGAAGGGTCGGCCTGCGTACCCGGAGGGTCGGTTCGCGCACCGGGAGGGTCGGCTCAGGCGATCGGTGGCCGG
Organism: Amycolatopsis sp. NPDC004169; assembly: GCF_040610315.1. Classification (NCBI taxonomy): domain Bacteria; kingdom Bacillati; phylum Actinomycetota; class Actinomycetes; order Pseudonocardiales; family Pseudonocardiaceae; genus Amycolatopsis; species Amycolatopsis sp. NPDC004169. Next base: position 105,998 of record NZ_JBEXMD010000003.1, read on the forward strand.
TTCGGCAGGGGTGACTTGAACTCCACCCACATCGCGTCCGTCAGTGCCTCGACGTGGTGGGCCACCCCGCGCGGGTGGACCACCGAATCACCCGGCTCGAGCACAGCCTCCACGCCGTCGACCGCTCCGCGCAGCCTGCCCGAAAGCACGTAGACGATCGAGTCGTGGTCGTGTGCGTGCGGGGGTGATGACACCCCCGCCGGGTAGTGGATCAAGTAGGCCAGTCCGCTCTCGGCCCGCTCCAGCTGCCGGAACCGGCCTTCGCCGCCGAGGAGGGGCAGGCCCTCCACCGTCACCAGCGGCTGCCACACTTGCTCTTCCATGCCGTCCATCATGACCCCGGACCGCTGAGAGTCCACACAGGACCACTTAGGTAAGGCAGCCGTTATTTAGGCGCACCTGACCGAAAGGGCAGCTCTCGCCACGGTTCCGCTTCCGTGTTTCACTGGTCCGGTGACCGAAACGATCGACGGTGACGCCGTGGAACACGCACACGAACCGCACGAGGGCGTGGGTGGGAAGCTCAACTGGCTGCGGGCCGGGGTGCTGGGGGCGAACGACGGCATCGTGTCCGTCGCCGGCATCGTCGTCGGCGTTGCCGGGGCCACCACGGAAAGCACCACGATTCTCACCGCCGGGATCGCCGGGCTCGTCGCCGGCGCGTTTTCCATGGCCGGTGGGGAATACGTCTCCGTCAGCACCCAGCGCGACACCGAACAGGCCCTGCTCCGGCTCGAGAAGCAGGAACTCAAGACGATGCCCGAAGCCGAGGAGCGCGAACTCGCCGGGATCTACGAGGAAAAGGGTCTCTCGCCGGAGCTGGCCACCCGGGTCGCCCGCGAGCTGACCGAAAAGGACGCCCTGCAGGCGCACGCGGAGGCCGAGCTCGGCATCGATCCCGACAACCTGACCAGCCCGTGGCAGGCCGCGTGGGCGTCGCTGCTCGCCTTCTCAGTCGGCGCGCTGCTGCCGATCCTGTCCATCGCCTGGGCCGGCGTCTCCCTGCGGGTCTGGGCGTGCGCGGCCGCGGTCGTCGTCGGCCTCACGCTGACCGGGTGGGTCAGCGCGAGGCTCGGCGACGCGAACGTGGGGCGCGCGATCCTCCGCAACGTCGGCGTCGGCGCCCTCACGATGGTGGTGACCTACTTCGTCGGGGTGATCTTCGGGGTCACCGTCGGCTAGCTAGTGCACGCCCTTCATCAGCTTGCGGATGAAGGGGATGCCCAGGAACAGCAGGATGCCGACACCGATCGCGACCAGGCCGACCGTGCTGAAGTACGGCGCTTCGTCGTCGACCGAGTAGTACTCGGCGAGCTTGCCGGACATCGCGGTGCCGAACGAGATCGACAGGAAGTTCAGCGCCACCATCTGCGTCCGGAACGCCTCCGGCGCGAGCTTCGTCGACAGCGACAGCCCCACCGGCGAGAGGCACAGCTCGGCGATCGTGAAGACGAACAGGATGCCGACCATCGCCAGGATCGGGCTCGCGTTCTTGCCGCTGCCCACCATCGGCAGGAACAGCAGGAACGCCGCGCCCATCAGCACCGTGCCGAGGACGAACTTCATCGGCGTCGACGGCTGCCGCTCGCCGAGCTTCGTCCACAGCGCCGCCAGCACCGGGGCGAAGACGATGATGAACACCGGGTTGATCGAGTTGACCCACGACACCGGCATCTCCCAGCCGAACAGGGTCCGGTTCAGCCGCTGGTCGGTGTAGGCCGCGACGACCGTGAACTGCTGCTGGTACAGCGAGAAGAACACCGCGCTGGCGATGAACATCGGGATGAAGGAGAACACCCGGCTGCGCTCGACACTCGTGATCTTGCCGCTGGTCAGGATGACCAGGAAGTAGACCACCGAGATCACGCCGACCACCCATACGACGACGTCGGCGAGGTTGCCCGGGTTGACGACACCGGTGACGACCAGCGTCACCACCGCCGCCACCAGCACGACGGCGGCGCCGATCGCCAGCGCGCGCCGGGACGCGGGCAGCGGGTTCGGCACCTCTTTCGCCTTGTCGCCGAGGTTCTTGCGGCCGAACGCGTACTGGGTCAGGCCCAGCGCCATGCCGATCGCGGCGAGGCCGAAGCCGAGGTGGAAGCCGACCTCGGTCTGCGCCAGCCCGGTCAGCAGCGGGCCGACGAAGCCGCCGAGGTTGACGCCCATGTAGAAGATCGTGAAGCCTGCGTCGCGCCGCTCGTCGCCTTCGGCGTAGAGCGTGCCGACGATCGCCGTCGCGTTGGACTTCAGCCCGCCGCTGCCGACCGCGACGCACACGAGGCCGACGCCGATGCCGGCCAGGCCCGGCAGCAGGGCCAGGCTGATGTGGCCGATCATGATGAGCACGGCGCTGTAGAACAACGTCCGTTCGGAGCCGAGGAGGCGGTCGGCCACCCACGCGCCGATGACGGCCGAGAGGTAGACCAGGCCGCCGTACGCGCCGACGATGCCGAGCGCGGACTCCTGCGCCAGGCCCAGACCGCCCTGTTCGACCTTGTAGTAGAGGTAGATCGGCAGGATGCCGAGCATCCCGTAGTAGGAGAACCGCTCCCACATCTCGACGCCGAAGAGGTTCGCCAGTCCTCGTGGGTGCCCGAAGAACCTCGTGTCCTGCTGGACCTCGGTGGAGGTGCTCACAACTCGTCTTCCTTTGTCCGGGGGGACTTCGTTGTCGATTCGCATGCTATGAGCCCGGCTGGTGACCCACCACCGGTACCCGGTGTGGCGGCGGTCATGACAATGCGTGACAAAGGGCTGTTAAAATGGCATCAAGGTGCGCCGGGAAGCCTGGTCGGCAACAGTGATCAGCGACCCCAGGAGCCGCCCCGATGACCCGCCCGTTCAGCGAATTCGCCCGGTACCTGCGCACCGAGACGACCGGCGGCCTGATCCTGCTGGGCGCGACGGCGGTCGCGCTGCTGTGGGCCAACTCGCCGCTGCGGGACAGCTACCACGCGCTGCGCGACTTCCGGCTCGGCCCGGAGTTCCTCCACCTGAACCTGACGATCGGCGACTGGGCGAAGGACGGCCTGCTCGCCCTGTTCTTCTTCGTCGCCGGGCTGGAGCTCAAGCGCGAGCTCGTCATCGGTGAGCTGTCCCGGTTCAAGCAGGCGATCCTGCCGGTCGTCGCCGCGGTCGGTGGGATGGCCGTGCCCGCGCTCGTCGCGCTGGCCGTGGGATGGGGGACGCCGGGGATCGAACGGGCCTGGGCGATCCCGGTCGCCACGGACATCGCGTTCGCGCTCGGCGTGCTCGCGCTGACGGCGTCGAACCTGCCCTCGAGCGCGCGGGTCTTCCTGCTTTCCCTGGCCGTGGTGGACGACCTCGGCGCGATCGTCGTCATCGCCGTGCTGTTCACGACGGGCTTCGACCTGGTCGCGGCGGCGGTCGCGGTCGCCGCGCTCGCCCTCTACGCGTTCCTGCAGCACCGCCGGGTGCGGACGCCGTGGCTGTACGTCCCGCTGGCGCTGGTCACCTGGGTCGCGGTGCACTCGGCCGGCATCCACGCCACGATCGCCGGCGTCGCGCTGGGCCTGCTCACCCGCGTCCGCGCCGACGATGGCGAGGCCGAGGCACCCGCGCTGCGGCTGGAACACCGGCTCCAGCCGTGGTCGGCCGCCGTCGCGGTGCCGGTGTTCGCGCTGTTCGCGGCCGGGATCTCGGTGAACGCCGACGCGCTCGGCGCGGTGTTCACGACGGCGTTGCCGCTCGCGGTGCTCGCCGGGCTGCTCGGCGGCAAGGTCGTCGGGATCCTCGGGGCCAGCCTGCTCGCCGTGAAGCTGCGTCTCGCGGAGAAGCCGCGCGGCATGGGCTGGCGGGACATGGCCGCGTTGTCGGTGCTCGGCGGGGTCGGGTTCACCGTGAGCCTGCTGATCGCGGAGTTGTCGCTGCCCGACGGGACGAGCGAACTGGCGAAGGCCGCGGTGCTGATCGCGTCGGCGATCGCGTCCCTGCTGGCGGCGGCGTTGCTACTCCGTCGTAGCAAGGTTCACGCGCGAATCTCCGACACACTGTGACTCCGCCGCGCCCGCACAAAGGACACATGGCACGATGACCCGGTGAGCAGCCCCAAGCACGAGCGAACCGGCCCCGACGGCGTGGGGGCCGTGCCTTACCTCCCGCTGTCCTCCGCTTCCGACGTCCCCGGCGACCAGTCGATCGGCCGTCTGGTCGGCGACGCGACCCAGCACATCTCCACCCTGGTCAGGGCCGAGATGGAGCTCGCGAAGTCCGAGCTGGTCGGCGAGGTGAAGAAGGGCCTCAAGGGAGCCGTCTTCTTCCTGATCGCGCTGACGGTCTTCCTGTACAGCACGTTCTTCCTGTTCTTCTTCGCGGCCGAGGGGCTGGCCGAGTGGGTGCGGTACCGCTGGATCGCGTTCGGCATCGTGTTCTTCCTGATGCTGGTCGTCGCCGGGGTGGCCGGGTTCCTCGGGTACCGCAAGGTGAAGAAGTTCAAGGCGCCGGAGCGGACCATCGCCAGCGTCAAGGAGACCGCCGCCGCGCTGAAGCCGCAGAAGGCGCCCGAAGCCGGCGTGACCACCACGCGCGACTGAGTTCGTTGCACGCGTCCCCCGACCCGTCGATCGTCCGGCTCGACGGCCCGTGGGTCCACCGCGACGTCTCCGCGAACGGCATCCGCCTGCACGTCGCCGAACTCGGCGACGGGCCGGTCGTGGTGCTGCTGCACGGGTTCGCCGAGTTCTGGTGGACCTGGCACCACCAGCTGCGCGCCCTGGCCGACGCCGGGTTCCGCGCGGTCGCCGTCGACCTGCGCGGCTACGGCGACTCCGACAAGCCGCCCCGCGGCTACGACGCCTGGACGCTCGCCGGTGACGTCGGCGGGCTGATCAAGTCGCTCGGGGCCCGCCGCGCCCACCTCGTCGGGCACGCCTGGGGCGGGATGCTCGCCTGGACGGTCGCGGCCCTGCACCCGCGGCTGGTCTCCTCGGTGACGGCGATCGGCGCGGCCCACCCGCTCGCGCTGCGCTCCGGCGCGGCCCGCCCGTGGCGCGGCCAGGGCCGGGCGACCGGGCACCTCTTCCGGTTCCAATTGCCGATGGCGCCGGAGAAGTGGCTGGTGAAGGCGGACGCGCAGGCCGTCGCGGACCTGTTCGCCGGCTGGGCCGGCCGGCGCTGGCGGTCCACTTCGGACTTCGACGGCAGCGTCGAGGCGTTCCGGCAGGCGATGCTCGTGCCCGGGGTCGCGCACAGCGCGCTCGAGTACTACCGGTGGGCGTTCCGCGCCCAGTTCCGCGGCGAAGGCCGCCGCTTCACCGACGCCGTCAGCACCCGGATCGCGGCGCCGACGCTGCAGCTGCACGGCGCCGAAGACACCTGCATCCTCCCCGAAACGGCGTTGTCGTCGACGCGCTGGGCCGGCCCGCACACCGAGCCGGAGATCTGGCCGGACGTCGGGCACTTCCCCCACCTCGAAGCACCCGACCGCACGTCGGCCGCCTTGGCCGGCTTCCTCAAGCAAGGCTGATGGCGTTCTTCGCCCGCTCGACCGACTCCTCCGACGCCGGCCCTTCGGGGTTCTCCGTCGCGAGCCCTTGGTTCAACGTGACGAACGGCCGCATCCGCGTCTCGTAAGCCGCGAAGGCGTCTTCGTACCCGGCACGGCCGAGCTCCTGCGCGAGGACGTACGCGCCGACCAACGCCAGGCTCGTCCCCTGGCCCGACAGCGCCGAGGCGCAGTAGCCGGCGTCCCCCACCAGCACCACCCGCCCGGCCGACCAGCGGTCCAGGTGGATCTGGGCCATCGCGTCGAAGTAGAAGACGTCCGCCGCCGCCATCGCTTCGAGCAGCTTCGGCACCTCCCAGCCGACCCCGGCGAGCCGCTCGGCGACCAGCCGCTTCTGCTCCGGCACGGTCAGCCGCGGCAGCGGTTCGGAGGCGAACCCGAGCGTGACGCGCAGCTCGGTGTTGTCCCGCACGGGGTACGCGACACCGCCGGTGTGCTCGTGGCGGAACCAGACCTGCCAGTCTTCGAGCCCCAGGAAGTTGGGCGCCGGGAAGATCGCCAGGTACTGGCCGAGGTGGCGGGTGAAGTCCTCCTCCGGTCCGAAGGCCAGCCGCCGCACCACCGAGTGCAGGCCATCGGCCCCGACGACCAGGTCGAACGTCCGGAAGCCACCGCGCTCGAACTCCACGCGCACGCCGTGCGCTTCTTCGGTCAGCGCCGTGATCGCGTCACCGTGGACGTACTCGACGCCGGGAGCGTCCAGCAGGATCGCGACGAGGTCGTCGCGGAGCACCTCGAAGTCGGCGCTGTCCAGCCGGCCGCTGGTGAAGGTGTGCTCTTCCGAGCGGAACAGCTCGGTCCCTTCGCCGTCGACCACTGACATCCCGCGCATCCGGGTGCGCAGTGCGCGCATCCGGTCGCCGAGCCCGAGCTCGTCGACGACGTCGAGCGCGACGCCGCGCACGTCGATCGCCTGGCCGCCGGTGCGCGGGCCGGGCGCCCGGTCCACCACGGTCACCGCCCAGCCCGCGCGGGCCAGGAACCGGGCCAGGGTGCCGCCGGCCACCCCGGCGCCGGAGATCAGGACGTTCTGCATGGTTTCCTCCAGGTTCGTACGCTTGTACGCTCCACTCTGGAGAGTCCGCAGCTGGACGGCTATTTCTGTACTAGTACAGATGGCCTTCTGTACTAAGTCAGGAGACCGCCGTGAAGTACCTCGCCATCGCCGACGAGCTGCGCGGCCGGATCGCCCGCGGGGAGCTGCCGCCGGGCGCGCGGGTGCCGTCCACCCGGCGGCTGGCGGCGGACCACGGCGTCGCGACGGCGACCGCGGCGAAGGCGCTGGAGCTGCTGGGCCAGGAGGGGGTCGTCCGCGCCGAGCCGCGGTCCGGCACGGTCGTCGCCGGCCGGGACCACCGCGGCGGCCGCCGCGGGCTCACCCGCGAGCAGCTCGTGCGGACCGCGATCACCATCGCCGACACCGAGGGCCTCGGCGCGCTGTCGATGCGCGGGGTCGCGGCCCGCCTCGGCGTCGCGGCGATGGCGCCGTACCGGTACGTGCGGAGCCGGGACGAACTGGTGCTGCTCATGGCCGACGCCGCGTTCGGCGAACGCGGCTACCCGGCGAAGCCTTCGGGCGACTGGCGTGACCGGCTGGCCCTCGGCGGCCGCACGCTCTGGTCGCTCTACCGGCGGCACCCGTGGCTGGCCCAGCTGGGCCCGATCACCCGGCCGCTGCCCCTGCGCAACCTCGCCACCCACGGCGAGTGGGCGCTGTCGGCGCTGGCCGAGCTGGGCGTGGACGCGGCGACGCTGTGCGACCTGCACGTCGTGTTCTTCAGCCACGTCCAGGGCCTGGCGATCCACCTGGAACGCGAGCAGAGCGCGCAGGCGTCGTCCGGGCTGACCGAGGACGGCTGGATGGACCACCAGAGCACCGCGGTCGCGGCCATGACGGCCGGGCACCCGACGTTCGCCAAGATGTTCGCCGAGCTCACCGAAACCGGCTACGACCTGGTGCTGGACGACATCTTCGAGTCCGGCATGCGCGCCCTGCTGGACGGCCTCGCGCTGCGGTACCGCCGCTAGGCGGCGCAGGAGCCGGTGGAGACGTTCGTCGTCTGTGTCGGCGCCGCGTCGACCTCGGCGCGCACCTGCTCCGCCGTCAGCGTGAAGCCGGTCTCCGGGTCCTCCACCGCGGCCCCGAAGACGACGCCGATGACCTTGCCGTCCGGGTTCACCATCGGGCCGCCCGAGTTGCCGCTGCGGATCTCGGCGCGGACGGTGAAGACGTCCCGCTGCACGGTGTTGGCCTCGTAGATGTCCGGGCCGCGCAGGTTGATCCGCCCGCGCACGCGCGCCGGCGTCGCCCGGTACGGGCCGTCGAGCGGGTAGCCGAGCACCACCGCGCTGTCGCCCGCCCGCGCCGTCTCCGGCGCGAACTGCAGCGGCTGGGCCCGCAGCCGCGGCACCGCGAGCACCGCGATGTCGACCTCCGGGTCGAAGTAGACGACGCGGGCCGGGTAGTCGCCCTGGGTCGTCTCGATGCCGACGGTGTCGGTGCCCGCCACGACGTGCGCGTTCGTCATCACCCGCTGCGGCGCGATCACGAACCCGCTGCCCTCCAGCGACCGCGAGCACGAGCTGGCCGTGCCGCGGATCTTGACCACGCTGCCGTGCAGCTGCTGGACGATGCCGCTGGTCTGCAGCGCGGGGTCCGGCGGCGAGGTGTCCGCCGTCGGCGCCTTCTGGAACGGGTCCACGATGGACGGGAAGCCGGACGCGTCGAGCAGCTTGCGCAACTGGCTCGGGAGGCCCTGCGCGGCCTCCGGCATCGCGTCGTTGACCTTGCCGAGGACCAGGGAGTTGTTGATCCCCTTGGGCAGCCAGGGCAGGGCGGACACCGTGGTCAGCGGCGTCGCGATCAGCCACGCCACCACGAGCACGACCATGGCCTGCACGATGGCGCCGAGGGTCTTGTCGACCCCGCGCAGCTTGTCCGGGTTGATCTTCTGCCGCAGCCGGCGGCCGACGTAGACACCGATCGCCTCGCCGAGCGCGACCAGGAACACCACGGTCGCGACCGCGATCGCGACCTTCCACACCTGGTCGTCGAAGAACGCGACCACCACCGGTGCGAGCTTGATCCCGGCGACCGCGCCGAGGATCACGCCGACGAGCGACGGCAGGGCGACGAGCACCCCCTGGTACGCGCCGGACACCGCCGCCAGCACCGCCAGCGACAGCACCAGCACATCGACCCAGTTCACGGTGTCACTCCCCGCTCAGCAGCCGCGCTCGGAACGCGGCCAGCGCTTGGTCGAGGTCCCGGACGTCGCCCGAGTCCCACTCGCGCTCCCAGCCTCCCAGGCCCAGGAGGACGGACAGCAACCCGGCGGTGAACCCCCAGACGAACAGGCCGCCGACCTCGAAGGCCGGCCCCTTCCAGGGCATCCCCTTCTTCTGCACGGTGAACCGGTTGGCCGGGTCGACCAGGTCGGCGATGGGCACGCGCGCGACCGACGCCGTCTCGGCCGGGTCGACCGCGTGCACCGGCGACGGCTCGGCCCAGTGCGCCAGCACCGGCGTCACCGCGAAGCCGGACACCGGGACGAACAGCTCCGGCAGCACCGCGACCGGCCGGACGCCGGACGGGACAACGCCGGTCTCTTCTTCGGCTTCGCGCAGCGCGGTGCCGATCGGGCCGCCGTCGCCCTCTTCGGCGCCGCCGCCGGGGAAGGCGACCTGGCCGGCGTGCGAGCCCAGCGTGTCGGCGCGGCGCTGGAGCAGGATGTCCGGCTCGCCGTCGGCTTCCCGCTCACCGAACAGGATGAGCACCGCGGCGGGCCGGGTGAAGGCGTCTTCGGGCGGGCTGAAGCGGGTGAACGTCTTCGAATCGACTTCGCCGCTCACCTTGACCAGCGGCCGGAGCCACTCGGGCACCGACTCGGGTTCGACCAGTGGTCCGATCACGATGCCCCCTCGACTGCCGCGCGCACCTGGTCAGTGTTCACGAAGGTGGGTGGATTCGCGATGAACCGGATGTCGCCGGTCGCGGTGACGAGGTAGGACGCCGGGAGTCTCGGCGGCACTTTCAGCGCGGTCCGGACCGGGCCGGTCTGCCCGTTGCCGTCGTACACCGACGGCAGGTGCACGCCCAGCTTGGCCAGCAGGTCGAGCCCGTCCTTCGCCGGGCTCTGCACCTGGACGCCGAGGACGCGGACCGCGCCCTGCTGCTTCGCGTATTCCTGGAGCACGGGCAGCTCGGTCCGGCACGGCTCGCACCACGAGGCCCACACGTTGACCAGCGCCGGAGCCCCGGCGAGGGCCTTCCCGACGTCGACGCTCCCGCCGTCGCCGAGGCAGTCCGCCGTGACGCCTTCGAGCTGTTTCACCGGCTGGGCCGCGCCCGCGGCCGGGCACGGCCGGAGCGCCGCCGCGGACCGGGCGGTCCCGAGGTCGCCGGACGGCTTCGCGGCCGAGTCGTCACCCCCGCGCGGCAGCAGCGCGACGATCAGCGCGACCGCCAGCACGGCGGCGGCGAGTGCCCACTTGGTGACTCTCGTCACCGGGGCGCCGCCATGGCCAGGATGTGGTCCTTTTCTTCGCCTTTGACCAGCTTCGCGGCCTCTTCGAACCCGGTCGGCCCGGTGCCGTACGACGGGCAGTCCTTGGCCAGCGGGCAGGCACCGCAGGCCGGCTTCTTGGCGTGGCAGACGCGGCGGCCGTGGAAGATCACCCGGTGGGAGAGCATCGTCCACTCCTTGCGGGGGATCAGCTCGCCGACCGCGTGCTCGACCTTGACCGGGTCCTCCTCCGCCGTCCAGCCCCAGCGCCGGACCAGCCTGCCGAAGTGGGTGTCGACGGTGATCCCCGGCACGTCGAAGGCGTTGCCGAGGACGACGTTGGCGGTCTTGCGGCCGACGCCGGGCAGGGTGACCAGGTCTTCGAGCCTGCCCGGCACCTCGCCGCCGAAGCGCTCGACGAGGGCGGCGCCGAGCCCCATCACGGAGTTCGCCTTCGCCCGGTAGAACCCGGTGCTCCGGAGGTACTCCTCCAGCTCGGTGCGGTCGGCACCGGCGTAGTCGGCGGCGGTCCGGTAGCGCTTGAACAGCGCGGGCGTGACGAGGTTCACCCGGACGTCGGTGGTCTGCGCGGACAGCACGACCGCGACCAGCAGTTCCAGTGGTGTGGTGAAGTCGAGCTCGCAGTGGGCGCCGGGATACACGTCGTCCAGGCAACGCTTCATCCGCCTTGCGCGTCTCACCAGAGCCAATCGGCTTTCACCAGCGCCCTCACGGGGGGCGTTCGTGGTGGCAGGTGGCACCCCGATAGCCTACGGGCGCCGTCGGACGAGCCGGTGACTGCACCGGTGGACGACCGACACGCCAGAGCACCACCTCGGCGCGTTTTCCGGCCGCCATGAGCGAGGATCTGGAGTAGATGCTTTTCATCGAGTGTTTCGGGGTCCGGTCATGACTGTCTGGTTCGTCATCCTGGTCCCATTGGTGATCATGTTCTTCGCGCTCTTCATGGAGCGGGTCGAGAGCAGGCTCAAGCACGTCGCGGTGCAGGAGAACGAGGTCGAAGAGTTCCTCGAGCAGGCGCAGCCCAACGAGGTCAGAGCGCTCTACGGGCACGGCATCGGCCGCGCGCTGGAGCTGTTCCGGCTGCGTAGGCTGGGCGGACGGGCAGCCAGGCTACGCGCGCGTCGCGTGCGGAGTTAGGCTCCACGTTCGAACGAGATCGTTTCCGCCGCTCGCGAGTCCGGCGGGCGATCTCGGGAGTACGCCCTAGACTGACGCGCAAGTGATCGGCGTCACGCTCCTCGAGCAACGGGGAGCGTGATCGTTTCTCGACGAGGAGGCACCCGAGGTGGACGAAACCCTGGCCCGTGCGGGCATATTCCAGGGTGTTGAGCCGGCAGCGGCGGAGGCGCTGGCCCAGACCTTGGAGTCCGTGGAGTTCCCCCGCGGCCATGTCATCTTCAACGAGGGTGAACCCGGCGACAAGCTCTACATCATCCAGTCCGGCAAGGTGAAGATCGGCCGCAAGTCCCCGGACGGCCGCGAGAACCTGCTGGGCATCTTCGGCCCGTCCGACATGTTCGGCGAGCTGTCCATCTTCGACCCCGGCCCCCGGACGTCGAGCGCGACCACGGTCACCGAGGTCCGCGCGGTCACCATGGACCGCCCGGCCCTGCGCCAGTGGATCTCGACCCGCCCCGAGATCGCCGAGCAGCTGCTGCGCGTGGTCGCGCGCCGCCTGCGCCGGACGAACAACATGGTCGCGGAACTGATCTTCACCGACGTCCCGGGCCGCGTGGCGCGGGCGCTGCTGCAGCTGGCGCAGCGCTTCGGCAGCCAGGAGGCGGGCCTGCTGCGGGTCACGCACGACCTGACGCAGGAAGAGATCGCCCAGTACGTCGGCGCCTCCCGCGAGACCGTCAACAAGGCGCTCGCCGACTTCGCCCACCGCGGCTGGCTGCGGCTCGAAGGCAAGAGCGTGCTGATCCTGGACCCGGAGCGGCTGGCCCGCCGGGCCCGCTGAGCCCTTAGCGAAAGAAGGCCCCTCGGCGAGCCGAGGGGCCTTCTTCTTGCCTGGCAACAACTGTGCCTTCGAACAACAAAGAGCCGGGCGCCACCCCCGACGTGGCGCACCGGCTCTTCGTTGTTTGCGCGGACCATCCCCCGACGATCCGCGCTCCCCGCCCTCCGGGCCAGGCCCCGACCCGTGTGCCGGAGGGAGCTGGGTTTTTCTGTGCTGTTGTTCAACCATCACGGCCCATACCCACGAATTCAAGGCCATTCACTCTCAAGGACGCCGTCTGAGCCGTTTCGTTGCAGGAGTCCACGGAGAATATCGTGAGTGTTACCTGATCGAGACCTGTCGCACCGGATACAAGATCCACCGCCAGTCTGCCGGTGACCAACCTGACCGTCAAATAACTGGTACCGACGTACCACTCTGCGGCATACTTGTACGCGTGTCCCACTCTGCCTCGAACCACGAAAGCCGCACCACCCTCGCCGACTACCGCACCGCGCTGACGACTCGCGCGGCCCGGTGGCCCGCCGTCGCGTCCGTGCTCGCCCGCCTGCCGATCGCCATGATCGGCATCTCGGCCCTGCTCTACGTCCAGCGTGAGACGGGTTCCTTCGCCACCGCCGGGCTCGTCTCGGCCGGTTCACTCGTCGGGGTGTCGGTCGGCGCGGTGGTGCAGGGCAGGCTGATCGACCGGTTCGGGCCGACGCGGCCGCTGCTCGTCGTCTCGCTGCTGCTGGCGCTGTCGATGAGCGCGCTGGTGGTGGCCATCGAGTCGCACGCTTCGACCGCCGTGCTGGTCGCGTTCGGCGCCCTCACCGGGCTGACCGAGCCGATGGTCGGATCGGCGTCGCGGGCGCTGTGGGGCAGGCTGCTGCCGCCGGGCGGGCCGCGCAACGCGGCGTTCTCGTACGAGGCGATCAGCATGGAGGTCTTCTTCATCCTCGGCCCCGGTGTGGCCGGGCTGCTGGTCATGGCGCCGTGGGCGGGCACCGGCCTGGTGCTGGGGGTCGCGCTGCAGTTCACCGGCGCGGTGCTGTTCGCGCTGAGCCCGGCCGTGCGGGCGTGGGGGCCCGCTTCGGGGTCCTCGGGCTCGCTGCTGGGCGCGCTGGCGAGCCCGGGCATGCGCACGCTGGCCATCGCGGCGCTGGGCTTCGGCGTGGTGATCGGGTTCGTCGAGGTCGCCGTACCGGCCGCGGCCACCGAAGCGGGTTCTCCTTCGGTGGGCGGGTTGCTGCTGTCGGCGTGGTCGCTGAGCTCGGTGGCGTTCGGCGTCGCCTACAGCCTGCGGCCGTGGCCGCGGCAGCTCGGCCTGCGGCTGCCGGTGCTGCTCGGCGGCTTCGGTGCACTGGTCGCGCTGCTCGCGTGGCCGTCTTCGCTGTGGGGCCTGGCGCTGATGATGCTGCTGGCCGGCGCGCTGATCACCCCGCAGTCGACGGCCCACTCGACGACGATCGAACTGGTGGCGCCGTCCGGGACCGCGGCGGAGGCGTTCGGCTGGGTGCTGACGGCGGTGACGCTGGGCCTGGCGGCCGGCCAGTCGATCAGCGGGTACGTCGTCGAGCACGCCGGCCCTGGCGCGGCGTTCCTGGCGGCGAGCGTGGCCGGGGTGGTGCTGGCGCTGGTCGTGTGGCTGCTGCGCGGCACGGTCCGGTCCGCCGCCGCTCCGGTCGAGCCGCGGTCGCTGGTCAACGCGTAGCTCCGCGGTTTTTGTCGGTACCCGCCGCTAGCTTGCGGGCATGGACCTCACCACGCCTGCCCACCGCCTCTCGGCGGCCGTCTCCGCCGCGTCACGCCTGCTGCCGGCCCGCACCGGGCTCCGCCTGCAGGCCGGCGCGGTGGGTTTGACGGTCGCCGGCGGCGCCGCGGACCTCGCGGTCCGGTTCGGCTGCCCGGCGACCACGCACGCGGAGGGGTCGGTGGTCGTCCCGGCCGCCCCGCTGGCGGAGACGCTGAAGGTGCTCGACGCAGAGCGGGTGCGCTTGGTCGTCGAGGGCACGCGCTTGGCGTTGCGGCTGGACAACGCCCGGTTCGCGCTGCCGCTGCTGCCTTCTTCCGGGTCGCTTCCGGACCCACCCGCACAGGTTTCCGAAGTGGCGGGAGAAGCGTTCGCGTCGGCGGTGCGGACGGTCGCGGGAACGGCGGCCAAGGACGACCCGCTCCCGCTGTTCACCGGCGTCCGCCTGCAGGCTGCCGGCAACGTCTTGACGTTGACGGCGTCGGACCGCTACCGGATGGCGGTGGCCCGGCTGCCGCTGCTCGCGCCGGGGTCGCTGGACGTGCTGGTCCCGGCGGCCCTGCTGACGGAGGCGGCCCGGCAGGCGCGCGGCCGGGTGGGCCTGCACGTCGCCGCGGGGCGGTTCGGGGTGAGCTGGGCGGAAGGTCTGGTCGCCACCGCGGTCCTGGACGCGGGCTTCCTGTCCGAGGAGTCGATCCCGTCGGGCGCGGTGGACACCACGGTGACCCTGGAGGCGGACGCCTTGGCGGCGGCGGTCCGCCGGGTGGGGGTGTACGCGGAGGACAGGCGGGTCCTGGCGCTGGAGGTCGGGGACGCGCAGGTCCGGCTGGCGAGCGCCCGGCAGGACACGGGCGAGGCGGAGGAAGTCCTGAAGGCGGACGTCGGCGGCGGCCGGACGTCACCGTCGTTCCAGGCCCGGTACCTGCTCGACGCGCTGGCGGCGTTCGCGGGCGAGCGGGTGGTGCTGTCGATCCAGCCGGGGATGCGGGCTTGCGTCCTGCGCGCGGCCGAGCCCGGGGAGGTGGCGCTGACGTACTACCTGATGCCGATGCTCAGCCGATGATCTCGGTCAGGTCCTGGAGGGCAACTCCGGCCGCCGGGCCGGCGGTGAACTGGCCGACGGTCATGGCGGCAGCGCCGAAGCGCTGCGCGTAGGCCTGCCGCAGGTGCGGTGACGAGCGGCCGAGTGCCCATTCCATGGTCGAGTTGCTGGTGCGCAGGAAGTCGATCGGCATGCGGCCGAGCACGTAGAGCTCCGCGCGGCGCTCATCGCCATCGAGGACCAGGCCGGCCAGGTCCGCGACGAGCATGCGTTTGCGCATGGCATCGCGGCCCTTCCACCGACCGGCCTTGAATTCCGCCAGCCGGAAGTTGGTCTCGAGGTCGAACTTCCGGCTGGGATCGTTCCCGGCGGCCAGCGAAGGACGGCGGACGATCCGCTCGCCGGGCTTGAGGATCTTCGGCAGCGCCCGGACGATCATCGCCGCGTGGATGAGGTCGTTGACCCGCCCGGCGTGCTCCCGGACCAGGAGCGCCGCCTCGAGCAGTTCGCCCGTCAGGCCGCCGTCGCGATCGGCGAGATCCTCGAGGCCGGCGTCGGTCAGCTCGGTTTCCAGCCGGCTGACCCGAGCGGTCAGGTCTTCGGCGGTCAAGAACGCGACCAGGTCGGCGAAGGCCTGCCCGAGGTCGCTCCCGACCGGCGTCGCGGGTTCGTGCGGAAGCGGGCTCGTCGGGAAGCCGAGGCGCCGGAGCTGGCGGATCGCATAGTGGGAGATGAAATCGGTCCGTGGAACGCCGAGCGCACGCTCGAAGATCTGCCGCGGCGGCCACCGCTGCTCGCCGATGGACACCCAGTGCGTGCGGATCTGCTCCGGCCCACCGCGGGCCGCCGCGCTCAGCACCTGGGCGCGGCTCAAGCGGTACGGCTCGCCGTTGAGTACGAAGTCGATCGCGTGCTGGTCGTCCACAGGCTCTGAGTCGCCCGCGCACCTCCACGCGCTACACCGTCCGCACAAAGGACGGGCCGCCTCCCGGAACGGGAAGCGGCCCGGCCACGCTCAGCCGGCCGAAGCTGCCTTGACCGCCGCCTCGACCTCGGCGAACGACGGGTTGACCATCGCCTTCGAACCCACGATCACCGTCGGCACCGTCTCGTTGCCGTTGGCCACCTCGCGCACCCGTGCCGCCGCGGCCGGGTCCTCCCAGATGTTGATCGCGCGGATGGTGAAGCCGCTCTTCGACAGCGGCCTCTCCAGGGCCGCGCAGAAGCCGCAGCCCGGCCTCCAGTAGAACTCGACCTCGACGTTGCTCATCCGTTCTCCTCCGACCGCAAGTAGTCCAGCTGCGCCTGCACGCTCCACTCGGCCGGCGCCCACAGCGCCCGGTCGACGTCGGCGTACACGACCTCGACGACCTGGCGCGGGGTGGCGTCCGGCCCGAGTGTCTTCAGGGCCGAACGCACCTGGTCGAGCCGCTGTTCCCGGTGGGCAAGGTACTCACGGGCGGTCGAGGGCAGATCGAGGAGCTCCGGGCCGTGCCCGGGCAGCCCGACCGTCCCGGCCGGGAGCTCGATCAGCTTCCGCAGCGACCGCAGGTAGTCACCGAGGTCGTGCAGCACCGTCGTGCCGCGGCCGAGGATCGTGTCGCCCGTCAGCACCTGGCCGTCGAGGACCAGGGACACCGAGTCGTCGGTGTGGCCGGGCGTGTGCAGGACGCGGAGGGAGAGCCCGCCCGCCGACAGCACCGAGCCGTCCACAAAGGACGGAGCACCGATGCACAGCGCGGGGTCGAACGCCCGCACCGGAGCGCCGACGCGCTCGGCGAACCACGGCGCGCCCTCGGCGTGGTCGGGGTGGTGGTGCGTCAGCACGATCAGCTCGACCGGCCCGACCGCGGCCAGCAGCTCGAGGTGCTCGAGGTCGCGGTAGCCCGGGTCGACGACCACGGCCGGGCTCGACGGCGTCGCCCGCAGCACCCAGCTGTTGGTGCCCTCCAGCGTCATCGACGACGGGTTGTTCTCCAGCAGCACCGAAGCCGTCTCGGACACCTGGCGCAGCACGCCGTAGGCGGGGGCGCTCATCGCGGCTCCAGGACGACTCGGACGTGGTCGTTCTCGCGGATCAGCGTCGGCGCGATCCGGACGATCTCGCGCGGCGCGTTCAGCACGTCGTCGGCGGTGGCGAACTCCGCCAGCTCGCTCAGCGTCAGCCACGTCGGCGGCATCAGCATCCGGCGGCCTTCGCGCGCGTCCGCGATGGCGTCTTCGGGACGCTGCCAGCCGGAGCTCGACGCCTCCGACGTCGCCCCGTCGGCTTCCTGGCCTTCGGGCAGCTTCGCCACGTAGAACCGGGTGTCGTAGCGACGCGGCTCCTGCTCGGGCGTGATCCAGTGCGCCCACGGGCGCAGGAGATCCGCGCGCAGCGTGAGGCCCGCGTCGGCGAGGAAGCCGGCCAGCGACACCTCCCGCGTTTCGAGGGCCTGGCGGGCCGCCGCGTACGGCGTGACGTCCGTCAGCACCTCGTCCGCGCCGCCCGCGAGCAGCACGCCGGACTCCTCGAACGTCTCGCGCACGGCCGCGCAGGTCAGCGCCCGCGCGAGCGCCTCGTCACAGCCGAACCGCGCGGCCCACCACGACGGCTCGGGACCGGCCCAGGCCACCGACGTGTCCGCGTCGCGCCGGTCGACCCCGCCGCCGGGGAACACGGTCATCCCGCCGGCGAACGGCATGCCCTTGACCCGGTGCTGCAGGAAGACCTCGACGCCGTCGGCGCCGTCCCGGACCAGGATGACGGTGGCCGCGTCCTTCGGCGTCGCCGGCGGGCCGTCGGCGTTCGCGCGGGTGGCCACCCCCGCGCCGACCGGGATGTCGAAGACAAACTCCTTTGGCTGCTCCACCCGGGCAACATACCTCCGGTACCCGACGTCCCGTCGCGCACTTGTGGCACGCCGGACACGGAAAAGGCGGCACCTCCCGGAGGGAAGTGCCGCCTTTCGTGAACGCCAGTCCTACGGAGCGGTCCAGCCGCGCTGGTCGCCGCCGGAGCGGGACGCGCCGTTGAGCCGCATCTTCGCCGCCTCG
The DNA here is from genome assembly GCF_040610315.1 of Amycolatopsis sp. NPDC004169. Taxonomy (NCBI): domain Bacteria; kingdom Bacillati; phylum Actinomycetota; class Actinomycetes; order Pseudonocardiales; family Pseudonocardiaceae; genus Amycolatopsis; species Amycolatopsis sp. NPDC004169. The sequence goes on from NZ_JBEXMD010000003.1 coordinate 123,824, forward strand.
GCCCGCTCGCGCTCGGCCAGCTCGGCGTGCAGCTCGCGCAGCAGCGCCCGGTCGCGCTCGCTCAGGCTCGGGTCGTCGAGGTCCAGCGCCGGCAGCTCGACGACCTCGTGCATCGACGGCTTGCCCGCGGCGATCTCGCGGCCCTTCTCCGGGTCCTCGGCCAGCGCCTGCCGCAGCTGCGCCACCTCGGCCGGGGTCAGGTCGGCGGTGCGCTCGGCCCGGGTCTCCGACCGCGCCTTGCGGGGCGGCTCGGCGGCGGGCGGCGAGACGATCGGCACCACCGGGGCGACCGGCTCGGCCGGCGCCGTCGTGGTGCTGCTCGAACGCATGCTGTGCCTGCTGCCCGACTCCGCGACCGGCTCCGAGCTCACCGGGGCCGCGGCCGGCTTGACGGGCTCCGACCGGTACGACGACGAGCTCGACGTCGTGCTGCCGGTCACCCACGCCGGTGACGCGGCCGCCGAAGCGGCCTGGTGGTACTCGGAGTGCGCGACGCCGGGGCCGCTGACCTCGACGACCGAGTGGATCCCGGCCCGGCGCAACGCCGTGTCGACGCGGAACGCGACGGCGGGCGGGTTGCCGTCCGGCCCCAGCTCGACGAGCACCACGCGCTGCGGCAGCGCGCCCGGCACGCTGCCGGCCGGGGTGTTGCGCCACACCGCGTGCACCGAGCGGACGTCCGGCAGCACCTGCAGCGTGCGGTCGAGCGCCTCGGCGATGCCGAACTCCGGCGCGTTGTCGCCGGTGAACCGGTGCGTGTTGACCGGCTCGGTCTCGTCGACCAGCAGGTCGTTCGCCAGCGTCGCGTCCGAGCGGCTCATCTCGAGCACCAGCGCGAGCTCGCGCTGCTCGGCGGAGCTGACCGGGATCCGGCCCGCGATGAGCGTGCCGGTGGTCAGCTCGACCGCCTCGTCGATGTGGGCCCGGGCGATCAGCTCACGCGCTTCGGTGAGTGCGCTGTCGTCGATCCGGCCCGCCAGGGCCAGCAACAGGTTGTGCAGGCGCAGGGGCACCGAGAACCCGTCCATGGGCGGGCCGTCGTGGACCTCCACCATTGCCTTGCTCCCTCCCAGCTCGCTGGCGGGCGAGCGTTATGCGGCTACTAGCCGGGTCCCCGCCACGGCGCCCACGCAGACCAGCTCTGAGTCGGCCAGCGCGGCCCGGTGGTACCCCGGCAGGTCGAAGCGCGGCGGGATGACCTCGACGCTGGGCTCTTCGTCGCCCAGGACCCGCAGCACCCGCTGCAGTTCGCCGGTCAACCTCGGCAGCCCCGCCAGTGCGGTGATCAGCAGGACGCGCTTGGCGGTGCCCTGCCCGACCACACCGACGTGTCGCCAGCTCTGCCGCACTTCCCCCACGTCCGGGCGTCCTCGCAACGTTGCGTGGATCAACACGGACACGGAGTCGACCGAGTTAACCCATTCGGGCGCACTCGACGTGAATGTGTACCGGTTCTCGGTGACGTCGTCTACCCCCAGCGTCGAACTGACCTGGTGCCAGTCGGCGCCGTGCGGGATGAGACCGGCCACGAGCAGCCGGTACTCCGTTTGGTCGAGGTCGATCCTGTGCTTAAGCAAAGACCTCGGCAGGGTCCGCGCGAGGGTGCCCATGGCGCCTTCGCCGAGCCAGTCGCGGAACCGCCACAGCAGCTGGTCGGGCAGCCGCCCGGCCAGCCGGATCAGCAGCTCGTGGGTGGACTGCTCGATGTCCGGGTCCATCACTGCACCTCCACGATCAGTTCGACCTCCACCGGCGAGCCGATGGGCAGCTCCGCGACGCCGACGGCCGAGCGGGCGTGGATGCCCGCGTCGCCGAAGACCTCGCCGAGCAGTTCGGACGCGCCGTTGACGACCGCGGGCTGACCGGTGAAGCCCTCCGCGGAAGCCACGAAGCCGACAACCTTGACGATCCGCGCGACGTTGTCAATGCCGACCAGTGCGTGCACGGCCGCGAGCGCGTTGAGCGCCGACGTGCGGGCGTGGCCCTTCGCCTCTTCGGGGCTGATCTCCGCGCCGACCTTGCCGGTCGCGGCGAGCACGCCGTCGACGAAGGGCAGCTGGCCGGAGGTGTAGACGTGCTTCCCGCTCTGGACGGCGGGCACGTACGCGGCCAGCGGGGCCGCGACGCCGGGCAGCTCGATGCCGAGCTCCTTCAGCCGTTCGCTCCAGCTCACCGGGTCAGCCCTTCGCACGCTTCAGGTAGGCGACGTGCTGCTCGCCGGTCGGGTTCGGCAGCACGGTGACCAGCTCCCAGCCGTCCTCGCCCCACTGGTCGAGGATCTGCTTCGTCGCGTGGATCAGCAGAGGGACGGTGGCGTACTCCCACTTGGTGGCGCTCATGAACCGGGAGCGTAGCCAAGCGGGCAAGCGCCTCGTGGAGCGCCGCCGGATTAAGCCTCGCGACGCGCCGGACTGTGGCCCATCTCACGCCGACGCGCGACCGGCCGCGCGCCGCTAGCGTTGACGGGGTGGAGACGTGGCGGGTGCTCGCGACGGCGCTGCTCGCGGCGGCCGGGCTGCCGCTGGTGCTCGTCGTGATGGCGAAGGTGCGCGACCGGACGCAGAGCTCCGGTTCGGTCGCGCTCGGCGGGGTGATCACCTTCACCCTGCTCGCGGTGGTGGGCGTGCTCACCCTGACGGTGCTGCCCGGCGCTGTGAGCTGGGCACTCGTCGCGGCGGTGGCCGCTGCGGTCGGCGTCATGCTGCTGGCCAGTTGAGCGCTGAATTAGGGTGAAGAAGTGACCATTCCCCATGCCGGCTGGACCGACGAGCTCGCCAGGGCCCGGCTGCACTTCGTCACCGGCAAGGGCGGGACGGGCAAGACGACGCTCGCCGCCGCGCTCGGCCTCGCGCTCGCCCGCGAAGGCCGTCGCGTGCTGCTCATCGAGGTCGAGGGCCGTCAGGGCATCGCCCAGCTCTTCGACACCGAGCCGCTGCCCTACGCCGAGCAGCGCATCGCGTCGGTCCCGGGCGGTGGGGAGCTGCGCGCGCTGCACATCGACGTCGAAGCCGCGCTGCTCGAGTACTTCGAGATGTTCTACAACCTGGGCTTCGCCGGCCGGACGCTGCGGCGGATGGGCGCGATCGAGTTCGCGACCACGCTCGCGCCGGGCCTGCGGGACGTCCTGCTCACCGGGAAGATCAAGGAGTGCGTCGGCCGGACCGAGTCCGACGGGCGGCACACGTACGACGCCGTCGTCGTCGACTCGCCGCCGACCGGCCGGGTGGTCAAGTTCCTCGACGTCACCAAGGCGCTGACCGACCTCGCGAAGACCGGCCCGATCCGCGGCCAGGCCGAAGGCGTGGTGCGGCTGCTGCACTCGGGCCAGACCGCGGTGCACCTGGCCACGCTGCTGGAGGAGATGCCGGTCCGCGAGACCGTCGAGGCCGTGGCCGAGCTGGACGGCGCCGACCTGCGCCCGGGCGCGGTGCTGGTCAACCGGGTCCGGCCGCCGCGACTGCCCGCGCGGTCGGTGACCGCCGCCGCGGACGGCCGCGTCGACGCCTCCCGCGTCCGCGACGGGCTCGCCTCGGCCGGGCTGAAGCTGCCGGAGGACACGCTGGAGTCGCTGGTCGAGGAGACCGTCGAGCACGCCGTGCGGGTCGCCGCCGAGCAGCGGGCCCGCGAGCAGCTCGCCGAGGCCGACCTGCCGACGCTGGAGCTGCCGGACCTGACCGACGGCATCGACGTCGCCGCCCTCTACGACCTGGCCGAAGCCCTGACCGACCAGGGGGTGCGGTTGTGACCACCATCGACATCGACGCGCTGCTCGACGCCCCGGAGAGCCGCGTGATCGTCTGCTGCGGCTCCGGCGGCGTCGGCAAGACGACCACCGCCGCGGCGCTGGCCCTGCGCGCGGCCGAGCGCGGCCGCCAGACCGTGGTGCTGACCATCGACCCCGCACGACGGCTGGCACAGGCGCTCGGCCTGCGCGAACTCGGCAACCACCCGAAGCAGGTGCAGGTCGAGGGCTTCGAGCCCAAGGGCGAGCTCTGGGCGATGATGCTCGACATGCGCCGCACCTTCGACGACATGGTGCGCGTGCACGCCGGCCCGGAACGCGCCGAGCAGCTGCTCCAGAACCCCTTCTACCAGACGATTTCCACGTCGTTCTCCGGCACGCAGGAGTACATGGCGATGGAGAAGCTGGGCCAGCTCGCCGCCACCGGCGAGTGGGACCTGATCATCGTCGACACCCCGCCGAGCCGGTCCGCGCTGGACTTCCTCGACGCGCCGACACGGCTGTCGAGCGCGCTGGACGGCCGGATGATCCGCCTGCTCACCGCGCCGGCCAAGGCCGGCGGCTGGGGCCTGCGCAAGGTCGTCAACGCCGGGTTCTCGATGTTCGCCAAGGCCGTGTCGACGATCATCGGCGGCCAGCTGCTGACCGACGCCTCGGCCTTCATGCAGGCCTTCGACAGCATGTTCGGCGGCTTCCGCGAGCGCGCGCGCAAGACGGCGGAGCTGCTGCGCTCGTCCGGGACGTCGTTCCTGGTCGTGGCCGCGCCGGAGCCGGACGCGCTGCGCGAGGCGTCCTACTTCGTGGAGCGGCTGTCGGCCGAGTCGATGCCCCTGGCCGGGCTGATCGCGAACCGGACCCACCCGGTGCTCGCGAAGCTGTCCGGCGCGGAGGCGCTGGCGGCGGCCGAGAGCCTGCAGAACGCGCCGCTGGCCGAGGCCGTGCTGCGGCTGCACGCCGACCGCGTCCAGCTGGCCGCGCGCGAGGAACGCCTGCTGGCCCGGTTCACCAGGGCGCACCCGGAGGTGGCGCTGGCGAAGGTGCCCGCGCTGGCCGGCGACGTGCACGACCTCGGCGGCCTGCGCGACATCGGCTCGAAGCTCGCCGGCTGAGCGGCGCGGGCGGCGCGGCAGCAGGTCCGCGCCGCCCGCGGCCGGTCAGCCGACCTCGACGCGCTCCTGCGCGTCGCGCTTGGCCGCTTCGAGCAGGTCGGCCCAGCTCTCCACGTCCGGGCGGCGGCGCAGCAGTGCGCGCCGCTCGCGTTCGGTCATGCCACCCCAGACGCCGAAGTTGATCCGGCCGTCGAGCGCTTCGGCGAGGCATTCAGTGCGGACCGGGCAGCCCATGCAGACCGCTTTCGCGCGGTTCTGCTCCGCACCCCGGACGAACAGGCCGTCCGGATCGGCGTCCCGGCAGGACGCGTTGATTCGCCAGCTCGACTGGTTGGTTTCCATACCCCCAGCTCCCTACCCTGGTGATCGACGCACCAGCGGGGAAAGGCACTGCGCTCCTTGCCCCCGCGAGCGTGTCTCCCTCAGCTCACGTCGGTTACCCGGGCACCTCCCCGGTGCCGGTGCCGCCGTTCGGCCGACGCGAGCTCCCACCCGCGTTGATCCATCCGTCGGCTTTTCTTCGTGAGACGTTGACGGACTGTAGGGGCCCTCGGTTCCCCCCGTCGAGACCCAGAATGCCTTCCGTTACCAGTTGTCACCGAAGGGGGCCTGTTTTGTCACTGATTTCACACCTTCGGAGACACGGCGTCACCGGCGCCTGATCCGTTCCGGGTAGCCTGGCCCTCGTGCGAAAAGCGGATGGTTTGTTCAAGCTCATCGGCCTCTGTCTGCTCGCGGGGGTGCTCGTCGCCGGCATGCTCTTCCCGGTCGTGGGGGCCGCGGGCGTCATGTCGAACCAGGCCAGCGAGACGGTGGAGAAGACCTCCTCCGACCTCGCGGACATCCCGCCGCCGCTGGTGACGACGGTCACCGACAGCACCGGCAAGCCGATCGCGACCCTGTACGACCAGTACCGGCTGCCGATCACCGAGGACCAGATCAACGAGGCCATGAAGTGGGCGCTGGTCTCGGTCGAGGACAAGCGGTTCTACGAGCACCACGGCGTCGACTGGCAGGGCACGCTGCGCGCGGCCGTCAGCAACAGCACCGGCGCGGACACCCAGGGTGCCTCGACGCTGACCCAGCAGCTGACCAAGAACTACCTGATCAACGTCGTCTACCGGAACGACCCGATCGGCCAGAAGAAGGCCCAGGAGCAGTCGATCTCCCGGAAGCTGAAGGAAGCCCGGATCGCGATCAACCTCGAGACGAAGCTGACCAAGCAGCAGATCCTGGCCAACTACCTCAACATCGTCGAGTTCTCCCGCCAGATCTACGGCATCGGCGCGGCGGCGCACGCGTACTTCGACACCACCCCGGAGAAGCTCACCGTGCCGCAGGCCGCGCTGCTGGCCGGCCTGGTGAACAACCCGATCAACAACGACCCGTGGAAGCACGCGGACAAGGCCACCGCCCGCCGCAACCTGGTGCTCGACCGGATGGTCGACAACCGGAAGCTGGCGAAGGCCGACGCGGACCGCTTCAAGGCCGAGCCGCTCGGCGTGGTCCCGGACGGCCCGAAGAAGCCGCCGGCCAACTGCATCGGCGCCGGCCCGGAGTCCGGGTTCTTCTGCCAGTACGTCGAGGACTACCTGCTCAAGGCGAGCGGGATGACCAAGGACCAGCTCTACACCGGCGGCTACACGATCAAGAGCACGCTGGACGAGCGGGCCAACCACGAGGCGAAGGTCTCGGCGGAGGCGCAGGTCGACAAGACCCAGCCGTACGTCGCGAACACCCTCTCGCTGGTCCGGCCGGGCAAGAACCGGCACGAGGTCGTCGCGCTGGCGGCGAACCGGGACTACGGCCAGAACCAGGACGCGGGCCAGACGACGTACGCGCTGCCCACGGGTGTCTACAACACCGGTGGCGCGGGGTCGACGTACAAGATCTTCACCACCGCGGCGGCGCTGGACAAGGGTGTCGCCGGGATCTACACGCCGGTGCAGGTGCCGGACACCTACATTTCGCACGTGTACTCCGGTGGTGGCAACAACTGCCCGCCGACCGGGCCGCCGCTGCGCTCCCGCTGGTACTGCGTCGGCAACGCCGGTGACTACAGCCGCATCGCCGAGGGCGCGACCGTCCAGACCGCGCTGGCGACCTCGCCGAACACCACGTTCGTCGAGCTCGAAGACCGGCTCGGCAGCACGGCACCGGGTATCGACATGGCCAAGCGGCTCGGCATGCGCGACACGATGGCGAGCAACGTCGGCGGCGGAACGGTCGACCCGAAGGCGGACAAGCCCGAGAAGAGCCAGAGCCAGGCCGAGTACTACGGCCCCAAGGGCAGCTGGCCGGGCTTCGGCGCGTTCACCCTGGGCTTCAGCCCGCTGAGCGGCCTGGAACTGGGCAACGTGGCCGCGACCATCCTGTCCGGCGGCGTCTGGTGCCCGCCGACGCCGATCGCCGGGGTGACCGACCGCAACGGGAAACCGGTGCCGATCAAGGAAGCCGCGTGCGAGCAGGCGGTGCCCGAGGGCCTGGCGAACACCCTCGCCGTCGGGATGAGCAAGGACGACCAGCCGGGCGGCACCTCGGCCCGCGCGGCCGCGGACGTCGGCTGGGACCGCCCGATCATCGGCAAGACGGGCACCACGCAGGGCAACGTCTCGGCGACCTTCGTCGGTGGCACCCCGCAGCTGGCGGGCGCGGCGATGACGTTCAAGTTCGGCGGCGGGCAGGGCGGTATCTGCGACGCCGGCCCCGGCAACGTCCGGGTCTGCCCGAACGGCAACATCTTCGGTGGCAAGGCCCCGGCACGGACCTGGTTCGGCGCGATGAAGAACATCCTGGACGCCAGCCAGCCGCGGATGGAACTGCCGGGCCCGGACCCGAAGTACCTGGGCGGCGCCGCCCGCTAGGCACGACCGAGGACGAGCGGGGCGGGAGGGCGACCTCCCGCCCCGCTCGCGTTTCGATCAGCTGCTCCCCATGTCCACCAGGATCAACGAGTTCCACCACGCGTAGAGCTTGTCGAGGTCATCGTTCGTGGTGACCTTTGTGGACAGCAGGATGCCCGCCACCAGGTCCTTCTTCTCGGTCCACACCAGCTGGGCCGGATCGCCGAGGTAGCAGGTCAGGTACTCGCCCGGGACCGGGTTGCGGACCTCCGCGCGGTAGTACGTGCCCCAGATCTTGGGGTACTTGATGGGGCGGCACGCGCCTTGGGCGTCGTTGCGGGTGAGGCCCTGCGTCTTCACGATGTTCTGGAAGAACGCGTCCATCGCGGCGGCGTCGGCGAAGCGGAGGAACCGCGCGCCGGTCGGCTCCGCGAACCAGACGTTGCCGATCTTGACGTCACCGACCGTCGATCCGCCGCACTCGACCGCCGCGGCCGCTCCGGCGGGGGGCGCGGCGTCGACGCACGTGCGGTAGATCGGCGGCAGCGCGGCGTACAGCCGCTCGTCGTGCGGGGGCTTCGATGCCGAAGTGGACGGTGATTCAGCCGTCGTTTCCGTGGCCGGTGCCGGAGAATTGCTGGTCGTCGTGGGCCTGGTCGGGTCCGGCCCGGCCGTCTCGGTCGTCCGGTCCCGCGTCACGACGTAGGTGATCACCAGCGCCACCACGACGATCCCGGCCAGCGCGGCACACAGGGCGATCCAGCGGTTCCGCTGCGATTTCGGCGGCTGCACCGGCGGCGCGGCCGGGGTCCGGGGCGGCGGCACCGGGCCGGTGAACCGGGCCGGGTGCGGTGCCGTCGGGACCGGCATCGGCCGCGGCGGGGTGATCGGTGCCGGCTGCGGCACGTAGCCCGGCAACGTCTTCTGCCACGTCGGGATCGGCGGTGCCGGTGCGGTCACGGCCGCCCGGACGGCGTCGGCGAACGCCCCCGCCGTCGGGTACCGGTCCGCCGGGTTCTTCGCCATCCCGCGCGCCACCACGGCGTCCAGCGCCACCGGCAGGCCCGGGCGCGCCCGCGAAAGCACGGGCGGCGGCGCGGTCAGGTGCGCGCCCATCTGCGCGGCCGCGCCCTCCGCCGGGAACGGGCGGTGCCCGGTGAGGCACTCGAAGAACACGCACGCCAGCGCGTAGACGTCGACGAGACCGGTGATCGGGGCGTCGCCGAAGCGTTCCGGCGCCATGTAGTCGAGGGTGCCGATCACGTTGCCGGTGCCGGTGATCGACGTCCCTTCGGCGGTCATCGACCGCGCGATGCCGAAGTCCACGAGGTACACGAAGTCCGCGCCCGTCACGAGCACGTTCGACGGCTTGACGTCCCGGTGCACCAGGCCGTCGGCGTGGGCGGCGTCGAGCGCGCCCGCGACCTGGGCCACGATCGCGGCGGCCCGCACGGGGTCGAGCGGCCCGTCGGCCAGGAGCTCCTTGAGGTCGCGGCCCTCGACGAGCCGCATGTCGAGGTACAGCCGGCCGTCGATCTCGCCGTAGGCGTGGATCGGGATCACGTGCGGTTCCCGCAGCCGCGCGACGATCTGCGACTCGCGGCGGAACCGCGCGCGGAAGGCTTCGTCGGTGACGAAGGGCTCGGACAACAGCTTCAGCGCGACGACGCGGTCGTGCGCGGTGTCGTAGGCGCGGTGCACCTCGCCCATGCCGCCGCGGCCGAGCAGGCCTTCGATCCGGTACGGCCCGAACTGCTCCATCGTTCTCCCCAAGCCCCCCGGCCTGTTTCCCGTCTTCGGGCCGACGCAGATGTTAAGCGGCAGGTTCCCCGTAACGGCGGCGAAGTCATCCAACTGTTGAGCACGTATCCTGGGGATTGTGAGCACGCTCAGTAACACACGCACGTCGGGGGCGGCGGCGGCGCGCCTCGCGGCGGGGACGCTGGCGCTCGGCGCCGCGACGCTCGGTTACGCCGTCGGGATCGAACGGCGCCGCTGGACCCTCCGCACCGCCGAACTGCCGGTGCTGGCGCCCGGCTCGCGGCCGTTCACCATCCTGCACGTCTCGGACCTGCACATGCTGCCCGGGCACCACAGCAAGCAGCGCTGGGTCGCCGCGCTCGACGAGCTGAACCCGGACCTGGTCGTCAACACCGGCGACAACCTGTCGCACCGGACGGCCGTCCCGGCGGTGCTGCGCGCGCTGGGCCCGCTGCTCGACCGGCCCGGCGTGTTCGTCTTCGGCAGCAACGACTACTACGCGCCCAAGCCGAAGAACCCGGCCCGCTACCTGATGCCGCAGGGCAAGAAGAAGCGCATCCACGGCACCCAGCTCCCGTGGCGCGACCTGCGCGCGGCGTTCGTCGAGCACGGCTGGACCGACCTCACGCACGTCCGCCGCACGATCGACGTCGGCGGGCAGCGGGTGTTCGCGGCCGGCGTCGACGACCCGCACCTGCGCCGCGACCGCTACGCCGACATCGCGGGCCCGGCCGACAGCGGCGCGGCCGTCCGCCTCGGCGTCACGCACTCGCCGGAGCCGCGGGTCCTGGACACGTTCGCCACGGACGGTTACGACCTGGTCCTGGCCGGCCACACCCACGGCGGCCAGCTCCGGCTGCCGGGGTACGGCGCGATTGTCACCAACTGTGACCTGGATCGCAGCCGGGCTCGCGGTGCCTCGCGCTGGGGGGCGCACATGTGGCTGCACGTGTCGGCCGGTCTGGGGACGTCGCCGTGGGCGCCCGCTCGGTTCGCCTGCCCGCCGGAGGCCAGCCTGTTGACGCTGGTCCCGCGCGGATCGGGGTCGAACGAGCCGCGAAAGGCAGCCCCCCGCAAAGCCCGCGACAGCGTCCGCTAGACTTCTCCACGACCCGTTAAGCAGTACTTCGGGGTGTGGCGCAGCTTGGTAGCGTGCCTCGTTCGGGTCGAGGAGGTCGTGGGTTCGAATCCCGCCACCCCGACGAGAGCGCCGAGAGGGCCGGTGTGTTGGCGGAAAACGCCAACCATGCTGGCCCTCTCGGTGTTTTTTGGGGTCGAACCCCAAACCCCGCCGGGCGGCTTCGCCCCCGGACCCCCGCGCGTCCCGGCTATCGCGTTGCCGTCACCTCGACCCAGCACTGGCTGAAATCCCCGTCACCACCGCGGGTCCACACCCACGCCGAGCGGGCCGCGCTGGCCAGCTGGTCGCGGTCGCGGGCGAAGGCCGGGTCCGCGATCGCCGTGTCGAGGCGGGACTCCACGTACTTCGCCAGGTCCCGGTAACTCATGTCCTCGCGGTACTTCGCCCGCGACGCCACCTCCGTGAACCCCGCCCGCACGCACTCCTCCGCGATGTTCCGGCCGGCGAACGGGTTGCCGCCCGCCCGGCGGCGCAGGAGGTAGTGGCCTCTCAGCGCCGCGTCGACGTTCGCCGTCTTCGGGCGCAGCCTCGCCTTGCTCCAGTCCGATGTGGACAACGCGAGCTTCCCGCCGGGCCGGAGCACCCGGCGCAGCTCGGCCAACGCGTCGGCCGGAGAAGAGAGGTGCTCGAACAACGCGTGCGAGAAAGCCACGTCCACGCTGCCGGACGCGAACGGCAGGTCGTACGCCGACCCGACCACGAAGTCCACTGTGGACCTCCCGGCGCGGCGGGCCGCCTCGCGGGCGAGGACCACCTGGCCCGCGTCGCGGTCGACGCCCGTCACCCGGGACTCCGCGGCCAAGCCCAGCGTGATCGAGCCCGGACCGCAGCCGAGGTCGACCACCCACATGCCCGGCCGGAACAGGGGCTGGGCGAACGTCGCCCGCTCCGCCGCCGTGCGCGCGGACATCATCGAGACCGCGTCTGCACCGTAGCCCGGCGCGTAACCCTCCAGCACCCCGCACACAGTACGGCCAGAAGGTGGCAGGATCGAGGGGTGAGCACGCAGTCAGCCAACCAATATCCGCCCGCGGTGGTCCCGGACCGGCTGTTCGACGACGCCGAAGCCGAAGCCCGCTGGCGCGCCCGCTTCCACGCCCCGCGCATCTTCGCGCCCGAGTGGGCCCGCGACGCCCCGGAAGCCAACGTCTACGCCTCCAACGCCAGCGGAGTCTGGGAGGTCTACGCCTGGAACCGCGCGACGGACGAGCACCGCCGCGTCACCGATCGGCCCAACGGCACCCTGCACGCGAGCCCGTCCCCGGACGGCGAGTGGATCTGGTGGTTCGACGACACCGACGGTGACGAGTTCGGCTCCTGGGTGCGCGAGCCGTTCGCCGCGACCGAGGGCAGCAAGCCGGAGAAGGCGGTCCCGGACGTCCACGACGGCTACCAGGCCGGGCTCGAGATCGGCGCGAAGATCGTCGCGGTCGGCGTCTCGACCGACGACGGCAGCGAGCTGTTCGCCCGGATCGGCGGCGAGACGCGCCGCTTCTACAGCCACCCGGACGACGCCGGCATCGCCGCCCTGTCCCGCGACGAGACCCTGCTCGCGATCTCGCACTCCGAGCACGGCGACTCGCGCCACCCCGCGCTGCGGGTGCTCGCGACCGACGGGTTCGAGGCCGTCGCCGAGAAGTGGGACGGCGAAGGCAAGGGCCTGTCCGCGCTCGAGTTCTCGCCGCTGCCCGGTGACCAGCGGCTGCTGGTGGTGCACGAGCGCCGCGGCCGCGAGGAGCTGCTGGTCTGGGACGTCCGGGCGGACACCGAGACCGAAATCGAGCTGGACCTGCCCGGCGAGGTCGTCGCGGGCTGGTACCCGGACGCGCGCGCCCTGCTGGTCGTCCAGTTCCACGAGGGCCGCAATTCCTTGTACCGCTACGACCTCGACACGACCGAGCTGTCCACTCTGGACACACCGGCCGGCCGGATCGGCGAGGCGGGCGTCCGCCCCGACGGCACGGTCGAGTACTCGTGGTCCAGTGCCGCCGAGCCGGCCGCGGTGCGCGCGCGGACCACGGACGGCACGGACTCGATCCTGCTCGAGCCGCCGGGCGAGCGGGCGCCGGGTTCCGAGCCGGTGACCGACGCGTTCGTCGAAGGCGTCGGCGGCCGGATCCACGCGCTGGTCTCGCGGCCTTCCGGGGCACCGGATGGCCCGCTGCCGACGGTGTTCTCGCTGCACGGAGGCCCGCACGCGGCGGACGAGGACCGCTTCTCCGCCTACCGCGCGACCTGGCTCGACGCCGGGTTCGCCGTGGTCGAGGTCAACTACCGCGGCTCGACCGGCTACGGCTCGGCCTGGCGCGACGCCATCGAGGGCCGTCCCGGCCTGACCGAGCTCGAAGACGTCGCCGCGGTGCACGACTGGGCCGTCCAAACCGGACTGAGCGACCCGGCGAAGTGCGTCGTGAACGGCGCGTCGTGGGGCGGCTACCTGTCCCTGCTCGCGCTCGGCACCCAGCCGACGCGGTGGGCGGCGGGTGTCGCCGGGGTGCCGGTGGCGGACTACGTCGCCGCGTACGAGGACGAGATGGAGCAGCTGCGCTCGTTCGACCGCGGGATCTTCGGCGGCTCGCCGGAGGACGTGCCGGCGGTGTACCGCGAGTGCTCGCCGATCACCTACGTCGACGCCGTGACGGCGCCGGTGCTCGTGCTGGCCGGCGACAACGACCCGCGCTGCCCGATCCGCCAGATCGAGAACTACCTCGACCGGCTCGGCGGCCGCGACCTGCACCACGAGTTCTACCGCTACGACGCGGGCCACGGTTCGCTGGTGATCGCCGAGACGATCAAGCAAACGGCGATCGAGGTCCACTTCGCGCTGCGGGCCCTCGGCCTGCGCTGACCCGGGCACGCACTTCCACGGGGAAGCGGCTTCCCCGTGGAAGTGCGGCTCAGCGTTCGGAGTGCAGGACGCCGCCGGTCGCCCAGTGGTCGGCGCCGATCTCGACGAGCGTCACCTGGACGCCCTCGGGCTTGCCGCCGCAGGTGCGGATGAACGCGTCGGTCAGCTCCCGGACCAGGGCGCTCTTCTGGGCCGGGGTCCGGCCGGGGAACATGGCAACGCTGATCATCGGCATGGACGCAGCCTAGAGCCCCCGGTTCACCGTCTGAAGCTTGGTGACGGCGGCCGCGTCACCTTCGAAGCCGAGGTGGACGGCGTCCCGGCCGAAGACGAACAGCAGCAGGTCGACCGGTTCGCCGACGACGGTCACCGGATCGGGCCCGGTCTTGACGGCGGCTTCGCGGCCGTCCTTGGTGCGCAGCGTCACGCCGACGGGTGACTTCCGGAGGTTCAGCTTGGCGGCCTGCTTCGCCGACTTCCAGGCGGCGGCGTCCCGGACCGGGTCCGCGGGCCGCGGCTCCCAGCCGTCCTGCGCGCGCCGGACGTCCTCGTGGTGGACGAGGAACTCGGCGGTGTTCGTGAGTTCGTCGAGCGGGCCGATCGCGGTGGGCCAGAACTTCGACGGCCCCCGCCGCACCTGCTCGACCAGGGCCGTCCACGGCTTGGCGGCGTAGCGGTCCTGGACTTTCTGCGTGTACCCGGCCAGCGCGGGGACGACGATGCCCGGAGCGGCGTCCGCCCGGTGCTCCCGCACGACGAGGTGCGCGGCGAGATCGCGCGTGGTCCAGCCTTCGCACAACGTCGGCGCGTCGGGCCCGAGTTCATCGAAGAGCGCGCTCAGCGCCCGGCGTTCGTCAGCAGCGACACCCATGTGAGCGAGGTTACCCGCCGGTAGACGGCCTTGGCGACGGGAAGAGACGCCGGGCACGTGTCGTTGCTCCTGACGTGAGCCGACTCTTCAGCCCGATCACCGTCCGCGGCCTGACCCTGCCGAACCGCGCCTGGGTCTCGCCGATGTGCCAGTACTCCGCCACCGACGGCCTGCCCGGCGACTGGCACCTCGTCCACCTCGGCCAGTTCGCCGCCGGCGGCGCGGGCCTGGTGTTCACCGAGGCGACCGCGGTGACCCCCGAAGGCCGGATCAGCCCGCAGGACACCGGGATCTGGTCCGACGAGCAGGCCGAGGCGTGGCGCCGGATCGTCACCTTCGTCCACGGCCAGGACACCGCCATCGGCATGCAGCTCGCCCACGCCGGCCGCAAGGCCTCGACGCGGCGGCCGTGGGAAGGCGCCGGCAGCGTCCCGCCCGAAGAGGGCGGCTGGCCGAGCGTCGGAGCGGACGCCCAGCCCTTCGGCAGCTACGCTCCCGCGCGGCCGCTCAGCACCGACGAGGTCGCCGCGCTGCCGGAGGCCTTCGCGCGGGCGGCCCGCCGGGCCGTCGACGCCGGTTTCGACGTCCTCGAGCTGCACTTCGCGCACGGCTACCTGGTCCACCAGTTCCTGTCGCCGCTGTCGAACACCCGCACCGACCGCTACGGCGGCGACTTCGACGGCCGCACCCGGCTCGCCTTGGAGATCGCCGACGCGGTGCGCGCCACCACGGACGTCCCGCTGTTCGCCCGCCTCTCGGCCACGGACTGGACCGAGGGCGGCTGGACGGCCGACGACTCGGTCCGGCTGGCGAAGCTGCTGGCCGAGCGCGGGATCGACCTGATCGACGCCTCCTCGGGCGGCAACACCCCGCACCCGGACATCCCGGTCGGCCCGGGCTACCAGGTGCCGTTCGCCGAGCGCATCCGCACCGAGGCCGGCCTCCCGACCGGCGCGGTCGGCATGATCACCGACCCGCAGCAGGCGGAGGACATCATCGCGGGCGAGCAGGCCGACGCGGTGTTCCTCGCCCGAGCACTGCTGCGCGACCCGCACTGGCCGCTGCGCGCGGCGAACGCGCTCGGCGCGGACGTGCGGTGGCCCGACCAGTACGCCCGCGCCAAGTCCTGGCACTAGTGGTGGAACGCGGTCGCCTTCGCCGGATCCTTCGGGCGGCCGCCTTCCTCCGCCAGCTCCGGCAGCACCCGCCCCAGGTCCGCCAGCAGCAGGTCCGCCAGGTCGTGCGTGAAGCCGTTGCGGACCACGACGCGCAGCACCGCCAGGTCCGTCCGGTTCTCCGGGAACGTGTACGCCGGCACCAGCCAGCCGCGCTCGCGCAGCCGGCGGGACACGTCGAAGACGTCGAAACCCGCGTCCGGGTGGGTCGTGACCGCGAACACCGGTAGCTGGTCGCCCCGCGTCAGCAAGGAGAACGGCCCGAGGGCCTCGATGCCGGAAGACAGGTGCATCGCGACGTCCCGGGAAGCCTGCTGCACCGCGCGGAAACCTTCGCGGCCGAGCCGGACGAACGTGTAGTACTGGGCCGCGACCTCCGCGCCGGGGCGGGAGAAGTTCAACGCGAACGTCGGCATGTCGCCGCCGAGGTAGTTCACGTTGAACACCAGCTCGGACGGCAGCGCGGCCTTGTCGCGCCACAGCACCCAGCCGACGCCCGGGTACACCAGCCCGTACTTGTGGCCCGACGTGTTGATCGACGCCACCCGCGGCAGGCGGAAGTCCCACTCCAGGTCCGGGTCGAGGAACGGGGCGATCATCGCGCCCGACGCGCCGTCGACGTGCACCGGGATGTCCCACCCGGAACGGGACTGCAGCGTGTCCAGAGCCGCCGCGATCTCCGCGACCGGCTCGTAGCTGCCGTCGAACGTCGAGCCGAGGATCGCCACCACGCCGATCGTGTTCTCGTCGCAGCGGGCCACCGCCTCTTCGGCCGTGAGGTGGAAGCGGTCGCCGTCCATCGGGACCAGCCGGGGCTCGACCTCCCAGTACTCGCAGAACTTCTCCCAGCACACCTGGACGTTCGCGCCCATCACCAGGTTCGGCTTCCCGGTGCGGCCGAGCTTCGACCAGCGCCGCTTCAGCGCCATCCCGGCGAGCATGCAGGCCTCCGACGACCCGGTCGTCGAGCAGCCCATGACGTCCGTGGGGTCCGGTGCGTGCCACAGGTCGGCGAGGATGTTGACGCAGCGGCGCTCCAGCTCGGCCGTCTGCGGGTACTCGTCCTTGTCGATCATGTTCTTGTCGACGCACTCGGCCATCAGCTCGCGCGCCTGCGGCTCCATCCACGTCGTGACGAACGTGGCCAGGTTGAGCCGGGCGTTGCCGTCGAGCATCAGCTCGTCGCGCACCAGCTGCAGCGCGGTGTCCGGCGGCACCGGGTCGTCGCGCAGCTTGTCGTGCGGCATGACGAACGACGCCGCGAGCGCCGGGTTCGTCCCGGCGTAGAACGGGTTCGTCCCGGCCGCGCGGTCCGGGCTGTCGGCGTTCCCCTGATGCAAGACCATGCCACCGAACGTACTAACCCTGGCAACGCGAAAGGGGCCGCTCCGTCCGGAACGACCCCTTTGGCGGGAAAATCAGGCCTGCTGGGCCTGCCACATCCAGTGCGCCTCTTCCAGCGCCCGGGTGATCTCGATCAGCAGGTCCTGCGTCACGAGGTCGCTCTTGTCGGTCTCGTCGATGCGCTGGCGCAGCCGCTCGATGAGCGCGGCCAGGATGTCGACGATCGCGGCGACCGTGGACTCGACCGACTGCCAGTTGTCCGGGTACTCGGGCACGCCGGAGCTCTCGACGACGGTCTTGGCCTTGCCGTTCGGCGAGATGCCGATGGCGTTGGCGCGTTCGGCGACCTCGTCGACGTACTGGCGCGCGGTGTTCACCAGTTCGTCGAGCTGCAGGTGCGCGCTGCGGAAGTTCGACCCGACGACGTTCCAGTGCGCCTGCTTGGCGATGAGGGACAGGTCGACCAGGTCGACCAGCGTCGCCTGCAGGGCGTTGCCGGTGATCTCCTTGTCGGCCTCGGAAAGCGGGCTCTTGATCGGAGACTTGCTCATCTGCGGGTGATCCTTTCCTCGTACTGGTTCGGACCGGGGTGCCGGGTCAGACGGTGGCGGAGAGCGCGACCTCGATGTTGCCGCGGGTCGCGTTGGAGTACGGGCACACCTGGTGGGCCTGCTCGACCAGCTGGTCGGCCTGCGCCTGCTCGAGCCCCGGGAGGGAGACGTTCAGCGCGACGCCGAGGCCGAACCCGACCTCCTGCTTGAGCACGCTGACCTCGGCGGTCACGGTCGAGCCGGACAGCTGGACCTTGGCCTGGCGCGCGACCAGCTGCAGGGCGCTGTGGAAGCAGGCGGAGTAACCGGCGGCGAAGAGCTGCTCGGGGTTGGTCTTGTCCCCACCAGGGCCGCCCATCTCCTTCGGGATGGCCAGCGACTCGTCGATGACGCCGTCCGACGACGTCACTTCGCCGTTGCGGCCGTCGCCGCGCGCCGTTGCCACCGCGGTGTAGATCGCCTGACCCATGCTCAGCCTGCCTTCTGTCGCGGACGCTCCCCAACGAGCGTCTCACTGGGCACAACATCCCGCACCTGCGGAACGGTGCCCCCACATGGCAGGCATCACGTCGTTTTATTACCCGGCGGCCACCAGGCGAAACGTCATGCGTTGCGCGTCACCGCGAACTCGGCGACCTGCCGCCCGATCAGGCGAAGGGTGCGGACGCTCTTCTCGTCCGAAGCGCTGCCGCCCTCGTCGAACTTGGTCTCGGCCGAGTTGATCGAGCCGCCCAGCGGGGTGGCCCAGCCGCGCAGCGCGTGCGTGATCGTGCGGAGCTGTTCGAGCGTCGTCACCGCGGCCTGCCAGCCGTACGCGACGGCGGCGAGGCCGACCGCGCGGCCGTCGAGGTAGGGACGGCTGTCGTCCCGCAGGTCCTCGACGTAGTCCAGGGCGTTCTTGACCAGGCCGGACAGCGCGCCGTGGTAACCGGGCGAAACGACGATGAGCCCGTCCGCCTCCCGGATCGCCTCGACCAGCCGGGTGGCGCGCTCGTTGCGCTCCGGGACGCCGGCGTCGTAGAACGGGAGCACCAGCTCCGGGCCGTTGATCAGCCGGGTCCGGACGCCCGCCTCCGCGGCGCCGTCGAGCGCGATCCGCAGCGCGCGTTCGGACTGGGAGCCGTCGCGCAGAGAGCCGCCGATCCCGAGCACGTTGACCGTCCTGGCTGAAGTCACGTCTTCCAGGCTAACCCCTCTAGTTAACTGGAGGACCAGACTCTGGGACCGAGGCGCCGGTCACAGCTGGACCTGTTACCTACTGATTAGTAACGTCACCGTCAGCCCCGACGCTGATGGAGGAACCATGGCGATCCCGCTCCCGGTCCGCGCCCAGGCGGCCGCGTCCCAGCTCGCGTTCTGGCTGCCCACCCCGGTGCGGCGGGCGGTCGCCGGCCGGGCCGTCCACCTCGACGGCCAGGACCTCGCGCTCGACGCCCAGCTTCTCCTCCGGCTGCAGAGGATCGCTCGAGCCGAGCTCGTGCAGGGCTCGGTCGAGCGGTCGCGGGCCCTGCTCGACGCGGGCCGGCACCTGGTCAGCGGCCGGCCGATCGAGCCGGTCTCGGTGCGGGAGATCGCCGTGCCGACCCCGGACGGCGACGTTCCGGCGACGTTGTACACGCCGGTCGGGCTGCCGGAGAAGTCCCCGCTGCTGGTGTTCTTCCACGGCGGCGGCTGGGTGATCGGGACGCGGGCGAGCCACGACAACGCCGTCCGCTTCCTGGCCAAGCACGCCGGGGTACGGGTGCTGTCGATCGAGTACCGGCTGGCCCCGGAGTTCCCGTTCCCGGCGGCGACGGAGGACGCGCTGGCGGCGTTCGAGTACGCCGTGGCGAAGGCGAGCGACCTCGGCGCGGACCCGGCCCGCATCGCGGTGGGCGGTGACAGCGCGGGCGGCAACCTGGCGGCGGTGACGGCCCAGCAGGCGGTCCGCCGGGGTGGCCCGGCACCGGCCTTCCAGCTGCTGATCTACCCGGCGACGGACTTCGCGCGGCGCTACCGCTCGCAGGACCTGTTCGCCGAGAACCTGTTCCTGACCGACGTGCACATGAAGTGGTTCGAGGGGCACTACGTGCCCGAGGGCACGGACCTGACCGACCCGCGGCTGTCGCCGTTGCACGCGGAGGACCTGAGCGGCCTGCCGCCGGCGTTGGTGGTGACGGCGGGGTTCGACCCGTTGCGCGACGAGGGCGAGGCGTACGCGGAGAAGCTGCGCGAGGCGGGGGTCGACGTGGCGCTGCGGCGGCACGAGGACCTGATCCACGGGTTCATCAACTTCACCGGGGTGGGGACGCGGTTCCGGGAGGCGCTCGCGGAGACGGCGGGCGCGCTGCGGCAGGGTCTGTCCAAAGTGAACTGAAGGAGCCCGGGGCGCCGCCGGAGCCCGGCGCGGAGGAATGTCCGCGCCGGGCTCCGGGCCCCCGGTTTTCCTGCGGTGGTTACGAACCCGGTACGGGCAACGGCGGCACCGGCAGCGGCGGCACCGGCAGGCCGCCGAGCAACCCGCCCAGGATCCCGGTGACGGCGGCCAGCAGGGCCTTGACCAGGTCGCTGACGATCTTCAGCGGTCCCGGCAGGTCCGGCAGCGACGGGATCGGCAGCGGCAACGGCGGCAGCTGGCGCGCCTTCGCCGTCGGGTCGGCCAGCAGCCGGGTGGACTCGTCGGCGCGGCCCTTGGCCAGGCCGGCCAGCTGGCCGGTCTCGGTCTGGACCGTGTAGCGCTTGCCGGCCGCGATGTCCGCGAGCACCGGGCTCAGCCGACCCAGGTCGGTCCGCGTGGCACCGACGTCGCCCGCGTAGGCCACCTTGGTGAGGTCGTCACGCATCTGGAGCACCTGCGCGGCGAGGGCCTGGGTGCTGGAGGAACCCTTGCCCCCTCCCGGGCTCGCCGACGCGATCCCCGCCGTCGCCGCCACCAGCAGACTGCCGGCAGCCACCAGGGCGATGACTCGCCCGAACTTGGCTTTCATTCCCTACCTCCTGGCCTCGAGACCTGACGGGTTAAATCGATACCCCCCGTGTCGGAGATGGGCCACCCGATCACCGGTTCGGGAGGTTTAACACCCTTACGTGCCGGATTTGAATGTCCCGAACTGGCCCGCATTGGATTAACCGCGAAACCTTGCTCATCCCCCTGAAGATCATCCTGACCGATTCCGAGGATCACTGCTGGTAGCATCTGTCCACTATGGAACGTCCGGGTAACCCACACGAGTGTAAACAGTGATCATTTAGCTTCATCACTCCGGCGGACAGCGTGTCCCGACTGCTCCAGATGGGGCGTCCCCCACGCTCTCACCGCCACCCACACGGTTTCCCCCCGAGGTGGACGCGGGAATGCGAAATCAATTCCGGAATTCAGAGTGGCAGTCCCGCGTCCAGGTGGGCGACGGCCTGATCGATGACCTCGAGCGTGTCGGCCTCCGCGTCCGCTGCGGCGCCGAGCAACGCGGCCAGCACCACGCCGACCACCGCGCCCGCCCAGTTGCGGACCGCGAAGTCGTCCGCGGCCCGCCCGGTGCGCCGCGCGGCCAGCCCGGCCAGCAGGTCGATGCCCTCGGCGAACTTGTCCATCACCGCGCTGCGCAGCTCCGGCTCGCGGAACACCAGCGCCTGCCGCTGGCGCTCCCGCTCCCACTCGCCTTCGGGCAGCTGCTCGCGGATGAAGCCCATCGTCGCCCGCAGCGCGCCGATCGGGCTCAGCCCGGGGTCCTGCGCGGCGGCGGCCTCGATGAGCACCGGGTCGAACGGGTCGTAGAGCACGGTCGCTTCCTTCGTCGGGAAGTACCGGAAGAAGGTGCTGGGCGAGATCTCGGCCGCGGCCGCGATCTGGTCCACGGTCGTGGCGCTGTACCCCTGCTCGTGGAACAGCCGCAACGCGTGCCGCTGGATCGCGGCACGCGTCCTGGCCTTCTTGCGCTCTCGCAGTCCCGTGGGTTCAACCGGCGACGACGTCATGCTCCGATTCTCGCGGCTGCGCTCCCGCGGCCGCCCGTGCGGGCAGGAACACCGCCGCGAGCAGCGCCCCGGCGACGGCCAGGCCGGCGCACACCCACAGCGTCGCGGCCATCCCGTCGGTGAACGCGGCCCGCGCGGACGCGGCCAGCGAAGGCAGCCGGAGCTCCTCCGCGACGGCGACCGCACCGGACGCGCTGCCGCGCACGGCGTCGGCGACCGGCGCGGGCAGGCCCGTGACGTCGACGCCGTCGCGGTAGCCGCCGTTGAGCACGGTGCCCAGCACCGCGACGCCGACGGTGCCGCCGACCTGCCGCAACGCCTGGATCAGCGCCGACCCGGCCCCCGACCGGCCTTCGGTGAGCGCGCCCATCGCCATCGTCATCAGCGGCGGCAGCGTCGAGCCGGTGCCGAGGCCGATCACGAGCTCCCAGCCGACGGTGGCGCCGTACCCGCCCGACGGCGACGTCGTCGAACCCCAGGCCAGCCCGGCCGCGAGCAGCACGAACCCGCCCGCGACGACGACTCGCACGCCCAGCACGGCGACCAGCCGCTCGGCGCCCTTCGCCGCCACCAGCATCCCGCCGATCAGCGGCAGCAGCCGCACACCGGTCTGCAGCGCGTCGGCGCCCTGCACCGCCTGGAACAGCTGCGGCAGCACGAACAGCAGTCCCATCAGCGCGAAGGACGCCAAGGTGGCCAGCACCGCACCCCAGACGAACCGCGGCTCGCGGAACAGCGCGAGGTCGGTCAGCGGTTCGGGCACCCTGGTCTGCGCCCAGCAGAACACCGCCACGAGCGCGGTGCCCGTCGCGATCAGGCCGTAGGTCAGGGGATCGCCCCAGCCGTGCTCGCCGGCGTGGACGAACCCGTAGGTGAGCGCGAGCAGCCCGGCCGTCGAGAGCGCGATGCCCGCGAAGTCGATCCGGCTCCCGCCCGCACCCGGGGTCAGCGGCACCAGGAACAGCACCGCGACGACACCGACCGCGGTCAGCGGGACGTTGATCAGGAAGACCGAGCCCCACGCGAAGTGGTCGAGCAGCCAGCCGCCGAGCAGCGGCCCGAGCGGGATGCCGGCGAACATCGCCAGCACCCAGGTCGTGAGCGCCTTCGCCCGCTCCTCCGGCGGGAACAGGATGTTCAGCAGGGAGAGCGAGAGCGGGATGAGGAACGCGGCGGCGACGCCGAGCCCGGCGCGGGCGGCGATCAGCTCGCCCGGCGAACCGGCGCAGGCGCACCACAGCGAGGCCAGCCCGAACGCCGTGAGCGCGCCGAGCAGCAGTTTCTTCGGGCCGAACCGGTCGCCGAGCAGGCCAGCCGGCAGCAGCAGCGCGGCCAGCGCCAGCGTGTAGGCGTTGCCGAACCACTGCAGCTGCGTGGTCGTGGCGCCGAGGTCGACGGCCAGCGTCGGCACGGCGACGTTGAGCACGGTCAGGTCGAGCCCGATGGTCAGCAGGCTCACCGCGAGCGCACCGAGCGCCCACCACCTGCGTGGGTGCTGCTGAGTCATAGCGACCCCCAATTGATAGTAGCTACCAAGTGACAGTAGCTCTCATAATTTCCGGGCACCAGGGGTGCGGTGGCGGAAATAAGTTGCACGCGCGTACCACCTTGGGTTCTCATCGAAGACGTGCCTCTGCAGCCCTACCGCCGGGTGCTCTCCGTCCCCCGCGTTCCCTCGACGATGGCCCTGATGTTCCTGGCACGTCTGCCGATGACCATGAACGGCGTGCTGATGACGCTGTACATCGTCACCGTGCTCGGCCGGGGCTACGGCGCCGCCGGCCTGGTCGGCGGCTGCGTCACCCTCGGGATGGCGCTCGGTGCGCCGCTGCTCGGCCGCTGCTTCGACCGGTACGGGCTGCGCCCGGTCGTCGCGGTCTGCGGGATCGGCACCACGGTGTTCTGGATCGCCGCACCACACCTGCCGTTCGAAGCGCTCGCCGTGGTCGCGATCGCGGCCGGGATGCTCTCGGTGCCGGCCGGCTCACTGGCCCGGCAGGTGCTGGCCACGCTCGTGCCGATCGAGCAGCGCCGCGCGGCCTACTCGCTCGACACCATCTCGATCGAAGCGACGTTCATGATCGGCCCGGCCATCGGCATCGCGGCCATCACGACGTTCCCGCCGACGTGGACGCTGCCCGCGCTCGGCGTGCTCTTCGGCAGCACGGCGTTCCTGATCTGGCTGGTCGACCCGCCGATCCGCGAAGGCGCGGGCAAGGCCGAGGAGCTCGGGCCCCGGCCGCCGCTGCGGAGCTGGCTCACCGGACGGCTGGTGGGGACCCTGCTGATCGCCGGTGGCGCGCTGTTCGTGCTCGTCGGCACCGAGCTGGCGACCCTGGCCGCGCTGCGCGCGAACGGTGAGCTCGGCGTGACCGGGCTGGTCATCGCGGTGATGTGCACGGCGTCCATCACCGGCGGCATCGTGCACGGCGTCGTGAAGCGGTCGCTGCCGCAGGGCGTGCTGATGCTGCTGCTCGCGCTGCTGGTGATGCCCGTCGGCCTGGCGGACCACCCGTGGTGGCTGCTGACGCTGGCGCTGATCCCGACCAACCTGCTGTGCGCGCCGACACTGGCGGCCACGACCGAGACGGTCACCCACCTCGCCCCGGCGCAGGTCCGCGGCGAGGCGATGGGCCTGCAGGACGCGTTCACCCGGCTCGGCCTGGCGGTGGGCAGCCCGGTGGTCGGCTTCGCGATCGACCACTCGAACCCGGAGTGGGGTTTCGTGGCGGCCGGCCTCGGCGGCCTGGTGATCGCCGCGGCCGGCCTGCTGCGCCGCCGCACCCCGGCTCCCACCCCGGAGCCGGAGCTGGCCGAAAGCTGCCGCTAGACGAGTAATGCGTAAGGGCGGGTGGTGAACATCCGCACCTCTCGCGGGTGCTTCGTCGACGCGGACCGGCGGCCGGCAGCGCAAGAAGACCCCGACGTCGGACCCCCTTCGCGGCAGAGCTCTGCCGCGGCAGACGCTTCCAGATCGGCAGAAAAAATGTCCTCGCCGGACGGGCAGGCTCCGGGATGACCACGGGGAGCGCTTCCCTCTCACCTTCGCGGGTAACCCGCTGGGTGGTCATCCCGTCGCCTGAACGAGGCCTATCACTTTGAGCCGGGCCCGCAAGCTTGCGTCTTCACCCGCCTTCGCCCTGGGGTTGCGGGCCCGGCTCAAAGTGATTTGACGGCCTCAGGCGACGGGATGACCACCCTGCTCCTTGATTGAGGGCATCACCCGATCACTGACCGACTACGACCACTGACCGAGTTACGCACTACTCGTCTAGCCGGGGCCCACCCCAAGCGCCGAGTCGTCAGCTGCAGGCGGCGCGGAGGGCGTCGAGCTTCTTGACGTTGCGCTGCACCCACCGCGCCACCACGCCGGCGTCCTCGAAGCGTTCCTTCTGCACCTGGACGTACGAGTCGGCCATGCCGAGCAGCGCGTTCTTGACGTTCTGGTCCTGGACGTCACCCGCGAGCTCGCGCAGCCGCCGCTCCTTGTCCTCGGCGCGGGCCTTGAACTTCGCCGGGTCGACCAGCGGGTTCAGGTCCGCGAGCCCGAGGGCCTCGGTGCAGACACCCACCTTGTCGACGGTCTTCGACCCCTGGTCGACCGCGTTGCCGACCTCGGCGCACCCGCTCAGCAGCAAGCCCGCCGCGGCCAGCAACGCGGCCAGAGTTCCACCCCTCGTCATGGCGCCAAGGTACCGTCAGCCCTTGACGCAGACCACCTGCTTGAGGTGCGCCACGACCTCGACCAGGTCCGTCTGCGCACGGATCACCGTTTCGATGTCCTTGTACGCCGCCGGGATCTCGTCGACCACGCCCGAGTCCTTGCGGCACTCGACGCCCGCCGTCTGCGTCGCGAGGTCGTCGGCGGTGAACAGCTTCTTCGCCTTGGTCCGCGACATCCGGCGGCCGGCGCCGTGCGACGCCGACTGGAAGGACGAGTCGTTGCCCAGCCCGCGGACGATGTACGAACCGGTCCCCATGCTGCCCGGGATGATCCCGAGGTCACCCGATCCGGCGCGGATCGCGCCCTTCCGGGTGACGAGCAGCTCGACGCCGTCGTAGGTCTCCTCGGCGACGTAGTTGTGGTGGCACGAGATCGCGTCGTCGAACGTCACCTGCGGGAGCTCGTCGCGCACGGCCTGCTTGAGCAGCGCGACCATCGTGGCGCGGTTGCGCGCCGCGTAGTCCTGCGCCCAGAACAGGTCACGGCGGTAGGCCGCCATCTCCGGCGTGCCCGCGACGAACACCGCGAGGTCGCGATCGGGCAGGTCCGCGTTGTGCGGCAGCTTGCGCGCGACGGCCATGTGCCGCTCGGCCAGCTCCTTGCCGATGTTGCGCGAACCCGAGTGCAGCATCAGCCAGACCCGGCCTTCGTCGGCGCCACCCTGCTCGAGGCAGACCTCGATGAAGTGGTTCCCGCCGCCGAGGCTCCCGATCTGCCGCGCGGCCCGGTCGTGCAGCTCCTGGACGCCGGGGTGCAGCTCACCGAAGCCCTTCCAGAACGCGTCCCAGCCGCCGACACCGTGCACCTTGGCCGGGTTCACCGGCGTCCGGTGCATCCCGAAACCGACGGGAACGGCCTTCTCGATGCCCCGGCGCAGCTTGCCGAGGTCGTCGGGCAGGTCGCTCGCGGTGAGCGACGTCCGGACGGCGCTCATGCCGCACCCGATGTCGACGCCGACCGCGGCCGGCGAGACGGCGTCACGCATCGCGATGACGCTGCCGACGGTGGCGCCCTTGCCGTAGTGGACGTCGGGCATCACGGCGACGCCGTGCACCCACGGCAGGTTCGCGACGTTGTGCAGCTGCCGCATGGCCTGGTCTTCGACCGACGCGGGATCCGCCCACATCCGGATCGGGACGCGAGCCCCCTCGACAGCGGTGTACATGTTTCCTCCCCTGGAAAGCGTTTGGCGGTGCCCAGGATCCCCCGGGCACCGCCAAACGAAAAGCGATTATTCAGCTGTCCACTGTGGCCTACAGCTGCTGCGCCACCAGCTCCGCGATCTGCACGGCGTTGAGCGCCGCGCCCTTGCGCAGGTTGTCGTTCGAGATGAACAGCGCCAAGCCGCGGCCACCCTCGACGCCCTGGTCCACCCGGATGCGGCCGACGTAGCTCGGGTCGTTGCCCGCCGCCTGCAGCGGGGTCGGGATCTCCGACAGCTCGACCCCCGGCGCCTGCGCCAGCAGCTGCGTCGCGCGCTCGACCGGCAACGGCTGCGAGAACTCCGCGTTCACCGAGATCGAGTGCCCCGAGAACACCGGCACGCGCACGCAGGTGCACGAGACGCCGAGGCCCGGGATGCTCAGGATCTTGCGGCTCTCGTTGCGGAACTTCTTCTCCTCGTCCGTCTCCAGCTCGCCGTCGTCCACAATGGACCCGGCCATCGGGAGGACGTTGAACGCGATCGGGCGGACGTACTTCTCCGGCTTCGGGAACTCGATCGCCGCGCCGTCGTGGGTCAGCAGCGACGCGTGTTCCGCCGCGGCGCGGACTTGGCCCGCCAGCTCGTCGACGCCGGCCAGCCCGCTGCCGGACACCGCCTGGTACGTCGACGCGACCAGCCGGACCAGCCCGGCCTCGTCGTGCAGCGGCTTGAGCACCGGCATTGCGGCCATCGTGGTGCAGTTGGGGTTCGCGATGATCCCCTTGCGCGCTTCCTTGATCGCCTCGGGGTTGACCTCGCTGACGACCAGTGGCACGTCCGGGTCCATCCGGAACGCCGAGGAGTTGTCGATCACCGTGGCCCCGGCCGCGGCGAAGCGCGGCGCCTGCGCCTTCGACGTCGACCCGCCCGCGGAGAACAGCGCGATGTCCAAACCGGACAGATCCGCCGTCGAGGCGTCCTCGACCGTGATTTCCGTGTCACGCCAGGGAAGCTTCGAACCCGCCGAGCGCGCCGAAGCGAAGTAGCGCAGCTCGGCGACGGGGAACTCCCGCTCCGCCAGCAGCTTGCGCATCACCGCACCGACCTGGCCGGTCGCGCCGACCACCCCGACCCGCAACCCGTCCGCCATCAGCGACCACTCCCCGCGTAGACGACGGCTTCTTCGTCGCCGCCGAGTTCGAACGCCTCGTGGATCGCGCGCACGGCGTCGTCGAGCTGCGCGTCCCGGATCAGCACCGAGATGCGGATCTCCGAGGTGTTGATGATTTCGATGTTGACGCCGGCCTCGGCCAGCGCTTCGCAGAACGTCGCCGTGACACCCGGGTGCGAGCGCATCCCGGCGCCGACCAGCGACACCTTGCCGACGTGGTCGTCGTAGAGCACCGACTCGAAGCCGATCTCCGCCTTGACCTTCTCCAGTTCCTTGACGGCCTTGGCGCCGTTGGCCTTCGACAGCGTGAACGTGATGTCGGTGCGGCCGGAGACGGTGCTGGACACGTTCTGCAGCACCATGTCGATGTCGATCTCGGCATCGGCGATCACGCGGAAGATCCGGGCCGCGGCACCGGTGGTGTCCGGCACCCCGGTCACCGTGATCTTGGCTTCGGAGCGGTCGTGCGCCACACCGGTGATCAGGGCTTGTTCCACGGGGATCTCCTCGATAGAACCGGTCACCGTCGTGCCCGGCTTGTCACTGTAGGAAGAACGGACTCGGATCGGGACGCCGTAGCGGCGCGCGTACTCGACCGACCGCAGGTGCAGGATCTTCGACCCGCTCGCGGCGAGCTCGAGCATCTCTTCGTAGGTGACGGTGTCGAGCTTCTTCGCGTCCGGCACCACCCGCGGGTCGGCGGTGTACACACCGTCCACATCGGAGTAGATCTCGCAGACGTCGGCGTTCAGCGCGGCGGCCAGCGCGACGGCGGTGGTGTCCGACCCGCCGCGGCCCAGCGTGGTGATGTCCTTCGTGTCCTGCGCGACGCCCTGGAACCCGGCCACCAGCGCGATGTAGCCCTGGTCGAGGGCCTCGGTGACGCGGCTGGGCGTGACGTCGATGATGCGGGCGTTGCCGTGCACCGACGTCGTCACGACGCCGGCCTGCGAACCGGTGAACGACCAGGCCTCGGCGCCCTGGGCCGCGATCGCCATCGCGACCAGCGAGTTCGAGATGCGCTCACCCGCGGTGAGCAGCATGTCCATCTCCCGCTCCGGCGGCGCCGGGTTCACCTGCTGCGCCAGGTCGAGCAGCTCGTCGGTGGTGTCACCCATCGCCGAGCAGACGACGACGACGTCGTTGCCCGCCTTCTTCGTCGCGACGATCCGCTCCGCCACGCGCTTGATCCGGTCGGCACTTTCCAGCGACGATCCGCCGTACTTCTGGACCACGAGGGCCACGCCCGAACCTCCTCGCGGGCCGGGCGGCTCCTGGTGGGCACCGAGGAGCCCCCGCGTCCCATGATTTGAACTGGAGCCTACCGGGGCGCGGGCGGCCCGCCACCCTCTTGACGTGGGGCTCACTCGTCCCATGGGTGTCGGGGAAGTAAATCTTCCGCAACACCAACGAAATGCGCGGAGCCCTTCCGCCCGAGTGACGCACAGCACTCGTGGGTACGCTGTTGATCGTGCGAAAGCCTGCTGTGACGAGTGTCCCGATCGCAACCCTGATGGCGGAACGGTGGAGCCCGCGGGCCTACGACGAGTCAGCCGTCGTCACCCACGAGCAGGTACGCGCGCTGCTGGAAGCGGCCCGCTGGGCGCCGTCGTTCGGCAACACGCAGCCGGCCCGCTTCCTGGTGGGCGTCCGCGGCACGCCGTCGTTCGACGCGATCCTGGGGTCGTTGAACTCGGGCAACCAGGCCTGGGCGCGCCGGGCGAGCCTGCTGCTGGTCGGCGTCATGGTGACGACGAACGAGAAGGGCGAAGTCCCCTACGCGGAGTACGGGCTCGGGCTGGCGGCGGAGAACCTCGTCCTGCAGGCGGTCGAGCTGGACCTGGTCGCCCACCAGATGGCGGGCTTCTCCCCGGAAGCCGTGCGCGCGGCGTTCTCGCTCCCCGACGACGTCGTCCCCAAGGTCGCGATCGCGGTGGGGTCGGTGGCGTCGCCGGAGGTGCTCGAGGAGGACTGGCGGATCGAGCGGGAGAAGGCCGACCGGGCGCGGCTGCCGCTCGAGGAGTTCGCCTTCACCGACTCCTGGGGCAAGCCGGCGCTATGACGCCCCGCCCACCCGGCGGATGACCTTGGCCAAGATCCCGGACACGACCATCCAGAAGATCGCCGCGATGCCGTAGTTGACCAGCACGCGCAGCTTCTCGTCACTCGGCGTGAACAGGTCGCCGAAGCCGAGCGCGAGGCTGTCCGCCCAGGACTTGACGAACGACACGATTCCGTTGTCCGGGTTCGCCGAGCCGACCGTGAAGATCACGTGGATCACCAGGATGGCCGCGAAGACCAAGCCGACCCAGCGGACGATCGACGCCACCAGCGAAGCCGCCCTGCCCCCGGTGCGGCGCCAGTCGACGGCGGCGCGCCGGGAGACGCGCGTCTCCTCCGATGACGACTCTGCGTGCTCACCCATGCCCGCAGTTTCGCACGCCACCCAGCCGATTGCTACCCACAAGTAACCATCCGGGTAACAGTTCCGGCACGGCCCGGCTTCCCTCACCCGGCGTTCCGTGGTTATGGTGGGGGCCGTGGCGCGTGCTCTCCTGCTTCGCTGCCGCGACGGGGCCTGACCGGACCGGCTCCCCGTCGCGGGGCTTCGTGGTGCCGGTCGCACCCGTCGAGCTGGAGACACCCCAAATCCCATGAGCAAGATCCGCAAACCGTCGCGTCCCGCGCCCGCCGGCCAGCCCGCCTGGAACACCCAGCGCGGCACGTCCATGCCGGTGCACCGCTACCGCCCCTGGTACGACCTGGTCGAGAACATCGACCTGCCCGACCGCACCTGGCCCGAGAAGCGCATCGAGCGCGCGCCGCTGTGGTGCGCCGTCGACCTGCGTGACGGCAACCAGGCCCTGATCGACCCGATGTCGCCGGCGCGCAAGCGCAAGTTCTTCGACCTGCTGGTCCGCATGGGCTACAAGGAGATCGAGGTCGGCTTCCCGGCGGCGTCGCAGACGGACTTCGACTTCGTCCGCGAGATCATCGAAGACCACGCCATCCCGGACGACGTCAGCATCCAGGTGCTGACCCAGTGCCGTCCCGAGCTGATCGAGCGGACCTTCCAGTCGCTCGAAGGCGCGCCGCGCGCGATCGTCCACATCTACAACTCGACCTCGATCCTGCAGCGCCGCGTCGTCTTCCGCGAGGAGCGCGAAGGCATCAAGAAGATCGCGACGCAGGCCGCGGAAATGGTCGTCGAGCTGGCCGCGAAGCAGCCCGACACCGACTTCCGGTTCCAGTACTCGCCGGAGTCCTACACCGGCACCGAGCTGTCCTACGCGCTCGAGGTCTGCAACGCCGTCACCGAGATCTGGCAGCCGACGCCGGAGAAGCCGGTGATCCTGAACCTGCCGGCGACCGTCGAGATGGCGACGCCGAACGTCTACGCCGACTCGATCGAGTGGATGAGCCGGAACCTGGCCCGCCGCGACTCGGTGATCCTGTCGCTGCACCCGCACAACGACCGCGGCACCGGCATCGCCGCCGCCGAGCTGGGCTACCAGGCCGGCGCCGACCGGATCGAAGGCTGCCTGTTCGGCAACGGCGAGCGCACCGGCAACGTCGACCTGGTCGCGCTGGGCATGAACCTCTACAGCCAGGGCATCGACCCGCAGATCGACTTCTCCGACATGGACGAGATCAAGCGGACGGTCGAGTACTGCAACCAGCTGCCGGTCGGCGAGCGCTCGCCGTGGGGCGGCGACCTGGTCTTCACCGCCTTCTCGGGCAGCCACCAGGACGCGATCAACAAGGGCCTCGACGCGCTGAAGGACGCCGCCGACAAGGCGGGCGTACCGGTCGACGAGTACCCCTGGGAGGTCCCGTACCTGCCGATCGACCCCAAGGACGTCGGCCGCACGTACGAGGCCGTGATCCGGGTGAACTCGCAGTCCGGCAAGGGCGGCGTCGCCTACATCATGAAGGCCGAGCACCAGCTCGACCTGCCGCGTCGGCTGCAGATCGAGTTCTCGAAGGTCATCCAGCGCTACACCGACACCGAGGGCGGCGAGGTCGACCCGACGACGATGTACAACGCCTTCGCGGCCGAGTACCTGGAGCTGAAGACGCCGCTGGAGCTGGTCCGCCAGCACGTCCGCGACAACGGCGACGGCGAGTACGACATCACCGCGACCGTGCGCGTGGAGGGTGACGAGCACGAGGTCACCGGCCGCGGGAACGGCCCGATCGCGGCGTTCTTCGACGCGCTGTCGACGGTCGGGTACGACCTGCGCCTGCTGGACTACAGCGAGCACACGCTCTCGCCGGGCGACGACGCGCGCGCGGCGTCCTACATCGAGTGCGCGATCTCTGACCGCGTGTTCTGGGGCATCGGCATCGACCCGTCGATCGTCACCGCGTCGCTGCGCGCGGTCGTCTCGGCGGTGAACCGCGCCAACCGGTAGCCGGTGAAGGCCGAGCGGCTGGTCGCGCTGCTGTTCACGCTGCAACGGCGGCGCAGCGCGACCGCCGCCGAGCTCGCTGCCGAACTGGGCGTTTCGGAACGGACGATGCACCGCGACCTGGCCGCCCTGCGCGAAGCGGGTGTTCCGTTGTGGACCGAGCAGGGCCGGCACGGCGGCTTCCGGCTGGTCAACGGCTGGCGGGCCGGGCTCGACGGGCTGACCGCGCGCGAGGCCGTCGCGCTGTTCGCGCTCGGCGTGCCGGACGCGCTCGCCGGGCTGGGTCTCGACACCGCGGGCAGCGCGGCGCGGGCGAAGGTGTCCGCAGGCATGCCCGCGGAGCTGCGGGAACACGCCGCGCTGGTGGCCGGTCGGTTCCACCTGGACGCCCCGGGCTGGTTCGGCTCGCCGGACGAGCCGCCGTCGCTGGCGGCCGTGGCGCAGGCGGTGTGGTCGCAACGGCGGGTCTCGGTGACGTACCGGCGCCGGGACAAGGTGGCTTCGCGGGAGCTCGAACCGCTCGGGCTCGTGCTCAAGGCGGGTGTCTGGTACCTGGTCGCCCGGGTGGTGCCGGACGACGCGCTGCGCACCTACCGCGTCTCGCGGATCCTCTCGGTGGCCGAGCTCGACACCGCGTTCGAGCGGCCGCCGTCGTTCGATCTGGCCGACTGGTGGCGGGCGTCGTCGACGGCGTTCGAGCAGGTCGCGCGGCCGGTGCGGGTGCGCGCCCGGCTGAACCAGACCGCGGTGCGCGAGCTGCGCCGGGTCTTCGGCGGGGAGCACCTGGCGGACACGGTCGAGTCGCTGGGCCCACCGGACGACGACGGGTGGACCGAGGCCGAGCTCGCCCTGGAAGACGGCGAGATCGGCCTCGGCCAGCTGGTCGCGCTCAGCCCGGGCGTGGAGGTCGTGGAACCGGTGGAACTGCGGGCGGCCCTCGCCGCGATCGGCGCGGAGCTGGCCGCCCGCAACGCTCACCGGTAGCCGGTGGTGTCCGCGGGCTTTCCGGCGTCCGCCACCTCCGTCATGTACCGCCAAGCGTCCGGCCGGCTGCCGTCGACGTCGTCCACGCCGTACTCCTTCGCCAGCCGGCCGCTGTTCACCGTCTGCCCGGTCCACCGGTGCCGGTCCGGGTCCGCCGCCAGCGCCACCACCGTGCGCCCGCAGAACGTCGGCGTTTCCGAGATCGCGAAGTGCGGGACGCGCTCGCAGGCGTCACGCCAGTTCGCCTCGGTCACCCCGTAGATCTCGAGCATCGCCTCCGACCGCAGGTAGCCGGGGGTGAAGGCGACGGCGGTCGCGCCGTGCGAAGCCAGTTCCGCCGCCTCGCCGATCGCCAGCAGGTGCGCCGACGCCTTCGCCAGGTAGAAGGGCAGCGAAGTGCCTTCGCGGTACTTCGCGTTGTACTCGGCCGTGCCGTCGGTCAGCTCGACGACCAGCCCGCCGGGCCGGTCGATCAGCAGCGGGAGCAGGAAGTGGCTGGTGATCAGGTGCGCGTCGACGCCGAGGCGGATCATCCGCAGGCCGGCGGCCAGGTCGTGCTCCCACACCGGCTTGCCCCAGCCCAGGTGCTGGTCGCCGCCCCAGAGGCCGTCGACCAGGATGTCGAGGTGGTCGATCCGCTTGGCCAGCGCTTCGACCTCGGCCGGCACCAGGTGGTCGACGCGGATCGCCTCCGCCCGGCCACCCGCCCGTTCGACCAGCTCGGCGGTCTCTTCGATCGTCTCGGGACGGCCCACTTCGGACCGCTCGGTGCGCGTCGAGCGCCCGGTGACGTACACGAACGCGCCCGCGCGGCCCAGTTCGACCGCGATCGCCCGGCTCGCGCCACGCGTACCGCCTGCCACCAGTGCGACTTTTCCGGAAAGAGTGCTCATGCCGACCACGTTCGCGCCGAACCATGACAACTCCTGGCATGGTTTCCGAAGCTGTGGGCCGGCTGTCGGGTTGCTGTGAGTCCCAGGTGATCGGGAGTGCCGCGCCGCGGGCGGGTGGTTAATGGAGGTGTGGACGGATCGACGGCGGGACTGCTGGTGCTGTTCGTCGTCGCGCTCGTGCCGCTGCTGCCCACCGAGGTGACCATCCTCGGCATGGGGATCTCGGCGGCGCAGGGCGGGACGTCGCTGGCGCTGGTGATCGCCGTGGCGAGTGCCGGGTGCCTGGCGTCCGACCAGGCGCTCTACGCCCTCGGCCGGTTCGGTGGCCGGGCGGCGCTGGACCGGCTGAGCCGGCGGCGCAAGTTCGCCGCCGGCCTCGGCTGGCTCGACGGGCGGCTGCAGCGCCACCCCCGGCCGGTGCTGGTGGCCGCCCGCTGGCTGCCGTCGGGCGGGACGATCGGTGCGCTCCTCGCCGGATCGCTCCGGTGGCCGATGGCGGAGTTCTTCACCGCATCGGCCGTCGGCGTCACCCTCTGGACGTCGTACGTGGCCCTCCTCGGCTACGCCGGCGGCCGGGTGGTCACCGAACCCGGGATCAGCCTGCTGCTCTCCCTGGCCGTGGCCCTGGTCCTGGGTTCGGTGATCACCTACCGGGTGCGGCACAGCGTCAAATCGACTTGAGGGCCTCGAGGATCGCCGACGGCTCGGTCCGCGTGACGAAGTCCGGGTGGACGTCGACGAACCGGAGCACGCGGTCCCGATCGACCACGAGCACCGCCGGGTGGACCAGCTCCCAGGTGCCGTTGACCTGCTCGAGGTCGGTGCCCAGGGTCACCATCGCGTCCCGCACCGGCGCGGACACCGGGTAGCTCAGCCCGAGCCCCCGCGCGACCGTGCTTCCGGCGTCCGAAAGCACCGGGAACGCCAGGTCCGGCACCGGGGCGTCCGGCCGCTGCGGGCTGATCGCGGCCAGCCCCGCCCCGAAGTGCGCCAGCTCGGGCAGCAGTTCCTGCTGGTAGGTGCGCAGGGTCAGGTTGCAGTACGGGCACCACTGGCCGCGGTAGAAGACGAGTACCGCCGGCCCGTCGGCGACGAGTTCGCCGAGGCTCGTCGGCGTCCCGTCGGCTGCCGGCAGCGTGAAGTCCTCGATCTTGGCGCCCACCTCGGCGAAATCCGTGGCGCCCCGGCGCCGGTCCGCTTCGAGGATTTCGGCGATCTCCGGTGGCAGCGCGCTGCGGAGCTGGTGGTTGAGGCCGGCCAAGGCGTTGTCGAGCGTCATGGATCCCCCTAGCAGTTGTACTGATCGGTACAGTGGGCCGAACTGTACTATCCGGTACATGGAGGCGCAAGCAGCTTCGACCCCGCGCGGCAAGCGGACCCGCGACGCGATCGTCGACGCCGCGGCCGCGCTGATGTACGTCGACGGCGTGGCGGGTACGAGCGTCGACAAGGTGCTCGCCGCCAGCGGGGCCGGGAAATCGCAGATGTACCACTACTTCAAGAACAAGGAACAGCTGGTCGAGGCCGTGATCGACCGGTACCTGGAGCAGATCCTCGGCAACCAGCCGGCGATCTTCACGCTGGCTTCCTGGGCCGACCTCGAGACGTGGACCGAGCAGCTGCTGGACGTCCACCACCGCGCGGGCGGCCCGATCGCCTGCCCACTGGGCAACCTCGCGGGCGAAGTGGGCGACAACCCGAAGCTCGCACCACTGGTCGACCAGGCCTACCGGACATGGGAGTCCCACCTGGCCCGCGGGCTGACCACGTTGCAGGACAAGGGAGAGCTCGCCCCGGACGTCGACCCGGCGCGGCTGGCGCAGGCGGCGATGACGTCCGTCCACGGTGGACTGCTGCTGGCCCACATCCGGCACGACCTCACGGCACTGGAGGACGCGCTGGGGATCGCGCTCACCTACCTGCGAGGCTTCAAGCCGTGAGCTGGGCGATCTCCGCCCGCAGTTCGTCGATCACCTTGGCCACCGCCGGGCGCTGCAGCGCGCCGGTGCGGCACACCGCCTCCACCAGCCGCGCCGCGCGGATGCCGGCCAGCGGACGGCCGACCAAGCCGCTGCCGCGGCCCGTGTTCATCGTGTACCGCGGCAGCAGCGCGATGCCGTGGCCCGCCGCGACCAGGCGTTCGGTGATCCGGAAGTCGTTGATCCGCTGCACCACCACCGGCCGCACGCCGGTGCGGATGGTCAGGGAGCGCAGCACGTCGTCGACCGGGAAGCCGAAGTCGACGCTGATCCAGCGTTCGTCCGCCAGCTCGGCCAGCTCGACGCGGCGCCGGTTCGCCAGCCGGTGCCCGATCGGCAGCGCGACGTCGAGCGGCTCCCGCAGCAGCGGCACCACCTCGAGGCGGCCGGAGTCGAACGCCGGCGCGTGCTCGTCGCGGTGCGCCACGACGACGTCGTAGTCCGCGACCAGGCCGGGCACCTCCGGTGGCGTCATGTCGACATCCCGGACGTCGACCTCCAGCCCGTCGTACCCGGCGACGCGGGTCAGCAGCCCCGGCAGCAGCATCAGCCCGGCCGACTGGAAGATGGCGATCCGCACCCGCCCGCGCGGCGCGCTGCGGTAGGTGTCCAGTTCGGACTCGGCCCGTTCGAGCGCGGCGAGCACCTCGTCCGCCCGGGCGACCAGCGCACGGCCGGCATCGGTCAGCCGCAGCCCGCGCCCGGCCGGTTCGGTGAGTGGCAGGCCGACCTCGCCCTGCAGGGCGCGCAGCTGCTGCGAAACGGCGGACGGCGTGCAGTGCAGCGCCCGCGCGGCCGCCGTCACGCTCCCGCGGTCGGCGAACTCCCGCAGCGTGCGCAACCGGCCCAGATCCACGCCGTCACTGTACTTGAAGCACAGCTACAAGGTTCCTGCAGATAATCTCGCTGGTCCTTCACTGTGCGGCTTGTCAGAGTGGAGGCATGCCCGCTCGTGACCGTCTGCTCGCCGTGCTCGTCGCCGTCCTGTGGGGCCTGAACTTCCTGGCCATCCACGCCACCCTCGGCCAGTTCCCGCCGGTGTTCGCGGGCGCGCTGCGGTTCGCCGTGATCGCCGTGCCGACCATCCTGTTCGTGCCGTGGCCGAAGGTGAAGGTGCGGCACCTGCTCGGCTACGGCCTGGGGTTCGGCACCGGGCAGTTCGCGTTCCTGTTCATCGCGATGAACACCGGGATGCCGACCGGGCTCGCGTCGCTGGTCCTGCAGGCGTCGGCACCGTTCACGGTGCTGCTCGGCGCGGTGTTCCTGCGCGAACGCGTCACCCCGCACCAGCTGGCGGGCATCGCGCTGGCGGTGGCCGGGATGGCGGCGATCGCGTGGCAGCGGTCCGGGCACGCGGCGCTGCTTCCGATGGTGCTGACCCTGCTGGCCGCGCTGAGCTGGGCGTTCGGCAACCTGAGCACGCGCAAGGCCGAGCCGGACAACCCGCTGCACTTCACGCTGTGGATGTCGGTGGTGCCGCCGCTGCCGATGTTCGCGTTGTCCCTGGTCATGGAGGGCCCGGCGGCGCAGTGGCGTTCGCTGACGACGCTCGGGACGCCGACCGGTCTGACCGCGCTCGCGGGGCTGGCGTACGTCGTGCTGATCGGCACGGTGGTCGGATCGGGCCTGTGGACAACGCTGATGCGCCGCAACCCGGCCGGCGTGGTGTCGCCGTTTTCGCTGC
Source organism: Amycolatopsis sp. NPDC004169 (assembly GCF_040610315.1). Classification (NCBI taxonomy): domain Bacteria; kingdom Bacillati; phylum Actinomycetota; class Actinomycetes; order Pseudonocardiales; family Pseudonocardiaceae; genus Amycolatopsis; species Amycolatopsis sp. NPDC004169. The sequence goes on from NZ_JBEXMD010000003.1 coordinate 161,154, forward strand.
TGGTGCCGGTGGTCGGCCTGACGGCGTCGTTCGTGTTCCTGGGCGAGAGGCCGACCTGGCTCGAGGTGGGCGCGGCCGCCGTCGTGATCGCCGGCGTCCTGCTCGGATCGCTGCGAACCGCGCCCAAGCGAGAACTCGCCGCGGTTTAGGCGGCGGTCTCTTCCTGCTGCGGGGTTTCGGCGTCACTCTTGTGCTCGCGGCCGAGCCGCTTCTTCATGATGATGAAGACAACGGCACCGATCACGACGGCCGCGAGCAGGCCGTATTTGGAGAAGTTGCCGAGCCACTTCTCGGCGGCCTCGCCGACGTAGTAGATGAGGGCGGTCGTGCCGCCGGCCCAGGCGATGCCGCCGAGCGCGTTGGCGATGAGGAACTTCGGGTAGTGCATGCGCAGCGACCCGGCGAGCGGGCCGGCGAGGATGCGCAGGAAAGCGATGAACCGGCCGAAGAACACGGCCCACATACCGCGTTTGTTGAAGATCCGTTCGGCGTTGGCGATATGCGTCGGCCCGAAGTGCTTCGGGAATTTCCGGCCCGCCCAGGCGAACAGCCGTTGCCCCCCGGTTTTCCCGATCAGATAGCCGATGCTGTCACCGACGATGGCCCCCGCACTGGCCACGACGCCGACCCAAAGCGGGCTCAGGGTGGGGTGGGTGACGGTGAGCAGGGCGGCGCTGACCAGCACGACTTCACCGGGAAGCGGGATGCCGAGGCTTTCGATCATGATCACCGCGCCGACGATCAGGTACACCGAAATCGGCGGGATCGCCTCCAGCCACTGGTCGATGTGCACAGCCCGTACCCCCTGGTACCACGTCGGGATTGGTGTTCGCTTTCCGAAGGGTACCGGGGGCGGTGCGCGCGGGGCGGCATCCTCAGGTATTGCCCGGGGTACGACTTTGGTCGGGTGCGGGGTTGCCTGCCGCCGTCCGAAGCCGCGGTGACCGCCCGCCCACCGCAGGCCGAAGCCACCGCGACCACCCACCCGGCCGCCGGCCAACGCTCCCGCGACCACCCACCTCGCCGCCGGCCGAAGGCCCTTCTCACCGGCGGCCAAATCACCCAACCGAGCACACCCCCCTGCCGAACCGATACGCAGCCCCCTCAGCGGCCGTCACGTCGTGTCAAGGCACGCTTTCCCGCCTTGACACGACGTGAGGGCCGTTGAACAATCCGGCGTTCGGCTCGGCTGGGGGCACCCGAGCGCTTATCCACCGGAGTTATCCACAACTCTCACTCCCTGTGGACAACTTCGGTGGATAACCCCCGATCGAGCGATCCGGACGGACCCGGCCGATAGACTGGACTTGGGCACGCCCCCAGGGAAGGGCGGGGAGCTGTCCGGGGGCGGGGCCGGCGGGTGGGTGGCCTGCGAGTGCGGTGTGTCCGCGGTGGTGGTTGTAGGTGTGCAGCCAGAGTGGCAGGTGTTCGTAGCGGCGGATCGGAGCCGAAGTGACCCGGTCCAGATGGGGGAGCCGGTAGCGGGTCAAGATCCGGTGCACCGTGGAGGGGTTCAGCCCGAGCAGGTAGGCGATGCGGGCCGGTCCCTCGCGGCGCAGGACCCGGACTTTGACTCGCCGCTCGGTCCGCGTCGGTGTCTGGTTCGGGCTGGTGCGGGGACGGCTGGACCGGTCCGCCATCCCGGCGTCACCGTGGTTGCGGTAACGGCAGGCCCACCGGGCGGCGGTGGAGACCGAGACCTCGAACCGCTCCGCAGCTCGTCGAAGTGGCCGGCCGTCCTCGACGATGCAGCGGGCCAGGCGGAGTCCGCCGGTCGGGGTCAGGGGTGCGTTGGCGTGGGACACGAGGGCCTCCGTTGCTCGGCGTAGACGTCGCAATCCACACCGAACCCGGAGGCCCTCTCTCACACCAAGACGATCCGATCACGTGTCACCACGACCGCAACCTCCCCGGGCAGTACAACCAGGGCACGCCCCCAGGGAAGGGCGGGGGCAGCGGCGAAATTCTGCCGGGCTGGGCGACCAAAGGTGGAAGGCCGACCAGCAGAAAGCCCGACTCGTGGCTGGCGCCACCCGGAACACCGATCAGGGCTTCAAATCCACAGCAGCCCGCAACGTCCCATCCATGTGGAACGGCGTCGAGTCGTGCACGTGCGTGATCAGCCACTCCCCACCCTCCCGCCGAAAACACACAGTCGACCGGAACCACAGCGAAAACCCCGCCGGCGCCCCCTTCGGCCTGGCCGAAAGCCGGTTCAACGCGTGGCAGTACGCGATATCTCCCCCGAGGAACACCTCCAAGTCCCGGATCTCGTACTCGATCGGCCCCTCGAACGTCTCGAACCAGGCCTCCCGCGCCTCGACGGAAATCACGTCAGCCCCACGCTGTGCCAACGGCGGTGCCAACGTGAACGCCACGACGTCCGGCGCGTAGTGGGAGCCCAACGTGGACGCGTCACGGGCCGCCATTGCCGCCTCACGCGCCGCCATCAGATCGCGGATCTGCTGCTCACTCATGCCATTCTCCTCAAGGTCGGTGGTTGCACAGTGGACGTAGACACCGACGGACGGATTTCGACAGGAGGCGGGAGACGAACGTGAAATACGTGGTCCTGATCTACGGCAACCCCGAGTCGCGCGCCGCGTGGGAGGGGATGACCGATGCGCAGCGGGCCGCCGGGCTCGCCTACTACCAGCAGCTCAACGACGATCTCGATGCCTCCGGCGAGCGGATCGTCTCCGAACGGCTCGCCTACCCCGAGCTGACCAAGCAGGTGGGCCGCACCGACGGCCCGTTCGCCGAGACCAAGGAGTTCCTCGCCGGGTTCTACCTGCTCGACTGCGAAAGCGAAGACCGCGCCCTCGAGATCGCCGCGAGGGTGCCGGAAGCCTCCTTCGGCAAGGTCGAAGTGCGGCCGGTGATGGGGCTGCACGGACCCGAGCTGTGACCGAACGCCTGTTCCGCGAGCTCGCTCCGCAGGTCCTCGCCGCGCTCGTCCGGCGGTACGGCGACTTCGACGCCTGCGAGGACGCCGTCCAGGAAGCCCTGCTCGCCGCCTCGCAACAGTGGCCGGTCGAGGGCGTTCCGGATCACCCGAAGGGGTGGCTGATCACCGCCGCGTCCCGGCGGCGGATCGAGCAGTGGCGCAGCGAGACCGCGCGGCGGCGGCGTGAGGAAGCCGTTGCCCGGAGCGAGCCGGCCGGGGGCGAGCCGGCCGGCGGGGTGGACGACACCCTGACCCTGCTGCTGCTCTGCTGCCACCCGGCCCTGAACCCGCCGTCGCGGGTCGCGCTCACCCTGCGGGCCGTCGGCGGGCTGACCACCGCCGAGATCGCACGGGCCTTCCTCGTCCCCGAGGCCACGATCGGCCAGCGGATCAGCCGCGCGAAACAGAAGCTGAAAGGCGAACCGCTCACGAACGACCAGCGCCCCGAGCGGCTGGCCGCCGTGCTGCAGGTGCTCTGCCTGATCTTCACCGAGGGCCACACCGCCAGTTCGGGTGACGCGCTGAGCCGCGTCGACCTGACGACCGAGGCCATCCGGCTGACCCGGCAGCTGCGCGCGGAACTCCCGGCCGACGGCGAGGTCGCCGGCCTGCTCGCCCTGATGCTGCTGACCGAGGCCCGGCGCCCGGCCCGCGTCGACACCGCCGGTGCCCTCGTCCCGCTGGCCGAACAGGACCGGACCCGCTGGAACCGGGCGTTCATCGACGAGGGCGTCGCGCTGATCACCACGGCCCTCGCGACCACCCCCGTCGGCCCGTACCAGCTGCAGGCGGCGATCGCCGCGGTCCACGACGAGGCCCCGACCGGCGAAGACACCGATTGGGCGCAGATCCTCACGCTGTACGACCTGCTGCGGGTCGTCGCGCCCGGGCCGATGGTGACGCTGAACCGTGTGGTGGCGTTCGCGCAGGTCCACGGCCCCGAAGCGGGGCTGGCGGAGCTGCGCGAGGCGGAAAAGCACCTCGCGCGGCACCACCGCGTCGACGCCATCCGCGCGCACCTGCTCGAAAGCACCGGCGACCTGGCCGGCGCCCGGGCGGCGTACCTGGCCGCCTCGCGGCGGACGCTCAGCCTGCCGGAACAGGCGTACCTGCAGTCCCGGGCCGCCGGTCTGGCGACATGAGAACGGCCGACCGGGACGAGGCCCGGTCGGCCGTCACTTCAGAGGATCTCGGCGGAGGTGCCGATGTCCGGCGGGCCGAGGTCGGGGTTGAGCGCCCCGGTCAGTTCCACCAGCTCCGGCTCCACCTCGTGCGGCTGGATGCGCCCGTCGCGGATGTCCTCCGCGTAGTGGCACGCCACCCGGTGCCCGCCGCCGATTTCGCGCAGCTGCGGCCGGTCGGTGTCGCACAGGCTCGCTTGCCGCCACGGGCAGCGCGTGTGGAAGCGGCAGCCCGACGGCGGGTTCGCCGGCGACGGCAGGTCGCCCGCCAGCAGGATCTGCTCGCGGGTGTCCTCGACCACCGGGTCCGGCACCGGGATGGCCGAAAGCAGCGCCCGCGTGTACGGGTGCAGCGGCTCCCGGTACAGCGAGTCCGCGTCGGTCTCCTCGACCAGCGCGCCCAGGTACATCACGCCGATGCGGTCGGAGATGTGGCGGACCACCGCGAGGTCGTGCGCGATCACCACGTACGTCAGGCCGAGCTGGTCCTGCAGGTCCTCCAGCAGGTTCACCACCTGGGCCTGCACCGAAACGTCCAATGCGGACACCGGCTCGTCGGCGACGATCAGGTCCGGCTCCACCGCCAGCGCCCGCGCGATGCCGATGCGCTGGCGCTGACCGCCCGAGAACTCGTGCGGGTACTTCCGCAGCGACGTCTCCGGGAGGCCGACCGCGGCCAGCAGCTGCCGCAGCCGCCGCTGGGTGGCTTCCTTGTCCTTGTCGAGGCCGTGCGCGTGCATGCCCTCGAGCAGGATGGACTCCACCGACTGGCGCGGGTCCAAACTGGACATCGGGTCCTGGAAGACCATCTGCATCCGGCGCCGGGCCTTCCGCAGTTCCTCGCCCTTGAGCTGGGCGACGTCGGTGCCGTCGAACTTCACGGAACCGGCGGTCGGCTCGTTGAGCCGCAGGATCGCCCGGCCCAAAGTGGACTTTCCGCAGCCGGATTCGCCCACCAGGCCGTAGGTTTCGCCGCGGCGGATGGCCAGGTCGACGCCGTCGACCGCGTACACGTGCCCGACCGTCCGGTCGATCACGACGCCGCGCTTGATCGGGAAGTGCACCTTGAGGTCGGTGACCTCGAGCAGCACGTCACCAGCAGGACGGGTCATCGGGTTCCTCCTCCCGCGGCGACCGCGGGCCGCACGGGGTTGTGACAGCGCAGCAGGCCGCCCTGGTCGGGCACCAGCTGCGGCTGGACCTCGCGGCAGACCGGCAGCGCGTTGGGGCAGCGCGGCGCGAACGCGCACCCGTGCTCCCACGGGATGTTGTCGGCCACCGAACCCCGGATGGGGATCAGCTTCTCGCCGCGGCCCGCGTCCAGGCGCGGGATCGAGGCGAGCAGGCCGTGCGTGTACGGGTGCCGCGGCTCGGCGAACAGCTGGTGCCGCTGCGCCCGCTCGACGATCTTGCCGCCGTAGAGCACGTTGACCTCGTCGCACAGCCCGGCGACCACGCCGAGGTCGTGCGTGATCATGATCAGCGCGGTACCGGTGTCCTGCACCAGTTCCCGCAGCAGCGCCAGGATCTGCGCCTGGATGGTGACGTCCAGCGCGGTGGTCGGCTCGTCGGCGATGAGCAGCCGCGGACGGCACGCCAGCGCGATCGCGATCAGCGCGCGCTGCCGCATCCCGCCGGAAAGCTGGTGCGGGTACTCGGAAAGCCGGCGCGACGGGTCGGGGATGCCGACCTTGTCGAGCAGGTCCACCGCTTCGACGGACGCCGCCTTGCGCGACATCCCGCGGTGGCGCTCCAGCACCTCGGTGATCTGCAGCCCGATCGGGATGACCGGGTTCAGCGAGGACAGCGGGTCCTGGAACACCATGCCGAGGTCGCGGCCCCGGCGGTCGCGCATGTCCCGGTCGGACAGCGCGAGCAGGTCGGTGCCCTCGAAGCGCACCGAACCGGAGACCTTGTTGCCGCGCTTGGCCAGCAGCCGCATGATCGCCAGGGACGTCACGGACTTGCCGCAGCCGGACTCGCCGACCAGGCCGACCGTCTGACCCGGCTCGACGTCGAAGCTGACGTTGTCCACGGCGGTGAAGGGCTGTTCGCCACGGCGGACGAACTGGACCGTGAGGTCACGGACTTCAAGGAGTGCCATCGGTTGTCACCGCCTGTTCTTCGGGTCGAGGGCTTCGCGGAGCGACTCGCCGAGCAGCGTGAACCCGAGCGCGACGATGATGATCGCGATGGCCGGGTAGTACGCGAGCTCGGGCCGGACGTCGAGGAACTGCCGGGCACCCTTGCTCAGCATGATGCCCCACTCCGCCCGGTTCGGGTCCGGATCGCCCAGGCCGAGGAACGACAGCGCCGCGGCCTCCAGGATGGCGGTGGCCAGGGTCAGCGTGGCCTGCACGATGACCGGGCCGAGCGAGTTCGGCAGCATGTGCCGGAACACGATCGCGCCGCGCTTCACGCCCAGCGACGTCGCCGCGAGGACGTGGTCGCTGCCGCGCTGCACCAGCATCGAACCGCGCAGCAGCCGCGCGAAGATCGGCACGCCGATCAGCGAGACGGCGAGGATCACCGTCCACTGGCTCGGCTTGGCGAACAGCGCCGCGACCGAGATCGCCAGCAGCAGCGACGGCACCGACAGCATGACGTCGACCAGTCGCATGAGGACGGTGTCGACCCAGCCGCCGAACGCACCGGCGAGCCCGCCGATGATGATGCCGAGGAGCACGCCGATCACCGTCGCCAGCACGCCGACGAGGAGGGTGTTCTGCGCGCCGACGATCAGCCGCGACAGTTCGTCGCGGCCGAAGTCGTCCACGCCGAGCGGGAAACCGGGCTGGCTGCCCGGGATGATCCCCTGGCCGAGCGCGACCTTGTCCTGCAGGTAGCGCTCGAACGGGTCCTTGGGCGCGATCAGCGGCGCGAACACCGCCAGCAGCACGAACAGGCCGGTGATCACGCCACCGGTGATGGCGACCGGGCTGCGCAGCATCCGCCGCAGCGCTTCGCGACCGAGGCTGTTGCCGCTCGCCGCGGCCAGCTTGTCGATCGGCTCTTTCTTCTTGTTCAGCAAAGTGTTCATCGCACACGCACCCTCGGGTCGATGATCCCGTACGAGACGTCGACCAGCATGTTCACCAGCACGTACACCAGCGCGCCGAACAGCAGCAGCGCCTGGAGCCGGGGGTAGTCACGCCGTTCGATGCCTTCGGCCAGCAGGAATCCGAGGCCGCGGAAGTTGAACACCCGCTCGGTCAGCACCGCGCCGCCGAGCAGCGCGCCGGTCTGCAGGCCGATGGTGGTGACCACCGGGAGCAGGCCGTTGCGCAGCACGTGCCGCCGCCGCACGACGGGCTGCGTGAGGCCCTTCGAGTTGGCGGTGCGGATGAAGTCCTCGTTGAGCACTTCGAGCACCGAAGCGCGGGTGATCCGGGTGATCACCGCGAGCGGGATGGTGGCGAGCGCGAACGCCGGGAGGATCAGGTGCTTGATCGCGTCCCAGACGGCGTCCCATTCGCTCGTCATGATGCCGTCGAGGACGGCGAAGTTGGTGATGGCGGTGGCGTCGAGCCCCGCGGTCTGCCGGCCCTGCGACGGCAGGCCCAGCGGCCCGGCGAGCAGGTCCTGCATCATGTAGCCGAGGAAGAACACCGGCACCGCGACGCCGATCAGCGTCAGCACGATGATCACGTTGTCAGCGACACCACCGCGGTAGCGGGCCGAGAGGTAGCCCGCCGGGATGCCGATGAGCACCGCGATGATCATCGCGGAGATGCCCAGCTCGATGGTGGCGGGCAGGAAGGTGCCGATCTCCGACATCACCGGCTGGGTGGACACCAGCGAGGCGCCGAAGTCACCGGTGACCGCGCGGCCGAGGAACTTGAAGTACTGGATGACGACCGGCTGGTCGAGCCCCAGCACGTGGTTGAGGTTGGCGATCTTCTCCGGCGTTGCCTTGTCGCCGAGGAGGGCGGCCGCGGGCCCTCCGGGCAGCGACCTGAGCCAGGCGAAGACCAGGATGGACAGGATGAGCAGCGTCGGGATCGCTTGTAGCAGCCGACGCACGAGAAAACGGAGCACTTGCAGTCCTTAAGGGGGCAGCCCGCTGAGTACGGAACATGGGGTGGGCGCGGTAGCACCCACCCCATGCCTCGCATTGGTTCTCAGTTAACGGTGACGGTGTTGAACCGCTCGTCGGTCAGCGGGCTGGCGACCAGGCCCTTGACCTTCGGGCCGACCACGATGGCGGGCGGGCCGTAGGAGATCGGGATGGCGGGCAGATAGTCCATGATCTGCTTGTTGACTTCCTGGTACGCCTTCGCGTGCGCGTCACCGGCGGGCGAAGCGTCCGCGGCGGCCAGCGCCTGGAACAGCTGCGGGTTGTCGAACCCGAACTCCGGCTTCTTGCGGCCGAAGAAGGTGCCGACGAAGTTCCCGGCGTCGTTGTAGTCGCCGGTCCAGCCGAGCAGGTGCAGGTCGTGCTTGCCGAACTTCTGGACGTCGTCCTTGTAGCCGCCGTTCCACGGCTTGGCGACCGGCTCGATCTTGATGCCGATGGCCTTCAGGTCCTCGGAGATCGAGGTGAAGACGTCCGCCGGGTTCGGCATGTACGGCCGGGTGACCTCGGTCGGGTAGTAGAACTTCAGCGTCAGGTCGGTCGCGCCGGCTTCCTGCAGGAGCTGCCGGGCCTTCGCCTGGTCGAACGGGTACTTGGTGACGTCGTCGGTGTAGCCGGAGATCGTCTTGGGCACGAACTCGGTGGCCGTCTCGGCGCCCTCGGGCAGCTTGCTCTTGACGAACTGCTCGCGGTTGATGCCGTAGGCCAGCGCCTGGCGGACCTTGAGGTTCTTCAGCTTCTCCGCGGCCGGGCCGGACTGGTTGATGCCCAGGTAGAGGACGTTGAACGGCGGGCGCACCAGCACCTGCTCGCCCTCGTTGCGCAGCAGGCCGTAGTCCGCGGGCGCCGGGTAGTCGTAACCCTGGATGTCGCCGGCCTTGAGCGCCTGCTTGCGGGCGTTCTCGTCCGGGATGACCTTGAAGATCAGCTTGTCGAGCTTGGCCGTCTGGGTCGGGCTGGTCTCGTTCTTGGACAGGGTGATCTCACCCTTGCCCTGGTCCCAGCTGTCGAACTTGAACGGGCCGGTGCCGACCGGGTGCTTGTTCGCGTACTCGCTGTAGGTGAACGAGTCGCCGGACTGGGTGACCTCGTCCGCCTTGTACTGCTTGAGCGCGGTCGGGCTCTGCATCGAGAACGACGGCAGGGTGAAGGCCGCCGGGAACGCGCCCTTCGCCTTGTTCAGGTTCACGACCGCGGTGGCCGGGTCCTTGGCTTCGCAGCTCTTGTAGACCGGGTCGCCGTAGTCGGTGCTCTCGTTCTTGGCGAAGCCGCTGAACACGTCGGCGTAGTAGATCATCTGGCTCTGGGCGGCGGCGCCCTTCATGTTGTACCAGCGGTCGAAGTTGAAGCAGACCGCGGCCGCGTCGAAGGCGGTGCCGTCCGAGAACTTCACACCCTGCTTGAGGGAGAAGGTCCAGGTCTTGCCGTCGTTGCTGGGCTCCCACTTCTCGGCCAGCGAGGGCTCGAGGTCGGCGGTGCCCGGCTTGTTCTGGATCAGCGTGTCGAAGATCTGCCGCGTGATCCGGAAGGTCTCGCCCTCGTCGTTGAAGATGGGGTCGAACAACTTCGGGTTACCGGCCGCGCCGAAGATCATGGTGCCCCCGGAACCACCCCCTGCGCCCTCGTCACGCTTGGACTCCGCACAGGCGGACAGCGAAACCGCGAGCGCGCCGCTCAGCCCGATCAGGGCCACGCGGCGTGTTCGGGTCAGCCGCAATTGCTGCATCTGGCACCCCTTGGGAGATGTTTCGGGTTCAAAGTCACCGTCCGGTCGGTCAGGAACTCGGGCGGACGGTCGGTGTGCTCGCCGACACTAGCGGGAACTCGGCCCGCACTTAAGCACGGGAGGTTACGATCGCGCTACGTGGACACCGATTTGACCGCAATGTGTCCGTAAATCACGACAGAATGTGACCATTTGTCGTTGACGGCTGCGCCCGGTGCCTGATCCATGACTCAGATGGCGGTACCGACATTGATCCGGTCGTGTATCCGGCTACGGAGTGCTTGATCGATCCCGAGCGCTTCGCGCACGCTGCGTGACCACTCCGTCCCCTACGAAAGTCGGGTCCCGGCCGCCCCGGGGGTGCCGTCGACGGCGAACCAGCCGCGCTCGAACCGTTGCCACCGCGCCAATTCGGCCTCTGCGGCGACGCCGTCGCGCGCCACGGACCTGGCCAGCCGCTCGGCCTCCGTGCCGCCCGCGAGCCAGCAGAGGCCGGAAAGAAGGGGTCTTGCCGAAGTGCGGCCGCTGGAGACGCCCTCCAGCACCAGGACGTCCGGTACGTCCACCCGGACGAGCTCACCCGGCCGGGGCGTCCCGGTGGACCAGTCCATTCGCCGGTACGCCCCGGGAACGCCGTCAGCCAGCGGGCGCAGGACGCCGTCGACCAGCCGGGGCCACCACGAAACCGGGTCTTCCCAGGTCGCGAAGGCATCGGTGCTCACAAGGGCCGTGCGGCACCCGCGGGCGGTCAGCGCAGCGACGACCTCGGCGGCCAGGGTGGACTTCCCGGCGCCCGACGGGCCGTCGATGGCCAGCACGCGCACCCGGCCCAGCCGCGCGGGGGCGGCGAGCAGGGCCTCGATCAGCGCGTCACTTGCTGACGCGCTCGACCTCCGGGAGCCCTTTGACGTCGTCGGGAGCCGCCGTCTTCGCCTCCAGCTCGGCGATCCGGCTCGCCAGCTCCCGCCGGGTGTCTTCCAGCTCGCAGCGCAGCAGCGCGATCTCCTCGACCGACGTGCGCACCTCTTCCTCGAGGTGCCCGGTCTCGGTGGACAGGTGCAGCGACACGAGCGCCAGCACGACGCCGGCGAGGAGGAAGACGAAGTTCGACGGCGTTTCCACGCCGGTCAGGCTGGCCAGGAACTGCGCGGCCGCCGGGATCGCGGCGAGCACCACGACGCCGATGGCGACGATCAGCCACACGCCCGCGTACTTCTCCCGCAGCTTGCGCCGCCGCATCATCTCGATGACGACGAACAGCACCAAGCACGCGATGACGATGCTGAGGATGCGCCAACCCTGCATCTTCCCAAGCTCCTTACGCCGAGTCCGAGGAGTCGACCGCGGGGCGGCGGCGGACCAGCGCGAGCAGCAGCGCGAGCCCGGCGCGGCCCAGGTAGACGGCCGACTTGACGGGCGAGTGGCTGGGCGTGCCGCCCGCGCGCTCGCGCATGATGACCGGGATCTCCTTGATGGTCAGCTCGGCCCGGATGGCCATGACCAGCGATTCGACCGTGTCGCCGAGGTACTCGGCCGGGTAGTAGCCGGCGAACAGCCGGATCGCGCGCGGCCCCATCGCCTTGAAGCCCGACGTGACGTCGGTGAGCCGGGTCTTCGCCAGCCGGGAGAAGACGATCGACAGCGCGACCATGGCGTACTTGCGCGGCCCGCTGGCCTTGTAGGCGCCCTTGCCGGCGAACCGCGAGCCGATCACGATGTCGGCGTCGTCGAGGCCGCGCAGCAGCGCGTCGAGCTCGTCCGGGTCGTGCTGGCCGTCCGCGTCCACCTGCACGACGACGTCGTAACCGCGGGCGGCGGCGTAGCGGAAGCCGGTGCGCATCGCGCCGCCGACCCCGAGGTTCACCGCGAGCCGGGCCACCTCGGCGCCCGCCGCCCGGGCCAGCTTGGCGGTGTCGTCCACCGAGCCGTCGTCGACGACCAGCAGATCACCGCCCGGGAGAGCGCGCTTCACCTGTTCGATGACCGACGCGACGCTCGCCGACTCGTTGAGGGCGGGCATCACGATGAGCACACGGCGGCTGGTCACCGTGGTCGCCGGGGTCGTTGACACGCGATCACTTTAGCCTTTCACTGCCCGTCACCGGGCGCGGACCCTGGTGCCGCACCGGCCGCGACGACGTCCTGCTGCCCGGCGATCTCGTAAACGGAGGCACCGGCGTTGCGGTAGACCAGCTTGAACCCGGGCGTGGTGTCCAAGTGCTGCAGGCCGGCGTCGTTGGGCTGGTCGGGGACGGCGTTGCCCTGGCCGACGAAGGCGTAGCGGACCTTCAGCGCACGCAGGATCTGCCGGGCTTTCGGGTCGTCCTCCAGCCGGTTGGCGAACGCGCTGACGTACCCGACGTCGCTGGTGCGCGGGGCGCCGTAGTAGTTCCACTGGGTCGGGTGCACGCCCTGCAGCGCGTACATCCAGACCGACCCGTCGAGGCGGTCGTTCAGGACGCGCTCGCCGGGCACCGTGTGCTGCGCCAGCCAGGCGAACGCCGTCTCCTCGTCCGCGCTCACCGCGGGGAAGCCGCGGTAGGCGATGTTCACGTGGACGGAGTTGAGGTGCACGTACCCGCGGCTGAACCCGCCGATCACCGCCGCGAGCAGCACCACGCCGGCCAGCACGGGTGCGGCCGGGTGCAGCTTCGGCAGCCGGGGCCGGACCTTTGCCGCGAACCACGCCGTGGCGGTGTGGACGAACTCGCCGAAGCCGATCGCGCCGATCATCGGCAGCAGCGCGGCGAGCCGGTAGTTGTCGTTGTAGAACGGCCCGCTCAGCAGGTGGACCAGGCCGTTCTCCATGGACACCGTCGCCGCGTACAGGCCGCCGAGCACGACATACGCGCCGACCAGCCAGACCAGCCGCCGTCGCCGGGCCAGCAGGAAGACGCCGGCGATGGCGGGCACGCCGACCCACCACTGCGGGAAGTTCGCCATCGGCGAGAACGTGACCGCCTGCCCGACCGCGCCGGTCACGGTCGCCGCGTTCGGCCAGACCGCGGCCGTGACACCGCCGGCGTTGTAGAGCGAGGGCAGCACCTGCGGCAGGCCGAGCCCGATGGCGAGCAGCGCGGCCGCCACCAGGGACGGCCAGGCCCGCCGCCAGTCCAGGGCCTCGAACTTGAAGAGCACCGCGGCCAGGATCAGGACGCAGTAGACGGCGAGGACGAACACGACGCTCGTGTGCAGTGCCGCCAGGCCGGCGACGCCGACCCCGACGGCGAGCGGGCCGGTGGCCCCGCCCGGCTCGAGCAGCAGGCGGACCACCGCGAGCATGGCCGGGACCAGGGCGACGCCGGCCGCGTACGGCCAGACCGGGCCGTGCCAGAACAGGTCGTAGGGGAACGACGTGAAGCAGGCCGACGCCGCCGCGGCCGCGCCGGCGGTGACCGCGGGCAGCCGCCACGCCCGGCACAGCGCGGCCACGCCCAGCGGCACCGCGAAGGTGACGGCGATGGACGCGAAGTTCAGCAGCGGCATCACGGTCAGCCCGCCCTTGCCGAAGAGCAGGGCGAGCAGCGCGTGGTAGGTGTCCGGGTAGAAGTAGTGCGTCTCGTCCGGCAGGTTCGCGATGGTGCCGACGGTCGACGGGCGCGCGTCACCGCGCTCGGCGATCCAGCGGACGAGGTTCGCGTGGAACGCGGCGTCCCAGTCCTGGTTGACCGTGCCCGGCGTGGGGATGCCGCGCAGCACCGTGAGCGCGCCGACCGCCATCCCGGCGGCGACACCGAGAGCCGCGAAGGCGTGCGCCCGCCAGGACCACCGCGGGCGCTCGGCCGGCTCGGCGTCCGCGTGGCGGCGCCGGGTGAACCGGGCCACCGCCCAGGTGACCGCGAAGCCGACGGCGGACACCAGGAGCGTCCACAGTGTCACCGACAGCGCGGTCCACCGGATGCCCGTGGCACCCAGCAGCGGGATGGCGAGGGCCACGACGCCGAAGGTGAGGACCGGCCCCGCCGCGGCGAGCGTCCAGCCGCGCAGGCCGATCGCGGCGCCGAAAACAGCCCCCGGAAGCCAGAATGCGGCCAGAACGAGCAGAAAACCCATTCGCACACCCCATTTTCCGCCGTGACTGGTCCCGCAATCGCGGTGAACGCCGTTCTCCGACGGCGGCGGCCACGCTACCGTGCACGTCAGCTCGCTGGTCACCCGCATCCTGGGCGGACCGCGGCCACCCATAGACTCCGGGCGTTGGCGGCTTTGTTGATCGGAGAAAGCATGCTGTCCGAAGCTGTCCGGCTGGCTGCGGGAATCCTGGTGGTGTTGCTCCCGGGATTTTCGATCCTCCTGGTCACCGGCGTACGGGAACGGCTGTGGCTCGCGGGCCTGTCGGCGCCCTTGACGACCGGTTTCGTGCTGCTGGTGTCCCTGTTCACCGGGGTCACCGGCCTCCGCTTCGGGCTGCTGACCGCGACGGTCGCACTGGTCGTCGTCCTGGTCGTGCTCGGCGGGGTGCGGTGGCTGGTCCGCCGCCGTCGCGCGGCCACCGAGCCGGTCGAGCCCGCCGATGACCCGCGGCTGCGCACGCTGACCGGCCGCGCCGGGACGGTCGCCCAGGTGCTGGGTGCGCTCATCGCCGTCGGCGGGGTCGGCCTCGGCGTCCGCATGTGGCACAAGGGCCTCGGGTCGTGGCAGACGCCGACCCAGGAGCACGACACCGTCACGCACGCCGTGCTGACCGCCTTCACGCACTTCACCGGCAAGGCCGCGCCGTGGCAGATCCTGCCGATCGACGTCGTCCACGACACGAACGTGCAGTTCTACCCGCCGGGCTTCACCGACCTCGCCGCGCTGGTCACCGACATCTTCGGGGACACGATGCTGTCCCTGAACCTGGTGACGGTCGCGTTCACAGTGGTCGTGCTCCCGCTGTCGGTGGCCGCGCTCACCGCGGCGGTGCTGCGGCACGGCAGGCTGGGCCGCGGCTGGGTCGAGCTCGCCGCCGGCGTCGCCGCGCTGGTCTCCGTGCAGCTGTACCGCCCCGGCATCTCCTTCGCCCACGACGGCGGCGTCCTGCCGAACGCGGCCGCGATGACGATGATGCCCGGCCTGGTCGCGGTGATGCTGGTGATCGGCAGGCGAAACTGGGGCCGCGCGGTGCTGGTCGGCGTCGCCGCCGCCGGTGCGTTCAACCTGCACCCGAGCGCGCTGACCTCGGTCGCGCTGACGACGGTCGCGGCGATGATCGGCCTGCTGTTCACCAAGGCGGGCCGGCTCGCGTTCGTCCGCGCGCTGCTGCCGCTGGTGCTGGCGGGCGTCGTCGCGGTCGTCCTGATCGTCCCCGACGTGCTGGCCCTGCTGCGGCTCGGCAACGGCTCGGTGGTCGACGCGCCTGCCAACATCCGCGGCACCCAGCTGGGCGCGTCGTTCGAGCTGGTCGCCCGGCTGCCGTACGGCGGTTACTTCGACCCGAGCGGCACGATGGGCCAGCTGGTCCTCGGCCTGCTGGGCCTGGCCGGCGTGGTGGCGGTGGTGCTTTCACGCCGGGCGTGGACGCTGCTGACGGCCTGGCTGTTCTGGGCGGCGGTCATGGTGAGCTTCCACTACTCGCCCAACTCGGGCTTCGGCGCGATGATCGGCCGCTACTACTACCGCGTCGCCAACCGCCTCGACACCCACGTCTACCTGCTGATCCCGGTTTTGGCCGGCGTGCTGTTCGTGGCGATCGGCCTGTTCGTGGTCTCGGTGCGCAATCCGATTCCGGCGCGGTTCCGCCCGGCGGTGGCGTACGGGCTGATCGTGGTGCTGCTGGGTGGCCTGACGGTGACGGCGTTCCGCGGCTACATGAACACGGGGGCGCTGTCACTGAGCCAGCGCTACGCGGCCCCGCAGTTCGTCCGCTACGACGCCTCGGACGACGCGGCGGCGAAGTGGCTGCACGAGCACGCGGCCCCGGGCGAGACGATCCTCAACAACGCGAACGACGGCTCGACGTTGCTGTACGTGGACTACGACCTGCCGATCCTCAACATCGTCCCGGACGGGCACAGCCCGATCCAGGACAACATCACGCTGCTGGCGATGTTCAACTACTACCCGCAGGACGCGGAGGTCCAGAGCATCCTGCGGGCGAAGAACGTGCGCTGGGTGTACGTGGACACGTCGGCGCCGACGGTGGGTACGGACGGCCACCACTGGACGGGCAAGCTGACGTACAGCCTGGCGCCGGGGCTGAGCCGGCTGGCGGGGCTGCCGGGGCTGACGAAGGAGTTCAGCTCCGGAACGGTGAGTGTTTACCGGCTTGACCTGCCGCAGACCCCGCCGCGGGGCTGAAGCTCCCGGGGCCGGCGGCGGGGTTCGCGGAGCCCAGCTGAAGCTCCGCCGCCGCAGGTCAGGCAGCTTCCGGCCGGCTTTCACACCCGTGTCGCGGCCGCCGCGCGGCTGAGCTCCGGCCGCAGCTGGCCCCAGGCGGCCGCCGTGCGCAAGGCGCCTTTCCACAACAAGGCCGGGGTGTGGACAAGGCGGCTCAGGCAGCTTCTCGCCGGAGGTTTCAGTCGGGTGCGGCCGATAGGCTGAAGCGGGGATGGTCCCCCAGGGAGGGCGGGCCCTGCGGCGGCGTCCTGCGGCGGATCCTGCGGGAGAGCCGGAGCGACTTACGCAGCTGCCACACCGGCCCGAACGGCACGCGGGCGCCCAAACCGGCACCCCACCCAGACCTCCCCCGCCACCCCGATCCGAAGCCCGAACACGGCCGGTGGTGCCGGGTCAAGGCACGCTTTCCCGCCTTGACGCGGTACCACCGGCCGTAGTCACAATCGCGGCTTCGGGGTGGTGGGCACCGAGCAACGCGACCTCGGGTGGGTAAACCGTGGTCCGAGCTGATCAGGCCGAAGAAACCTCAGCCGGCGTCGGCCTCGACCGGCTCCGGCGCCCGCCGCAGCACGAAGGCCAGTACCACCGCCAGCCCCAGCGTCGGGGCCACCGCCAAGGCCACCACCGCGCGGAACACCGTGTCGCCCGGCAGGAACAGCAGCACCAGCGACGCCGTTCCGGTCACCACCGCCCACGTCGCCAGCACCAGCTTCGCCTGCGTCCGCGCGATCAGCACCGCTGTCAGCAGCTGCATCGGCACCAGCAGCACCGATGACCACACCAGCCCCGCCACCGACCAGCCGTCGATGTCGTACTTCGGGCCGCTCACGAACCGGACCGCCCACGGGCCCAGCCACAGCCCCACCAGCGCACCCAGCGCCGCGAGGACCAGCGAGGCCGCCGCTCCGAGGGCCAGCACCCGGCGCAACCGGTGGCGGCCCTCCGGTGTCACCGACAAGCGGACCACGAACGGGACCGCCAGTGACTGGACCGGGCCGATCAGCGTCAGCGGCAGGCGGGCGATGACCAGGGCCGCGAACAGCGAACCCACCCGGTCGCCGTCGCCGCCCGGGGCCAGGAGGCCGACCAGGGCCGGGTAGCCCGTGATGACCGCCGCCGTCAGGGCCGCTCCGACCAGGAGCATGCTCATCCTGCGGGTTGTCACGCCCCAGCCGTCGCCCTCGACGTGGAAGTCGAGCAGCTGCCGGGCCGGGCGGGCGAACAGCAGCCAGGCGAACGAGCCCGCCGCCACCGCGATCGCCAGCGAGACGACGTTGTAGGCCACCGAGACGAACAGGACACCCAGTAGCAGCGCCCGCACCGCCGGTTCGGCCACCACGAGCAGGGAAAACGCCTTCACCCGGTGCTGCCCGATGAGCAGCCCGCGCGTGCCGAACTGGCAGGCGAACGCGACGCCGCCGGCCAGCACGATCAGCGCCAGCGACCAGTCGCCGCGGAAGAGCTTTTCGTTGACCGGCGGGATCAGCAGCGCGAGCGAGAACGCGGCCGCGACGAGCACGCCGACCGCGACCGCCCGCAGCGCCGGGCGCCCCGCCTTGCCGCCGGCCAGCGCGGCGACCGCCGACTGGCGCGAGAGCTCCTGCTCCAGCGGGGACAGCGTGCTGCCGAGGCCCATCACCAGGCCCCAGAACGTGACGAAAACCGCGTACTCCTGCGGCGGCAGCAGCCGCTGGCAGGCGACCGTGAGCAGGTAGCCGAGGCCGATGGACACGATCAGCGAGCCGCCGAGGCTGCCCGCGGTCGTGCGTCCGCTGCGCGCGGCGGCCGGCGTGTCCACCTCGGTGCTCATCGGCGGCGGAGCTGCGCGCGCACGGCCATCGCCAGTCCACGCAGGACACCGGCGCCGAAGCCGCCGGCGAACACCGGCAGCAGCTTCGTCACCGCGCGCGCCTCGGGGCCGGTCGCGCCGCACTTCTTGACGACCTCGCCCGCCGCCACCGCGCCGAGGACACCGGCGGCCAGCGTCGTCTTCGGCTTCTTCGCCGCGAACACCAGGCCGACGACCCCGGCCGCGAGCGCGCCGAACAGAGCGTTGCGGGCCGGACCGGGCGAGGCGATGTAGGAGTCCACGTAGGTCGTACCGCGGAAGTACGCCTGCTGCGTGAACTTCTTGAACGAGTCGCGCCCGTTGTAGGTCGCCGACAGCTCCGGGGCCAGCCAGATCCGCTCGCGCTCGGCGATCCAGCGCAGCATGCGCGTGTCGTCGCTGGCGAAGCGGAGGTCGTCGAACAGCGACGCGAACGCCGTCACCGAGCCTTCGAGCAGGCCGCGGCGGGCGCAGAAGAACGTCGTGCCCTTCGGGTAGACGTCGAACTCCTCGATGCCGTACGACATCAGCCGCGGGTTCGCGCAGTACTTGCGCCAGGGCACCTTGACCAGGCCGGCCATGAAGCCGGCGTACGGGTTGTGCTCGGACGCGACGTTGATGTGGCCGTTCCAGACCGCGCGCTCGGGGTGCTCCACGAGCTGGTCGCGCAGGAACGTCAGGGTGTGCTCGTCGACGATGACGCGGCTGTCGAGCAGCGCGACCCACTCGCCGGAGGACTTCGCGATGCCGGCCCGCCGCGCCTCGAACCGGCCGGAGTTGGCCTGGCTCAGCACGGTGATGCCGTGGCGTTCACGCAGGTCGTCGAGCCGGGACGGCGTGGCGTCGGTGCTGCCGTCGTCGACCACGACGACCTCGATCGGCCAGCTCGCGGCCGACGCCGAAGCGAGCAGCGCGCCGACACTGCGTTCGATCCAGTCCTGCTCGTTGTAGACCGGGATCACGACGCTGAGCGAGGGGAGGAGCGGGTTCGCACTCACCGTGCCGAGGCTACCCGGCGGCCCGCGCGCCGGGTCGGCCAGTATCCTTACGCCACCGCACCCGATTCGGAAATGGGCTCCTCTGGTGATTTCCTTCATTCTCGGCACCACCGCGGAACTGATCAAGATCGCGCCCGTCTACCACGGGATCCGCGAGCGCGGGATGCGGCCGAAGATCTGGTTCACCGCCCAGCACGTCGACGAGGTCGCGGACGTCCTGGCGGACCTGAACATGCCGGAGCCCGACGTCTGGCTGGTGCCGGAGGACAAGGCCCACAACCTCGAGTCGCCCGCCCAGGTGCCCGGCTGGGCCGCGCAGGTGCTGCGGACGGCGTGGAGCCGCCGCCACGAGCTGCGCGCCGCGCTGACCGAGGACGGCCGTCCCCCGCTGGTGCTGGTGCACGGCGACACGTTCACCACGCCGTACGGCTCGCTGATCGGCAAGCGGATCCTCAAGTCCCGCGTCGGGCACGTCGAGGCGGGCGCCCGGTCGGGCAGCATCCTCTCGCCGCTGCCGGAGGAGCTGAACCGCAAGATCGCGGCGAAGATCGTCGACATCCACTTCGCGCCGAGCATCCGCGAGGTC
Source organism: Amycolatopsis sp. NPDC004169 (assembly GCF_040610315.1). Classification (NCBI taxonomy): domain Bacteria; kingdom Bacillati; phylum Actinomycetota; class Actinomycetes; order Pseudonocardiales; family Pseudonocardiaceae; genus Amycolatopsis; species Amycolatopsis sp. NPDC004169. The sequence goes on from NZ_JBEXMD010000003.1 coordinate 180,813, forward strand.
AACAACCTGCGCAACGCCCGCGGCGTCGTCGTCGACACCGAGGCCAACACGGCGATCGACGCGATGCGGCTGGCCATCAACGGGCCGCTGGACGTGCCGAACCTGCCGGAGAAGTTCGGCCTGGCCACCCTGCACCGCTTCGAGCTGGTTTCGCGGCCGGACAAGTACCGCGAGGCCCTCGAGATCCTGCGTGAGCAGAGCCGCAAGATGCCGATCCTGTACATGGCCGGAGCGCCGGAGCGCGAGAAGATCCGCGCGCTGGGCATCGGCAACATCTTCGACGACCAGTTCATCGTCCAGCCGAAGATGCGCTACCTGAAGTTCCTGCCGCTGGTGGCGCGCGCCGAGTACGTCGTCACCGACTCGGGTGGTCTTTCCGCGGAGTGCTACTACCTCGGCCTGCCGTGCGCGGTGCACCGCGAGCGCACGGAGACGCCCCAGCACCTCGGCGAGACGGTCGTGCTCACCGAAATGCGCGGCGACAAGCTGCAGAACTTCCTCGACACGTACCAGAACCGCCGCGGCGAGTCCTGGATGGACAAGTACCACCCGTCCGAGATCGTCGTCGACACGCTGGCGCAGCTCGGCTACTGCTAGGTCCTTCGTCCGGGTGACCGCCGGTTTTCCCGGCGCTCACCCGGGCAAAGTGTCGCCATGATCCACATCGGACTGGCGGCCGCGCTGGTGGTGGTCCCGCCCATCGACCAGGGCGCTGTCCGCGACGCCGCGCTGTCGGCGGGCTTCCAGGAGGCGTACGTCGGCACGGCGGGCCCGATCGCACGCGCGATCCACGCGGCCTACGACATCCCGGCGTCGGTGACGGTGGCGCAGGCGATCCTGGAGTCGAACTGGGGCCGCAGCAAGCTGTCGACGGCCGAGCTCAACCACTTCGGCTTCAAGTGCGTGACGCCGACGAGCCCGGGCCCCATCGCGGTGCGGTGCGCGCAGTACCCGACGACGGAGTGCGTTCCGGCGCCGTGCCACCCGGTGGACGCGTATTTCCGCTCGTACGCCTCGATCGACGACTCGTTCCGCGACTACGGCCGGCTGCTGACGACGTCGCCGAACTACGCGGCGGCGCTGCCGGTGCGCTCGGACCCGGACGCGTTCATCCGGGCGGTGGCGCGCAAGTACGCCACCGACCCGGAGTACGCGAACAAGGTGATCCGGCTGATGGACCTCTACGACCTGCGCCGCTTCGACGTCCCCTAAAGCGTCCGGCGGCCCGACAGGGCGCGGCCCAGGGTCAGCTCGTCGGCGAACTCCAGGTCACCGCCCATCGGCAGGCCCGACGCCAGCCGCGTCACGCTCAGGCCCGGGAAGTCGCGCAGCATGCGGACCAGGTACGTCGCCGTCGCCTCGCCCTCCGTGTTGGGGTCCGTGGCGATGATGATCTCCTTGATGTCCGCCTCGCCGATGCGCTTGAGCAGCTCGCGCATCCGCAGCTGCTCCGGGCCGATGCCCGACAGCGGGTCGAGCGCGCCGCCCAGGACGTGGTAGCGGCCCTTGAACTCGCGCGTGCGCTCGACCGCCAGGACGTCCTTCGGCTCCTCGACCACGCAGATGACCGTGAGGTCGCGGCGCTCGTCGCGGCAGATGCGGCACTTCGGGTGCTCGGAGACGTTGCCGCAGATCTCGCAGAACTGCACGCCCTCCTTGACCTTGCCGAGCACGTCCTGCAGCCGCGCGATGTCGGCCGGGTCGGTGGCCAGCAGGTGGAACGCGATCCGCTGGGCGCTCTTCGGCCCGACCCCGGGCAGGCGCCCGAGCTCGTCGATCAGGTCTTGGACGACACCTTCGTACAAGTTCGTCAGCCGCCGAAGCCGAGGCTGCCGAGGTCCGGCATGCCGCCGCCACCGCCGAGGCCGCCGGCCAGCGGGCCGAGCTTCTGCTCGGTGAGCTTCTGCGCGCTCGCCGACGCGTCGCGGACCGCCGCGACGATCAGGTCGGACAGCGTCTCGACGTCGTCCGGGTCGACCACCTTCGGGTCGATCTGCAGGCTCTTCAGCTGGCTGTCACCGGAGACGGTCGCGGTGACCAGTCCGCCGCCGGCCGTGCCGGTGACCTCGGTGTTGGCCAGCTCTTCCTGGGCTTCGACGAGCTTCTGCTGCATCTGCTGCGCCTGCTGCATCAGCTGGGAAAGGTCGAAGCCGCCGCCGGGTTGGGCCATGATCGCACTCGGTCCTCTCTGCACGCCTGTGTCTCCACCAGGGTAGTCGCGCCACGCGAGGGGCCGGGCTGTGGCACCGTGGTCGCCGTGCGACGCGCGACTGCTCCCCTGCTGCTGGCCGGTGCCCTCCTGCTCACCGGCTGTTCCGACGACGCTCCGGCGGCTGTCCCGTCTCCTTCGCCCGTGGTCACCACGGCTGCGTCTTCGTCCTCTTCGCCGTCTTCGTCGGCTGCGCCGCCTTCGTCGTCGTCCCCTACTCCTACGCCTACGCCGGTCGCGGACGGGAAGGTGGTCGTGCTGGATCCCGGGCACAACGGCGGGAACGGCAGCCACCCGGCGGAGATCAACCGCCCGGTGCCTGCCGGGCGCGGGCAGACCAAGCCGTGCAACACGACCGGCACCGCGACCAACGCGGGGTACCCGGAGCACGCGTTCACCTTCGACGTCGCCCAGCGGGTCGGGAAAGCGTTGGCGGACAAGGGGATCCGCGTGGTGTACACGCGCCAGGACGACACCGGCGTCGGCCCGTGCGTCGACCGCCGCGCGGCGATCGGCAACGAGGCGGCCGCGGACGCGGTCGTCTCCATCCACGCCGACGGCTCGGAAGCGGCCGGGGCGAACGGGTTCCACGTCGCGTATTCGTCACCGCCGTTGAACGCGGCGCAGGGAGAGCCGTCGACGCGCCTGGCCCGGACGCTGCGCGACACGATGCGCACGGACGGCTTCAGCCCGGCGAACTACATCGGCACGAACGGCCTCTCGGCCCGGACGGACCTGGCGGGCCTCAACCTGTCGGCCCGCCCGGCGGCCCTGGTGGAGTGCGGCAACATGCGCAACGCCGCCGAAGCGGCCCGGATGACGAGCGCGGCGGGCCGCCAGCAGTTCGCCACGGCGATCGCGGCGGCGATCGAGGCCTACCTCGCCGCCTGACCGGCCGTGTCGACCCCCCGATCACGCGTGTCGGCCTTCTGATCACGCGTGTCGACCCTCCCCGCACGCCAATGGCCTGCTGCCGAGCGCCGCCTCGCGTGATTGGAGCGCCGCCTCGCGTGTCTGGAGAGTCGACACGCGTACCTGGAGAGTCAGCTCGCGTACCTGCACGGTCGGCCCGCGTACCTGCACGGTCGGCCCGCGTACCTGCACGGTCGGCCCGCGTACCTGGAAGGTCGGCTCGTGAGCCGACTGTCCGGATACGCGAACCGACCGTCTGGGTACGCAGGCCGACCCTCGGGGTACGCGGGCCTGGGGTCAGTCGAGGGGGCGGGCGCCGAGGTGCTCGGAGAGGAGCTTGCGGGCCAGCTCGTCCGGGTCCTTGTCCGGCGGGGGCGGGGGCGGCGGGGGTGCCGGGCTGGCGTCCTCGTTGTAGAGGTCCTCGTCGTCCTCGTCGCTCGGTTCCGGGGGCAGCGGGATGTCCGGCTCGGTCGTCGTGACCTTGGGCCGGGCCGGGGCCGGCGGGGTGGCCGGGCGGGTGGCCGGCTCGGCAGGCGGTGCCGCCGACCCGGACGGGCGGGTGAACGAGCGCTCCGGGGCCGGCGCCGCCTGCTGCGGGCGGGCCGCGGGGGCCGCCGGGGCGGTGCCGTGGACGCAGCGGACCTGCCAGTCGCCGCCCAGGACGTCGGTCAGGGCGCCGGCGATCTTGCGGGCGTTGTCCTGGTCGGAGAGGCGGCGGGCCAGCGGCTCGGACTTGTGGGTCAGCGTCACGGCGTTGCCCTCGACGCTCGCCACCGTCGCCTGCGTCAGCATCGCCTCGAGGCTGCGGCCGCCGGTGAACTTGCGCAACGCGGTCATCAGCTGCGGCCAGATGTTCCGGAGCCCGGCGGCGTCCAGCCCACCCGAGCCCGCGGCCGCCGGTTCCGGTGCCGCGGCGGCCGTGCCGACGTCCGCGGGCTGCGCCGGCGCGGGTGTGCCGCCGCCGGGCGTGCGCACCGCGCCCCACCCATCGCCTGCCTGGGCCGGGGCCGCGGAAGCAGCAGCGCCGGCGCCCGGCTGAGCCGGAGCTTCGGGCGCGGCGGAGGCAGCGGCCGCGCCCCCCGGAGCCAGGCCGCCATCACCCGGCTGAGCCGCGGCCGGCGTGCGCGGGGCCACGGGAGCAGGATCGGCGGCCGCCGGGCGGGCCGGCGGCTTGACCGGCTCCGGCACCGGTGCCGGCCCCGCCGAAGCCGGACGCTGCGACGGCCTCGAAAACTCACGCTCCGGCGCCGCTCGCACCGGCGGCTCCACGCCACCCTCGGCGGGCGCGCCTCCGCCGCCGGCCACGGTCGCGCGGCGCTCCAGGCGCTCGATCCGGGCCAGCAGCGCCTTCTCCGCGTCGGTCACCGACGGCAGCAGCATCCGCGCGCACAGCAGCTCGAGCACGAGCCGGGGCGACGTCGCACCCCGCATCTCCAGCAGTCCATTGTGGACGATATCGGCGTAGCGGGACAGCGTGGCCAGCCCGATCCGCTCGGCCTGCGCGACCATCCGCGACAGCTCTTCCTCCGGCGCGGACACCAGCCCGCCCGCGGACTCCGGCACCGCGCGCAGCAGCACCAGGTCGCGCAGCCGGTCCAGCAGGTCGGTCGCGAAGCGGCGCGGGTCGTGGCCGGCTTCGGTCAGCTTCTCGACCGTGCCGAACACCGTGGCCGCGTCCTCGGTCGAGAGCGCGTCCACCATGTCGTCGATCAGCGCGACGTCGGTGACGCCCAGCAGGGCGACCGCCCGCGAGTACGAAACGCCTTCCGGCCCGGCGCCGGCGAGCAGCTGGTCGAGCACCGACTGCGTGTCACGCGCCGAGCCGCCGCCCGCGCGGATGACCAGCGGGTACACCGCCGGCTCGACCTCGACGCCTTCGGCCGCGATGTTGCGCTCCAGCAGGTTGCGCATCGAGCTGGGCGGGATCAGCCGGAACGGGTAGTGGTGCGTGCGCGAGCGGATGGTGGTGAGCACCTTGTCCGGCTCGGTCGTGGCGAAGATGAAGATGACGTGTTCCGGCGGCTCTTCCACGATCTTCAGCAGGGCGTTGAAGCCCTGCGTGGTGACCATGTGCGCCTCGTCGATGATGAACACGCGGTAGCGTGACTCGGCCGGCGCGTAGAACGCCTTGTCCCGCAGCTCGCGGGCGTCGTCGACACCACCGTGGCTCGCCGCGTCCAGCTCGGTGACGTCGACGCTGCCGGGGCCTTCCGGCGCGAGCGCCTTGCACGAGTTGCACTCGCCGCACGGGTCCGGCGTCGGGCCCTTGGCGCAGTTCAGCGAGCGCGCCATGATGCGCGCGCTGGACGTCTTGCCGCAGCCGCGCGGACCCGAGAACAGGTAGGCGTGGTTGATCCGCCCGGCGGACAGCGCCGTGCGGAGGGGTTCGGTCACATGCTCCTGCCCGACGACCTCGGCGAAGGTTGCCGGACGGTATTTGCGGTACAGCGCGAGAGCCACCTCGCGAGGGTACCGGGCACCACCGACAACCTTCGCCGTGCGGTCAGGAGACCAGCGCCGTCGCTTCGGCGACCATCGCGTTCACCTTGGTGACGTGCGCCGCCGTGAACGCGTCACGCGCCCGCGCCTCGGGCAGCTCGACGTCCAGGTAGTGCTGCAGGCCCGAGTCCGGCCCGTCGAGCACGCCCTGCGCGACCGCGACGACCTCCGGCCCCTCGCCCAGGGTCCGGGTGGCGTAGACGTCCAGGTCGATCAGGTGCGCGACGTACCGGCCGTGGGCCAGGAACTCGCGGATGTCCGCGACGGTGCCGTCCAGCGCCTTCTGCGCCGCCGACTTCGTCGACGGGCCACCCGCCGCCAGGAGCTGGTTGACCTCGATGCGGTCGTCGGTGTCCCGGCCCGGGTAGTCACCGGTGCGCAGCAGCGCGGCGACACCGGCGTACGGGCCGGCGAGCGCGTCACGAGCCGCCTGGCGCAGGCCGGGGCGGGCGTTCGGGTCCGCCGCGATCGCCGAGACGGCGGCGCGGTCGTCGGACTCCTGCGCGACGGCGAGGCCGCTGCGCACGAACGTGACGACGTCGTCGTCCGAGCCGCTCAGCGCCGCACGGGCGGCGTTCTTGACGGCGGCGCCGCCGTTGCGCAGCAGGTAGACGGCCGCCTTGCGGCCGTTCGGCACGGTCAGCGCCGGGTCGGCCGCGTCGGCGAGCAGCTTGTCGTTGTCGGTCTTGGCCTGCGCGGCGCGCGCCGCGGCCTCCCGCGCCTGCTGCTGCGCGGCCGCCTCGGCGCTCGCGGCGGCCTGGCCGTTCCGCTGGTTCTCGGCCTGCTGGGCGGCGAGCCGGTCGGTGTTCGCCTTGCGCGCGTCGGCGGCGATCCGGCGGGCCGTTCCCGCGGCGACCTTCACCTCGAGGGTGCGGTGGGCGACCTTGGCCGCCTTGGCCTCGTCGAGCCGCTGCCGGACCGCGGTGGCTTCGCCGTCGTAGTTCGTGGCGACCTGCCACCACAGCGACAGGAAGTACCGGACGTCCTCCGGCGTGCCGTCGAGCGCTGCCTGCGCGGCGGCCTTGACCTCCGGGCCGCCGTCGGCCATGGCCTGGTTGACCGTGATCCGGTCGTCGACGTCCTTCGCCTGCTGCAGGCCGGTGTCGAGGAAGACCCGCACGTCGGCGGGGGTGCCGTCGAGCGCCTTCTGGGCCCGGGCGTTGACGGTCGGGCCGCCGGTGCTCATGGCCCGGCCGACGGCGATCCGGTCGTCCGCGATCCGGGCCTGCGGCAGGCCGTGCGCCAGGTACTCGCGGACGTCGTCCGGGGTGCCGCTGAGCGCCTGCTGGGCGGTGCGCTTGGTGACCGGGCCGCCGTTGGTCATGGCCTGGGTGACGAGGACCCGCTCGTCGTCGTTCTGCGCCTGCCGGCGGCCGGTGGCCAGGAAGGCCTGCAGGTCGGCGGGCGAGCCGAGCAACGCCGCTTCGGCGGCCCGCGCCACACCGGAACCGCCGGTCTCCAGGAAGGAAACGGCCTGCGCCCGATCGGGCAGCACGTCCGCGGCCGCCGGCGTCGCGAACGCCCCGGCCGCGAGTGCGGCGGCAACGATTACTGCGTTTGCCCGCAAGAGAACCCCCTCGATCGATGATCGTCCGGTTGCTTATCGCCGGGGTGGTCGGAATGTTTCCGATAACCTCGGATCCCGTGAGCCGCACGCGAAAGCCCGAGCCGGTGCCCGGGCGCTACCCGGTGCGGTTCGGCACGGCGGAGCTGATCCGCGACGCCGACCGCGGCAACGCCTGGCTGGTGTCGGTGGACGGCGTCGCCCAGTCGTACGTCGACCTCGACGACCCCGCCCACCTGGAGTTCGACTACGTCCGCCGGTTCGCGGACGTAGTCGACCGGCTGCCGCCCGGTCCCGTGGACGCGGTGCACGTCGGCGGCGCGGCCTGCACGCTGCCGCGGTACGTCGCCGCGTCCCGGCCGGGGTCGCGGCAGCTGGTGTTCGACGCCGACGGCGAGCTGGTCGAGCTGGTCCGCGCGCAGCTGGGGCTGCGGGTACCGGGCGTGCGCGTCCGGGTGACGGACGGCCGCGAAGGCTTGGCGACGCGCCGCGAGGATTCGGCGGACCTGGTGGTGGTGGACGCGTTCCAGCGGGCGACGCTGGCCGGCGGCCTGGCGACCCTGGAGGCGACGAGGGCGATCGCGGGCATCCTGCGCGGACCGGGCGTCTACCTGGCGAACATCACGGACGGCTCGGGCTTGCCGTTCGCCCGCCGCTTCCTGGCCACGCTGCTCGAGGTGTTCCCGGACGTCCTGCTCCTGGCGGACCCGGGAGTGCTGCGCGGCCGCCGCTTCGGCAACCTGGTGCTGGCGGCCTCGGCGAGCAACCTCCCGGCGGCGGAGATCGCCCAGCGAACGGCCTCGGCGGCGTTCCCGGCCCGCTGCGTGCACGGCGCAGAGCTGCGGAAGCTGGCCGGGAAGGCGGCCCCGATCACGGACGCGGACGCCCCACCGCCCCCGAAACCCCCGGACGACGTGCTGGGCCTGTTCTGACTTCGGCCCTGCCCCGTCCCGCTCCCGCCCTGCTCCGGAAGCCCGAAGCCGCGGCAGCCCTCCCAGACCGCACAGCCAAGGCGCGGCAGACCTCCCAGGCCGCAGGAAAGGCACCGTGGGGGTCCGGGGGCTCGGCCCCCGGGCAGAACGACGAAGTGAAGGCCCGGCGAAGGGGCGAAGCCCCGAAGCCGGAGCCGAAAAGAAGGGGACCCCGCGCACCCGCCAGAGCCTGCTTATCCTTGCTGCCTTCCGGCCCTGGGGAGGTTCACAGGGTGGACGCCGCGCGGGGTCCGTGGATCAGTGTAGCCGCCGAGAACTCTCGGTGGCCCAGCGGGCCCGGATCAAGCCCCCGCACCAGCCTGGGCCCGCGCCCGCTTGAACGTGTTGTGCAGCACCGCCAGCAGCGCGTCCCGGACCGACAGCTTCTGCCGGGCGTCGAACGTGATCAGCGGGACGTCGTCGCTCACCGCGAGCGCCCACCGGACGTCCTCCAGGTTGTGGCCGAGCGAGCCGTCGAACATGTTCACCGCCACCACGAACGGGAGGCCCGCGTTCTCGAAGTAGTCGACCGCCGGGTAGCAGTCGTCCATGCGGCGGGTGTCCACGATCACCAGTGCGCCCAGTGCGCCGTGGACCAGGTCCTGCCACATGAAGCCGAAGCGGTCCTGGCCCGGCGTGCCGAACAGGTACAGCTTGACCTCTTCGTCGATCGTGATGCAGCCGAAGTCCAGCGCGACCGTCGTCGTGGTCTTGGAAGGGACGTGGCCGGTGTTGTCCGCGGACACCGAGGTGATCGCCGCCTCGGTCGTGAGCGGCTTGATCTCCGAGATCGACGACACCGCCGTCGTCTTGCCGACGCCGAAGCCGCCCGCGATGACGATCTTGACCGGGGCCGGCGGCCGGGCGCCCGGTTCAGTGAATGGCTTCGAGTCCACGAATGACCCTTTCGATCATGCCGAGGTCGTGCGAGTTGTGGTTGCCCGGCCGCCGGACGACGACGTAGCCCAGTTCGGCGAGGTCGGCCACCAGCACCCTGGCCACACCGATGTGCAGGCCGAGCATGGCGGCCACCTCGGCGACCGACATCGTGTTCCGGCAGAGGGAAACGATTTCCTGGCGTTCGAACGTGAGCTTCGGGTGCGACGCCGCACCGAGGCGGGACGTCATGACCTGGGCCTCGATCTCGAGGCTCTGGTCGACCGGCTGGGCCCGCCCCGAGGTCATCAGGTACGGCCGCAGCAGCGAAGGCTCCTCGGTCATCGCTCCCCCTAGCTTCCGACGGTGTTCTTCAGCTCCTCGATGAGCCCGGGCGTGAGGACCTCGGTGGCGCGGTTGGCGAACATCGCCATCTCGTAGGCGATCGTGCCGAGGCTGGCCTGCTTGTTGGCCAGCACGCCCAGCGAGCAGCCGATGCTGATCGTGCAGACGAGCAGGTAGCCGTGCTCGAGCTCGATGATCACCTTGTCCGGCGAGCCGAGCGGGTGGCTTTCCGAGACGCCGTGTGCGAGGCCGAGCATGGCGGAGGAGATGGCGGCGAGGCGATCGGCGTTGGAGCGCTCGAGCTCCGACGACATCGCGATCAGCAGGCCGTCGGCCGAGACCGCGATGGCGGCGATCGCGCCCGCGGTGTGCTGCGCGAAGCGGCTCACCAGCCAGTTGAAGTTCTGGGCTTCGACACTGACACCAGGTGCGGGGATGCTCATTTCCTGCTCTCTTCTCCTCGTTCCATCACACGACCGGCGACCACGCCTTGGGGCGGGCTGTCTGCCGTAATGTCCTCCGCCTTCGCGAGACCGGCGGAGAACGCGTCGAACGCCGCTCGTTCGGCCGCCGGGTCCCGCTTGGTGCGGTTGACGACGGCGCGGGCGAGCGGCCGCCCCGCGGGCTGCTTGCGCAGGCCCGGGGCGAGCTGGGCACCGGGGACGCGGCGGACCAGGCCGTCGCGCGACTGCGCGGCGGCCGTGATCGGGGCCGTGGCCACCGGCGAAGCGTCCACGGGGACGCGGACCGGGAGAGGTGACACGGGTGCGGTCACGACGGTGGGCGACGCGGGCGCCGGGTCGGCCGTCAGCGCGCTGACCTCGGCCGCCTTCGCGAAGGTGCTGGCCGGCGGCGTGCTGACCTCGGCGGCCTTGGCGAAGGCGCTCGCGAAGCCGTCCATCGCGGCCTTGGTCGCTTCCGGGTCGTGCCGCGGCTTGCTGTCGTCGGACACCGGAGCGGACGTGCCCGGGCTGGGCAGCTGGGCGCCGCGGACCCGGCGGCGCAGCCCGCCCCGGCTCTCCGAAAACGCCTCAGTCGCCTCCGTCGCCGCGGCCACCACCGCAGGCTCGGGGGCTTCGGCGGGCCGGTCGTCGGGTTCGGCGTCCGGCCACACCGGTTCCAGTTCGCGGAACCAGCGGAAGCCGTTGCCGGGGCCGAGCAGCGCCGGGATCGCCGGCGCCGGCAGTTCGACGGGCCGGTCGCGGGCCGGTTCGGGCACCGGCGGCCGGAAGCTTTCGTCCGAGCTGAACGTGGGAGCCGGCGCGGCGTGCCGCCCCGGCGGCAGCGGCGACGACACCGCCTGCGCCGGGATCACCGGCGCCGGCTCGTTCTTCGGCCGCAGCTCGGTGCGGTGGCTGAACAGCGACGGCGGGATGGTCAGCCGCGCGGTCACACCGCCGGTGGTCGGCGTCGCGAGCAGCTCGACACCCAGCTCGTGGCGCCGCGCCAGCCGGCCGACCACGAACAGGCCGAGCACACTGGTCGGCGCGAGCTCCAGGCGTTCGCGCTCGACGAGCCGCTGGTTCTCCTCGGCGAGTTTCTCCGCGGTCATGCCGATGCCGTGGTCGACGATGCTCACCAGGCAGGCGCCGTCCGCGAGGAACATGGTGTCCACCTCGACCATCGAGCCCGGCGGGGAGAACGACGTCGCGTTCTCCAGCAGCTCGGCGAAGACGAGCACCAGGTCGGCGCCGAGGGCCGACGACAGCAGGATCTCCGCGACGACACCGAGCTTGACGCGCTGGTAGTCCTCGATCTCGGCGAGCGCCGAGCGCAGGGCCGTCGACAGCTCGATCGGGCCGGCGATCCGGGTTTCGTCGCGGGTGCCGGACACCACGAGCAGGTTGTCGGCGTTGCGGCGCAGGCGGGTGGAGAGGTGGTCGAGCCGGTACAGGCTGGCCAGCAGCCGGGTGTCCTGCTCGTTGCGCTCGACCTCGTCGATCAAGGCCAGCTGGCGGCCGACGAGGTTCTGCGTGCGCTTCGCGACGTTCGCGAACATCAGGCTGGTGTTGCGCCGGGTGAGCGCCTGGCGTTCGACCAGCTCGGCCGCGGTGGTCTGGACCCGGTTGAACGCGGCGGCCAGCTTGCCGAGCTCGTCTTCGGAGACGACGTCGATGGTGGCCAGGCGCGGGACCTGCTCCTCGGCCTCTTCGGTGTCGGTCACGCGGACGAGCTCGGTGCCGGCGAGGTCGGCGACCGACGTCGCCGCGGTGGTCAGCTGGCGCAGCGGGCCGGCGATCGAGCGGGACACCGCGACGGCGAGGAAGGCGACCAGCAGGAACAGCGCGCCGGCGCCGAGACCGACCGTCCAGGCCAGCTGGGTCGCGCTGTCGGCACGCCCGGTCGCGGAGTCGGAGATCTCGCTGATCGCCCGCTCCTGCACGAGCTTCCGCTGGCCCGCGTGGGCGTCCGCGGCGGAGAGCACGTCCGCCACGTACTGCGTGGTGCCGGCCGCGTCACGGGGCTTGTCGACCTCGGCGGCGAGTTCGTCTACGCGCCGCCCGGCGTCGCTCTGCTCGATCTGCACGACCTGGGCGGACCGCTGGGCGTCGTCACCGTCGTCGCCCTGCTTGACGAACCGGTCGACGAAGATCGGGGCCTGCTGGGTCGCGTCGTCCAGGATGGACCGGCCGGCCTCCGGCGACACCGCCGTCACGATGAGGGCCATCGCGCGCAGCGAGTTCTCCTCGTTCGCGCGCAGCAGCGCGTCCAGCGCGGTCAGCTCGCGGGCGCCCTCGGCGTCATCGGTCAGCTGCGGGACCAGGCGCAGGGAGTCGATCACCGCGTCGACCACGGCGTTGTAGGTGCGGGCGACGCTGTCGAGTGCGACACCGCGGCGGATGGCGTTCTGCCGCAGCTCGGCGAGCGAGCCGATCCGGGTCAGCGCCGCGGAAAGCTCGTCGGGCGCGTCGTCGCCCAGTGCGCCGCGGACCTCGGCGACCGTCGCGTCGACCACCTTCTGCTGCTGGAGCACCTGGTCGGGGCTCGCCGACGGCGTCGCCACGTACGCACCGGTCAGCAGCCGCTCGCGCTGCAGCTGCCACATCAGGCCGCCGAGCTGCTGCGCGTGCCGCGCCACGGCGGCCGACTGCGCCGCCGACCCGGCGCTGTTCGCCTGGGTCAGCACGAACGGCACCGACACCAGTACCACCGCGATCAGCGGGGGCAGGAGCAGCAGGTTCAGCTTGCCGCGAATACCGAGCCGGGCGAGAAAACCTCCGCCGCCGGCCCGTTTCGCGGTCGGCCTGCCGTGTCTCATCCCGCCACCTTCCCGTCTTCCGTTCTCACTCGACCGCGGCCACCCGGCTCACGTGGCCCCGGTGCTGCTCCCGGACCAGGTCCTCGATCCGGGCGCGCAGCTCGAGGAACTGCGGCTCGCGCTTCACCGCCAGGTCGCGTTCGGCGGGCAGCGCCACCTCGACGTCCGCGGCGATCCGGCCCGGGTCGGAGGCGAGCACCACCACCCGGCCGCCGAGGAACACCGCTTCCTCGACGTCGTGGGTCACCATCAGCACCGTGGTGCCGGTGTCGGCCCACACCTGGCGGATGAGCACCTGCATGTCCTCTTTGGTCTGGACGTCCAGCGCCCCGAAGGGTTCGTCCAGCAGCAGGACTTCCGGTTCGCAGGCCAGGGCGCGCGCGATCGCGACGCGTTGCTTCTGGCCGCCGGAGAGCTGCCTCGGCAGCGACTTGCGCACGGCGTCGAGCCCGGTTTCGGCGAGGTACCAGTCCACCCGCTCGGCGCGCTCGGCCGGGTCGAGCGAGAGCAGTTCGAGTCCGAACGCGACGTTCTTCTCCACGTTGCGCCACGGGTAGAGCGCGCCGGCCTGGAAGACCAGCCCGCGGTCCGGCCCCGGCCCGGTCACCGGCACGCCGTCGAGCACGATCTCGCCCTCGGTCGGCCGGCTGAGCCCGGCCACCAGCGACAGCAGCGTCGACTTGCCGGAGCCGCTCGCGCCGACGACGCAGACGAACTCGCCGCGCCGGACTTCGAGGTCGACGCCGTCGAGGGCGCGGGTGACCCGGCCGCGGACGGTGTAGTCCTTGGCGACGTTCCGCAGTTCCAGCGTCATGCCGCCCACTTCCCGACCCGCGTGCGCAGCAGGCGCAGCAGGACGTCGATGAGGAGCCCGGCGATCCCGATGACCACGAGCACCGCGAAGATCTTGTCGGTCTGCAGGAACCGCTGCGCGCGCACGATCCGGTACCCGAGGCCGGCCTGGGAGTTGATCAGCTCGGCGACGACCACGAAGTTCCACGCCGCCGCGGCGTTGACCCGGATCGCGTCGATCATGCCCGGCAGCGAGTGCGGCACGACGATCTTGCGCAGCACCTCGCCCCGGCGCGCGCCGAGGGTGTAGGAGACGTCGATGAGCGAGTCCGGGACGCCGCGGACGACGTCGGCGGTCATCAGCGTGTTGAAGAACACCGTGCCGATGAAGAGGATGGCGATCTTCGACGGCTCGCCGAGGCCGAGCCAGATGATCAGCAGCGGGATGAACGCGCTCGCCGGCAGGTAGCGCAGCAGCCCGATCAGCGGCTCGAAGAACGCCTGCCCGGCGGTGAAGGTGCCCATCAGGATCCCGAGCGGCACCGAGACGACCACGGCGAGCCCGAAGCCTTCGAGCACCCGCAGGGTGGTGGTCCCGAGGTCGTCGAACAGCTCACCGGTGCCCGCCATGTCGGCGCCGGCCTTGAGCACGGCGACCGGGGACGGCAGGAACGTCGAGTCGACGGACCCGCTGACGCTCAGCGCGATCCACGCCAGCAGCGGGATCGCGAACGACAGCACCGCCAGCGTCCAGCGCGCCGTCGCGGAAATGGGCGTGCGCAAGGAGAACAGCGGCGAAGCCGACGGCTTCAGGCCGGCCCGCCGGGGCAGCGGCGACCAGTCCGGCCGCCCGCCGCGCGCCGCCCGGCCCGCCTCCTGCCGTTCGGCGAGCCGCTGTTCCGCTTCCTGCGCCTCGGCGGCCTGCGCCTCGGCTGTGCTCGCCGGGGTGGTGCGCTGGGTCGGACCGGTCACTGGGGCGAGGCCTTCACGAACTGGTCTTCGAACAACCCGTCGAGCGACGGCCGCTGCTGGGCGAGCCCGGTGGCGACGATGAAGTCGATGATCTTGTTCGCCTGGAAGTCGAGGTGCTGCGCGGTGACGCCCGGCGTGAACGCGTCGATGTTCTGCTGCCGCGTGAAGATGGTGGTGCCGGCGTCGTAGGTCTTGTAGTCCGCTTCGGACACTCCGCCGCGCTTGGCCATGATCTTGACGGCCGCGTCCTTGTTGTTCTTGATCCAGGTCAGCGTCTCGAACCAGGTGTTGACCAGCGCCTGCACGTCCTTCGGGTGGTCCTTGACCAGCTTCTGCGACGTGACGAGGTGATCCGGGATCGCGCCGGGGAACTCCGCCGACGAAGAGATCGCGCGGCTGCCAGGGCGCTCGAGGGCGGTCGAGGTGAACGGCGCGAACGCGGCGACCGCGTCGACCTGGCCGCTCTTGAACGCGGCGGCCGCGGCGTCGGTCGGGAGGTTGACGAGCTGGATGTCCTTTTCGGTCAGCTTCGCCGACTGCAGCGCCAGCAGCAGCAGGTAGTGGTCGACCAGGCCCTGCTCGACCGCGACCTTCTTGCCCTTGAGGTCGGCGATGCTGGTGATCCCGTCCCGCGCGATGATCTTGTCGTTGCCGGTGGAGTTGTCGTTGACCAGCACGATCGACAGCTTGGCGCCGCCGGAGACCGACGACAGCGTGTCGTTGAGGGTCTGGCTGTTGGCGTCGATGGCGCCGCTGGAGAGCGCGTTGATGCTGTCGGTGTAGTTGTCGAAGTACTTCAGGTCGACGTTGACGCCGTTCTTCGCGAACAGGCCCTGTTCCTGCGCCACCTGCCAGGGGAACCAGCCCGGCCAGGCACTGAAGCCGATGGTGATCTTGCTCCCGCTGCCGGACGCGGAGCTGTCACTGCACCCCGAGAGCGCGGTGACCCCCGCGAGGGTCAGCAAGGTCAGGAGCACCGTCAGCAGACGGGGGCGGGGACGGGAAATCACAACGAACTCCAGGTTGCGGGGGAAGTGGAGTGGTGCTGTACCGAAAGGGGGAAGATCGGCGCTCGGGGCTACGGGTGGTGACGACAGGGAGGTCGATCTGTTCGAGCTGCGCTACCGCGCACGGTCATCGCTGCTCACTTCCGCCGCACCTGATCGGGTCATCGCGAGAGAACGCGGACAGGGGGCGCCTACCACCAGTGAAATCCCAGCACTCAAAGCACCGGATCAGCCACCCCTGTCCCTCTCCCGGCGGAGAGCCTAGCGAGTGACACAAGATCCCCACAACGTCCGCCTATGGCCTCCGAACGAGTGACCGCCGCCCGTGTCAGCCAGCGGGATCGACGCGTTCGACGGTGATTCGAGCGGGTTTTCTGTCGGCCGACCGGCCAATATTCCACCGTGCGTGTGCGCGCCGCGCGTGCAAGTGCACGCCCCGAAGTCCCCTGTCGTTACCACGATCGCGGGGCGTACCGAGATCATCACCCACAGCGAAATGACGGCTCCGAACGGGCGTCCGGAATGACCCGGCCACGCTCCGGGAATTCGAACACCTGTCCGCATCCGCTGATACCGTACGCGCCCGGAATTCGCCGATTGTTTTCTGGACTGTTAACACGCTCGCAACAATCCGACCGGGTCGGCCTGATTTCTGTCAAACGACAGATTTAGTCAGGTCGTAAACCGTCGTGCCTCCGACCGTGCTGGACGCGAAGTTCTGCTCGACCCAGGCCTGGATTTCCGCGGCGGTCCCGCGGCCGCCGCCGAACCCGCCGCGGCCACCGGCGACGTAGTAGCGGATGTCCCCGTCGGCGACGTACTGCCGGAACTGCTGCAGCGTCGGCGCCGGGTCGCTGCCGCTGAAGCCGCCGATCGCCAGCACCGGCCGTCCGCTCGCCAGTGCCAGGCCCGCCGACTGCATCGCGCCGCTCTGCGCGGCGGCCCACTTCGTCGTCGTCCCCTTCAGCAGGTCGATCACGGCGGGGTCGGTCCGCCCCTCGCCGAAGCCGCCGCCACGCGGGCCACGGCCACCCGCGGCGGCCGGCCCGGACGACGGCGTGCCGCCAGAGTGCGCGGTCGCGGCCGTGACGAACGTGAAGGACGCCGTCCCGAGCAGCGCGGCGCACAGGCCGAGCACGGCCACGACCGGGCCGAGCCGCCGGACGCGGTCGGCGCCGAAGAGCAGGCCCGCGACGGTGGCGGCGCCGGCCAGCAGGAGCGTGTAGCGGATCCACGGCTGCCAGTCCGGCGTCCGCGAAAGGAGGATGAAGGCCCAGACCGCCGTCACCGCGACCATGACGGCGAGCACCGCGCGCGCCGCGAAGTTCGCCCGGCCGCGCCAGAGCTCGCGTGCGGAGATCGCCAGCGTCGCGGCGACCCCGGGGGCCAGCGCGACCGTGTAGTACGGGTGGATGATGCCGCTCATGTAGCTGAACACCAGCGCCGAGACCACCAGCCAGCCACCCCACAGCAGCAGCGCGGCCCGCGTGCGGTCGGTGCGCGGCGCCCGGCGCGTGAACCACAGGCCGGCCACCAGCCCGATGACCGCGGCCGGCAGCAGCCACGACGCCTCACCGCCGAACTCGCCGCCGAACAACCGCGTCAGGCCGGCCTGGCCGCCGAAGCCACCGAAGCCGCCCCGGCCACCGGCGGGCAGCTCGATGCCGGCGGGCGGGGTGAACGTCCGCGCGCCGCCCCCGCCGCGGCCTTCGCCGAAGATCCGGCCGAGACCGTTGTAGCCGAAGGCCAGCTCCAGCACGGTGTTGTCGGTCGAGCCGCTGATGTAGGGCCGGTCCGCGACCGGCCACAGCGCGACGGCGAGGATCCACCACCCGGCGGAGACGACCACCGCCCCCGCCGCGGCGCACAGCTGGGCGACCCGGCGCCCGAGCGACGTCGGCGCGGCGACGGCGTAGGCGAGCACGAAGGCGGGCAGCACGAGGAAGGCCTGCAGCATCTTGTCGAGGAAGCCGAAGCCGATCGCGACCCCGGCGAGCACCAGCCACTTCGTGCTCGCGTGCTCCAGCGCGCGCACCACGCAGTAGCCACCGGCGACGAGCAGGAGGACGAGGAAGGCGTCGGGGTTGTCGTAGCGGAACATCAGCGCGGCGACCGGCGTCAGCGCGAGCCCGGCCCCGGCCAGCAACCCGGCGCCGGGCCCGGAAAGCCGCCGCACGGCGAGGTAGAGCAGCCCGACGGAGGCGACGCCGGCGAGCGCGTCGGGGACGAGCAGGCTCCAGCTGGAGAAGCCGAAGAGCCGTCCGGACAACCCCATGAGCCAGAGGGAAAAGGGCGGTTTGTCGACGGTGACGACGTTGCCGGGGTCGAGCGAGCCGAAGAACAGCGCCTTCCAGCTCCAGGTGCCTGCCTGCACGGCCATCGCGTAGAAGTCGTTGCCCCAGCCGGTCTTCGCCAGGTCCCACAGGTAGAGCAGACCGGTCCCGAGCAGCAGGGCGGCCACGGAAGGCTTGACCCACCGCGCTTCCCGGGCGGGAGCGGGCGGCTGGGGCTGGGCGTGCGCGGGCGCCGGCAGCGTGGTCGTCATGACGGCCACCGTGTCGGCGGCGCATGTGGTGAACTTGTGCCGAAGCTGTGTGTCAGCTGTGCATCGCTCACGGCCGGGTGATCACTGCGGCGGGGGCGCCTCGGCGAAGGTGATTTCGAACTCCGTCCGGCCCGGACGGCTCTGCACCCCGACCCGCCCACCGTGCGCGGCCACCACCGCCGCCACGATCGCCAGCCCCAGCCCCGTGCTCCCCGCCGCCCGCGAACGCGAATTGTCGCCACGGGCGAAGCGCTCGAAGATGTTCGGCAGCGTCTCCGGCGGGATACCCGGCCCGTCGTCGGCCACCCGGAGCCGGACTATTCCGTCCGATGTGGACAATGCGGTCGTCACCGTGGTGCCCGGCGGGGTGTGCGTGCGGGCGTTGGCGAGCACGTTGATCACCACCTGGTGCAGCTGGCCCGCGTCGCCGAGGACGCCGATCGGTTCGCCGGGGACGTCCATCAGCCACTTGTGGTCCGGGCCCGCCACGTGCGCGTCCGCGACC
The DNA here is from genome assembly GCF_040610315.1 of Amycolatopsis sp. NPDC004169. NCBI lineage: Bacteria > Bacillati > Actinomycetota > Actinomycetes > Pseudonocardiales > Pseudonocardiaceae > Amycolatopsis > Amycolatopsis sp. NPDC004169. Next base: position 199,269 of record NZ_JBEXMD010000003.1, read on the forward strand.
GCGTCGGCCACCAGCCGGCACAGGTCCACCCACTCGGGCACCACCGGCCGCCCGGAGTCCAGGCGGGCGAGCAGCAGCAGGTCCTCCACCAGCGTCGTCATCCGGCGCGACTCGGACTCGACGCGGCTCATCGCGAACGCCACGTCCGGCGGCACCTGCTCGCCGCCGCGGCGGGTCAGCTCGGCGTAGCCGCGGATCGCCGCCAGCGGGGTGCGCAGCTCGTGGCTCGCGTCCGCGACGAACTGGCGGACGCGGTTCTCGCTCGCGTGCCGCGCGGCCAGCGCGTTCGCGACGTGCTGCAGCATCCGGTTCAGCGCCGAGCCGACCTTGCCGACCTCGGTGTTCGGGTCGGTGTCGGCCTCCGGGACGCGCTCGGACAGCGCCACCTCGCCGCGGTCCAGCGGCAGCTCCGAGACGCGCGTCGCGGTCGCGGCCAGCCGGTCGAGCGGCTGCATCGTGCGCCGGATCGTCGCCGCGCCGACCGCGCCCGCCACCAGGATCCCGGCCAGCGCGACACCGCCGAGGATGAAGCCGAGCTGCCAGAGCGTCTCGTTGACGTCCTTCAGCGGCAGGCCGATGACCGTCTTCTCCCCGCGCGGCGACGTCGTCGAAACGACGCGGTACTCGCCGAGGCTGCCGCCGAGGTCGATGCTGTGGGCGCGGCCGTCGGCCGTGAGCCCGAGCAGCGCCTGCACCTGCTGCGCGGTGATCGGCTTGAGCGGCGGCTTCTTGCCCTGCCCGAAGCCCCCGGCGAAGTCGAGGACGCTGGCCCGGATCACCGAGCCGGTCACCGTGACCGCGAGCGTGCCGTCGCCCTGGCCGATCACCCGCAGCGGGTCGGGCGGCGGCGTGTCGCCGTACACCCACGGCGGGCGCTCGCCGGTGTGCTTGCCGCGTTCGCTCGCCGCGGCCAGGCGCTTGTCCTGCTGGCCGATGAGGAACTCGCTGAGCGCGAACTCCGTGACCACGCCGACGACCAGGCACACCAGGGCGAGCAGCGCGGCGAGCTGCACGATCAGCCGCCGCCGCAGCGACCACGGACGGCGGACGCGCTTCGGTTCAGCCGGCGGGTTTGAGGACATACCCGGCGCCCCGCATGGTGTGGATCATCGGCTCGCGGTCGGCGTCGATCTTCTTGCGCAGGTAGGAGATGTAGAGCTCGACGATGTTGGCCTGGCCGCCGAAGTCGTAGCTCCAGACGCGGTCCAGGATCTGGGCCTTCGACAGCACGCGCTTGGGGTTGCGCATGAGGTAGCGCAGCAGCTCGAACTCGGTCGCGGTCAGCGGCACCAGGTCGCCGCCGCGGTGCACCTCGCGGCTGTCCTCGTCGAGGGTGAGGTCACCGACGACCAGCGTCGACCCGCTCGCGCCGGTGACCCCGCCGGCCCGGCGCAGCAGCGCGCGCAGGCGCAGGGCGACCTCTTCGAGACTGAACGGCTTGGTGACGTAGTCGTCGCCGCCCGCGGTGAGCCCGGCGATGCGGTCCTCGACCGCGTCCTTCGCCGTCAGGAACAGCACCGGCAGGTTCGGCACCTCGGACCGCATCCGGCGCAGCACTTCGAGGCCACTGAAGTCGGGGAGCATGACGTCGAGGACGACGGCGTCGGGGCGGAAGTCGCGCGCGATCCGGACGGCCTCGGTGCCGTCGCCCGCGCTGCGCACCTCCCAGCCCTCCATCCGCAGGGCCATCGAGACGAGCTCGGCCAGCGTCGCCTCGTCGTCGACGACGAGGACCCGGACCGGGCTCCCGTCGGCGCGCCGCAGGTCGGCCTTGCCAGGGCCGGGTGACGTGGCGTTCATAGCGGTCATAGTGCCACCTTCCCGGCCCGGCGTCGGTGTTCGCTGTGCGGTCGCTGTGCATTTGCTGTGAAGGTTCGCGCGATCGAGGCACAGGAGCTCCTGACGTTCCGCACAGCTCAAACACAGCCGCGGCGGCGAACCTGGGCTGGACCAGTGTGGGCACCACCGGAGGACACGATGACGACCGAGCCGATGCCGAACACCCAGCCCGAGGGCGCCAACTGGGGCGACCCCGCCCCGGCCGCGCCGAAGAAGGGCTGGTCCGGCAAGAAGACGGCGATCGCGGCCGGCATCGCCGTGGTGATCGCCGCGGGCGGCGGCGCGGCGATCTGGGCGGGGACGAGCAGCGCCGACAATGCCGCGCAGGGCCCCGGCGGCTTCGGCGGCCTGGGCGGCCCGGGCGGCCCCGGCGGCGGCCAGTTCCGCGGCCAGGGGCCGGGCGGCTTCGGCGGCGGAATGGCGGCGTTGCGCGACGCCCTCCACGGCGACTTCGTGGTGTCGGACGGCAGCGGCGGCTACACGACCGAGCGCCTGCAGACGGGCGACGTGACCGAGCTGAGCGCGACGTCGGTGACGCTGACCAGCAAGGACGGCTACAAGCAGACGTACACGCTCGACGCATCGACCCAGAAGACGGGCGACGTGAAGACGGGCGACACGAACGTGACGGTGGTGGCCAAGGTAGCGGGCCAGACGGCAACGGCGACCTCGCTGGGCAAGGGCTTCGAACCGGGCCAGCGCCAGCCGGGCCAACGCCGCGGCGGGGACTACCCGGGCCGCCCGACGAGCTGACCACGGCGGCGGGCTCGCCTGGGCTGCTTTGGCACGCCCGCCCGCGCATGGCTGCTTGGGCACGGCCGCCCGCGGCCGGGTGAGCGGCCCCGGCGCAGCGAGCCGCAGGGCCGGGCAACCCCGTCCCGATGGGCGACCTGCCCGAGCCAGCCGTGGGCCGGGCGCGCCGCCTGCCCCGGCGGCGAACCAGCCGGAGCTCGAAACAGCCGCCGACCCGCGAGCGCCCGCCCCCCCAGTCAGGGAACGCCCCGGTGCCGCGCACCCCCCTCACGCCGCACCGGGGCGTTCCCGTCTTCACCCTCGTTAGGGCAAAGTTGCGGGTGTGCAGGACATCCGGGGGTCGCTGAGACGGCAGTCTCTGCTCGTCGCGCTCGTCTGCGTCGTCGGGGACGCCTCCCTCTTCCTCCTGCGCGGCCCCTTCCCCGAAGCCGGCTGGCGGGCCTGGGCCGTGCTGCTCTGCGGGGTCGCCGTCAACGCCGCCCTCGCCGGGGCGCCCCGGCACTCCGGGTGGGTCGCCCTCGCTCACGCCGTGCTCTTCGCCGGTGCGCCGCTGCTGCTCTGCACCTGCCAGGGGTACGTCGTCGGCAACAACGCCGGGATCCTCATCGCCGGCTACCGGGCCGGGGCGTGGCTGCGGCTGAAACCCGCCGTGCTCGCGCTCGGCGCCCTGCTCGCCGGCGTCACCGCCGGCTGCCTCGAAGGCGGCGGCCGGACCGCGAACGACTGGCGGCTCATCGCCATCAGCGTCGGCGTCTCCGCGCTGCTGCCCTGGCTCGTCGGCCGGTACACGACCGCCCGCCGCGCCTACATCGCCGATCTCGAACGCGCAGCCGACGAACGGCGTCAGCACGAAGAAGAAGCCGTCAAGCGGGCCGTCCTCGAGGAACGGACCACCATCGCGCGCGACCTGCACGACGTCATCTCCCACCACGTCAGCGCGATCGGCGTGCACGCAGGCGCCGCCCGGCTCGGCCTGCCCGACGGGTCCGACGCCGCGCGGAAGTCGCTCGGCGCGGTCGAGTCGGCGAGCCGCTCGGCGATGGCGGACCTGCGCCGGCTGCTCGACCTGCTGCACGCCGAACCGCACGCCGAACAGCCCGGTCTGGACAACCTCGACGAGCTGGTCGAGACCGTCCGCGCCGCCGGCCTGCCGACTCGGCTGACGCTGGGCGGCGAGCCCCGCGAACTGCCCGGCTCCCTCGACGTCGCGCTCTACCGGATCGCCCAGGAGGCCCTGACCAACGCCCTGCGCCACGGCCAGGGCCCGGTCGAGGTCGACCTGAACCACGGCCGCACCGAGATCGTGCTGACGGTGACGAACGCCCTGCGCGCCGGTCGCCGCGAAGAAAAGGAGCACGCGCACCGCGGCCTCGCCGGCATCCGCCAGCGCGCCACCCTGTTCGGCGGCCGGGTCTCCTACGGCGAGACCGGCGGCCTCTGGCAGCTGCGCACGACCTTCCCGGTGGAGAGCACATGATCCGCGTCCTGCTGGCCGACGACCACGCGATGTTCCGCTCCGGGATGCGCGCGCTGCTCGACACCCAGCCCGACTTCACCTGCGTCGGCGAGGCGTCCGACGGCCGCGAAGCCGTCGCCGAGACCGCCCGCCTGCGCCCGGACGTCGCGGTCCTCGACGTCCGGATGCCCCGCCTCGACGGCCTCGCCGCGACCGAGGCGATCCTGGCCGCGCCGGGCAACGACACCCGCGTCCTCGTGCTCACCACCTACGACGCCGACGAGTACGTCTACCGCGCGCTGCGCGCCGGGGCGAGCGGGTTCCTGCTGAAGAGCCTCGCGCCGGAGGAACTGGTCGCGGCGATGCGGGTGGCCGCGCGCGGGGACGCGCTGATCGACCCCTCGGTGACGCGGCGGCTGGTGGCGAAGTTCGCGGCGGTCCTCGAACCGGCGGCCGCCGAGCCGCCGGAGCTGGCCCGGCTGACCTCCCGCGAACGCGAAGTGCTGCTGTTGCTGGCCGGCGCCTGCAGCAACGCCGAGATCGCGCGGAAGCTGCACGTCGGCGAGGAGACGGTCAAGACGCACGTCTCGCGCGTGCTGAGCAAGCTCGGGCTGCCCGACCGCGTGCACGCCGTCGTCTACGCCTACCGCCACAAACTCGTGCCGGACGAGCGCCCGGCTTAAGCTGGGCCGATGAGGCGGTGGATCACCCTGGCGGTCGGAGTCGTGCTCGTGCTCGTCGGTGCCGTCTGGGTGCTGCAGGGCATCGGGGTCATCACCGGGAGCTTCATGACCGGGCAGAAGCTGTGGTTCCTGATCGGGCTGGCCGCGTTCCTGGTCGGCGTGGTCCTGATCGCGGCGAACCTCACCCGGCGCAAACCTACTTCGTGAAGATCTCGAAGATCGGGTAGCCCGGCGCGATCTCGCGCAGCTTCCCGTCCGAGGCCTTGGCGTCGACGCCGTCGAAGAACACGCCGACCTCGAACTTCCAGCGCTTGAGGTACGCGCGGAGGATGCCCGGCTTCTCGTCGTCGGCCAGCTCGCGGAAGGTGAACGCCTCGACGCGGCGGCCGACGCGCAGCGTGCCCTGCCCGGCTGCCCGCAGGTTGCGGACCCACTGCGTTTCGCCGCGCGGGGCGACGAGGTAGCGGACGCCGTCGACGGTCAGCAGGTTGACCGGCACCGAGCGCGGCTCGCCGCTCTTGCGGCCGACGACCGTGAGCACCCGGCTGCCCCAGACGCTCACGCCCAGCTTCGTCAGCTTCGCGACCAGCTCGTTGAAGGCGTTCGTCGAGTTCTTCGGCTTGATGTAGCGGGTCTCGGTCATGGTGTCCTCCACGCTTTGGGAGAGCAGTGCTCTCGGTTAAGAGCAGTGAACACGAGAGCACTGCACTTCGTCAAGAGCGGTGCTCTCTATTTTGTGCACTGCTCTCGTCGTGGCACACTGATCCGATGACCGCCCCCCGCACCGCACGCGAACGTGCCCGCGCCGAACTGGCCCAGGAGATCAAGGACGAAGCCCGCCGTCAGCTCGCCGAAGTCGGCGCGCACGGGCTCTCGCTGCGCGCGGTGGCCCGGGAGCTGGGCATGGTGTCGTCGGCGATCTACCGGTACTTCCCGAGCCGCGACCGGCTGCTGACCGACCTCATCGTCGACGCCTACAACGCCATCGGCGAGGCGGCCGAGAAGGCGGACCCGGGCACCGCCGACCCCCGCGAGCGCTGGCTGGCGATCTGGCAGGGCACCCGCGACTGGGCCCGCGCCCACCCCCACGAGTACGCGCTGATCTACGGCTCGCCGATCCCCGGCTACTCGGCACCGCAGGACACCGTCGTGCCGGCCTCGCGCGTCGCACTCGCCCTGGTCAAGGTCCTCACGCACACCGAGCTGCGGGACGTCGACGGCGAAGTCCCGCCCGAGCTGCGCGCCCAGGCCGAGACGCTCACGAAGGCCCTCGGGATCATCGCCGGCCCGGAAACCGTGGCCCGGCTACTGATGGCGTGGACCCAGCTGTTCGGCGCGATCAGCTTCGACCTGTTCGGCCAGTACGTCGGCAGCGTCGACCCGGCCGACAGTTTCTTCGCCCATTCGGCGAAGCGGATGGCGGAGTTCGTCGGCCTCTAGGCTGGGGCGAGAGTCCAACGGCGGAAGGGCGGCACGACGTGACGGGGTGGGCCGGGAAGGTCGGCAGGATCCGGGTGATCGGCACCGGGGTGATGGGCCGGGGGATCGTCCAGCTGGCCGCGACCGCGGGGGTGACCGTCGAGCTGGCCGACGTCCGGCGCGAGGCCGTCGACGAGGCGATCGGGTACGTCGGCGGGATGGTCGACAAGCTCGCCGCCAAGGGCAAGCTGACCGGAGACGCCCAGGCCGTGAAGGGCAGGCTGGTCGCGGTGGACGCGCCCGACGCCCCCGCCGACGGCGTCGACCTCGTGCTCGAAGCCGTCCGGGAGGACCTCGAGACGAAACGCGCCCTGTTCGGCAGCCTCGAGCGCGTCTGCCCACAGGACACGGTCTTCGCGACGAACACGAGTTCGCTGTCGGTCACCGAAATCGCCGCCGGGCTGGCCGACCCCGGCCGCCTGCTCGGCCTGCACTTCTTCAACCCGGTGCCGCTGATGCGGCTGGTCGAGGTGGTGCCCGGCGCGCGCACGCACGACTGGCTGCCCGCCGAGGCGATCGAGCTGGTCAGGAGCTGGGGCCACGAGCCGGTGCTCGCGAAGGACGCGCCCGGCTTCCTGGTCAACCACGCCGGCCGCGGCCTGAACACCGAGGCGCTGCAGATCCTCGCCGAGGCGCTGGCCGAGCCCGCCGACGTCGACCGCGTAGCCCGTGACGTGCTCGGCCTGAAGCTCGGCCCGTTCGAGCTGCTCGACCTCACCGGCCTCGACGTTTCGCACGCGGTACTGGAAAGCATCTGGAGCGGCTTCCACGGCGACCCGCGGCTGCGGCCGTCGTGGCTGACCCGGCCGCGGGTGGCGGCCGGCCTGTTCGGGCGCAAGAACGGCGAAGGCTTCTACACCTACCCCGACGGCAAGCAGCAGGTCGCCGCCGAGCCCGCCGCCCCGCCGAAGCCGTCGAGCCCGGTGTTCACCGCGGACGAGCACCTCGCCCGCGCGCTGTCGGCCGCGGGCGTGCAGGTGGTGTCCGACGCCTACCCGGACGCGATCCTGCTCGTGCCGCTCTACGGCGAATCCACAGTGGACGCCGCGAACCGCGCCGGGCTCCCCCTGGACCGTGTCGCCGGCGTCGATCCGCTGGGCGGCTACGAACGCCGGCTCACGCTGTCCGTCCACCCCGGACTCGACCCGGCGGCGGGCCGCGCCGCGTGGGGCGCGCTGGCCGCGACCGGCCTGCCGGTGACGGTGGTCCGCGACGGGCCCGCGCCGATCGCCCAGCGCCTGCTGGCGTCGATCGTCAACACGGCGTGCTTCATCGCGGGCCAGCACCTGGCGAGTCCGCAGGACATCGACACGGCGGTCCGCCTCGGGCTCGGCTATCCCCGCGGCCCGCTGGCTTGGGGCGACCTCGTCGGCGGCGACGTGGTGCTGCGCATCCTGCACGGCCTCGCCGCGGCCACCGGCGACCCCCGCTACCGGCCGAGCCCCTGGCTCACCGAGCGCGTCGCCCTCGGCCTGCCGCTGACGACGGCCGGGACGACACCGGCGGACCTGCGAACGTCCGTAACGTCCGAATAGGACTCAGGGGACGACCTGGACTTCGTCACCCGTTTCGAGGGTGGTGAAGAACTTCAGCGACGCCGCGCTCGAGAGGTGCACGCAGCCGGCCGAGTACCGGCTGAGGCTGCCTTCGTGGAACGCGATGCCGCCGGGGGCGAAGAACACCGAGTTCGGCATCGGCGCACCGTCGAACTCGGTGCTGTGGTGCAGCTTTTCCTTGTACTGCACGTGCCACTTGCCCACCGGGGTCGGCCCGTCCTTCTTGCCGGGCAGCATCTTCACCGGGCCGTAGACGATCTTGCCTTCGTCGAGCAGCCACGCCTGCTTGCCCGAAAGGGACACGCACGCCTTCGCCGTGGCCGTTCACGGAACCCCGGCCGCCACCACCGGCTTCGCCTTGGCCGGCGTCGGCTTCGACGTCGGCGTCGGCGTCGGCGTCGGCGTCGGCGTCGATGCCGGAGCCGAGGTCGGGGCCGACTCGGCCGTCGTCGGAGTCGTCGAAGAGGCGACCGATGGCGTGTCCGCCGCCAGCCGGACGTCCGCCGCCCCGCCCGCCGAACAGGCGGTCAGCACCACCCCTGCGGCCAAAGTGGACAGAGCAGCCAGAACGCGCCGCACGCGCATGTGATCCCCCAGGAGTCGGTGTTCCCGCTTTCTGCCACCCAAGACGTGCGGTGTGGCCCCGAGGTTGAGCGCGCGGGAGAATTCTTCGGCCGGGATCACCCGCGATAGTCGCGGGCCCCGACGGAGGTGTAGGTGATGTAGCCGCCCTCGAAGTCGCTGCGGTACCCACCGCCTACCGCGTACTCGTCCGATTTCGGGTAGCGCAGGTAGGAGTACTCCCACCCGAGCGCCGCCCAGCGCTTCCGGATCTCGCCCTTCACCACGTGCGCGCCGGTGGCCGTCGTGTAGTAGATCGAGCCGCCCTTGGTGAAGTGGTTGTAGCGGCCGCGGCCGTCCGGGGTGGCCAGTTCGTCGGTCGTCGGATAACCCAGCCCGCGCTCGTAGTCCAGCGCGGCCCACTTCTTCCGGATCTCGCCGTTGATCGCGCGCGCACCCGTCCCGGCCGTGTAGTAGATCGAGCCGACCGTGCCGCCCTTGGCGAAGTGGTTGTACCGCGCGACCCCGTCCGGCGTTCCCAGCTCGTCCGTCGTCGGATAACCCAGGCCACGCTCGTAATCGAGGGCCGCCCACTTCTTCCGGATCTCGCCGTAGATCGCGTGGCCGCCGGTCGCCACCGTGTAGTAGATCGAGCCGACGTTGCCGCCCTTGACGAAGTGGTTGTACCGCGCGACCCCGTCCGGCGTCGCCAGCTCGTCGGTCGTCGGATAACCCAGCCCGCGCTCGTAATCCAGCTCCGCCCACTTCTTCCGGATCTCCCCGGAGATGAAGTGCGTGCCCGTCGCGGCCGTGGAGTAGATCGAGCTCACCGTTCCGTTGGCGGCGAAGTGGTTGTACTGGGCCACGCCGTCGGGGGTGGTCGACGTGTCGGACGTCGGGGGCCCGACCACGGCGTGCCCGCCCATGGCGAGGTACTTGCCGAGCACCGGACCGGTGACGTACCAGGTGCCGGTCCCGGCGCTCCAGTACAGCCGGCCGTTCGCGTACACCCGGTAGTGGACCGGGCCGTCGGTGACCTCGTCCGACGACGGCGTGCCGAGCGTCGCCCGCAGGGTCGCGTCGGCACCGTAACGCCGGTCGATCGGGGTCGCGTAGTTCGCCGTCAGGGTCAGGTCGTCCGAGCCGACGGTGATGATCCACTCGGGATCCGCCGGGCCGTCCTGCCAGCCGGTGAACTGGGACACGCCGTCGATGGCCAGGCGGGACGCCTCGACGTCGAAGGTGGCCCCTTCGGTCACCATGGCCGTACTGGCCCCGCCGGCCACCGGGATGCTCAGCGCCGCGGGCTGGGTGCCGCGCAGCGTGATCCGGTGCTGCCGCGGCAATGCCGTGTATGTCTTCGCCGTGGTGACACCCGCGCTGTCGGTCACCGTCGCGGTGAACTCCACCCGGGAGTCGGGGTGCGCGGTGAACGGCTGCGAGAAGCTGCCCCCGGTCCCGCCGACGCCGGGGTGGGAGTGGCACGTCGCTTCGCTCGGGCAGTGCCGCACCGCCGTGGTCCAGGTGACCGGCAGCGTGCCGTCCTCGGCGTCGGTCGCGGTGGCGCTCACCGACACCGTCTGGTTGACCGCGAAGGTGGTGTTCCCGGGCGTGGTCAGGGTGAGCACCGGGGTCCGGTTGGCCGGTGCGACCGCGATGGCGGTCTGGCCGGTCAGCCCGAGCGGGTCCCGGACGCGCAGCTGCGCGGTGAACGACGCGGTGCCCGCCGGGTAGGTGTGCGACACCTTCGGACCGGCGTCGGCCGCGGTGGTCCCGTCCCCGAAGTCCCAGTCGTACGCGAGGGTGTCGCCGTCGTAGTCGACCGAAGCCGAGCCGTCGAACGAAACCGTGCGGGTGGCCGGGTTCGTCGACGTCGTCGCCTTGGCGACCGGCGCGGTGTTGCCCGCCGAGTAGGTCAGGCGGCGCAGGGTGCCGGACGCGATGTCGGCGTAGACGATGTCGCCGTTCGGCGCGGCCGCGAGCTTCACCGGGCCGCCGATGCCGGTGAACAGCGGCGGGTTCTCCGGCGGCTGGGTGAGCTTGCCCTGGCTGTCGTACCGCAGCGTCCACAGCTTGCCGGCCACGTAGTCGCCGAAGAAGTACGAGCCGCGGTAGGACGCCGGGTAGCTCGATCCACTGTAGACGATGCCGCCGGTGACGCTGTTGCCGTTCGTCGGCCCGGTGCCGTGGGTGTACTCGTGGATGGGTGGCTGGTTCGGCACGCCGGCACAGCCCGCGAGACCGCTGTAGCCCGGCGTCGCGTGCGTGCCCTCCCAGCACGGCCAGCCCAGGTTGGCGCCGCGCTGGACGACGTCGACCTCTTCCCAGTTGCTCCAGCCGACGTCGCCGGCCACCGGCAGGCCGAGGTTCGGGTCGATGCTGAAGCGGAACGGGTTGCGGAAGCCGCGGGCGAACACCTTGCTCGCGGTCGAGCCCGGGTTGGCGGCGTCGTAGTACGGGTTGCCCGGCACGCCCTGGCCGCCGGCCGTCAGGTGGAAGATCTTGCCGTAGGGCTGGTTGACGTCCTGGGCGCGCAGCGCGCCCGGGTCCATCATCCGGTAGTCGCTGTTGTCGCCGACGGAGAGCCAGAGCGTGCCGTCCGCGGCCGCGAGGACGGTGTCGATGCCGTGGACGTTGAAGCTGCCCGGCACCTCGAACAGCGGCTGCTCACCGGTCAGGCCGGCCGGGGCGCCCGCCGCGTCCACGGTCACGGTGAACCGCGAGAGCCGCATGACGAAGCCGCCGGCGGTGTCGATCGACCGCGTGAGGTAGATGGCCCGCGACGCCGGGTAGTCGGGCGCCACGGCGAGCCCGACGAGGCCGAGGTCCTCTTCGGAGCGGACCGGCAGCGTCGCGATCGTCCGGGCGGCGCCGGTGACCGGCAGCCAGCGGACGGCGCCGGTCTTGCCGGTGGCCAGGACGGAGTTGTCCGGCAGGTGGGCGAAGTCCGTGAGCTCGTACGCGCCCAGCCCGGTGTCGGTGTCCCGGAGGACGAATCCCGGCGGGAGCGCCGCCGCCGTCGCCACCCCCTGCGACACGACGGGGAGCAACGCTCCCACCAGGACCGCCACCAGCAACAGGCGAAGCACGCGCATGGCCACCCCTTCCCGGTTGATCTTTAATCGCAAGATCAACGGGTGGGGTTGCGGCCATTCGGACTACTTCACCCGGAGGGGTGATTTATGTCACGTAACCGACGGTGACGGATTACGGGACGACCTGCACGACGTCGCCGATGTGCAGCGTGTTGAAGAACTTCAGCGAGGCAGCCGCCGACAGGTGGATGCAGCCGTGCGAGTACACCGAGAGGCTGCCCGTGTGGAAGGCGTCGCCCGGGTAGAAGAAGACCGAGTTCGGCATCTCGGCGTTGTCGAACTCCTTCGACAGGTGCATCTTCTCCTTCGACAGCACGTGGAACGTGCCGGTCGGCGTCGCGTAGCCCTTGCGGCCCGGCAGCATCGGCACCGGGCCGTAGACGACCTTGCCGCCCTGCAGGATCCACGCCTTGTGCGCCGAGAGGTCGACGCAGGCGGCGGTGCCCGGGGCCGCGGCCGCCGCGGCGCAGGGGACGCCCGGGTCCGCCGCGGGCTGCGGCTTCGGCGTCGGCTTGGGCTTCGGCTTGGCCGAGGTGCTGGTCGGCGCCGCCTTGGTGGACGTCGGGGTGGGCGTCGCCGACGACTCCGTGGTGGTCGGCGTGGGGGTGGCGCTGGTGGTCGTGGTCGGCGTCGGCGTCCCGCCGCCGGTCCCCGCCGCGGCGACGGCCCCGCCACCCGCGTTCGTCCCGGCGGCCGAGCCCCCGCCGGAGCACGCGGCCAGCACGAACGCGGTGGCCAGCGCGGCCGCTCCCGCCAGAAGCCTCTTCACGATCCGGTACCCCCAGCTGTCTCGATCATCGCGTTTGGACATCGGTAAAGACGGCGTTCACCCGGTCGAGGTTCGTCGGCGAAGGTCACGATTTGGGCAGCCGGCCTCAACCCACGGGTGGACGCCGGAATCCACCCGGAACCGATCCGCGGGCCGACGAATCCGCGCCGCCGGTCGCCGAAGCTGGGGAGACCGTCCGAACCAGGGGAGATTCCGGAATGTCCAGTGTCCTGCTCTACGTCGCCATCGCCGCCCTCGTCCTGTACCGCGTCGTCTACCAGCAGGTTCGCGGCACCCTGCTCAGCCGGCGGCGGCTCACCGTCCTGCCACTGGTGCTCACGGTGGTCGGGGCGTACCTGACGCTGAAAGCGCTGCCCGGCGCCCCCGCGGGTGAGCTGGGCCTGCTCGCGGCCGACCTGCTGGTGCTGGCCGGGCTCGGCGTGCTGCGCAGCACCACGACCACGCTCACCGAGCGCGACGGCACGACGTTCCAGAAGGGCTCGGCCGTCACGATCGGGCTGTGGGTGCTGACGGTCGCCGTCCGGATCGGCCTGCTCGCGCTGGGGACCGCGCTCGGCGTCGCCGGGCCGCTGACCTCGGCGTCGGTCGCGCTCAGCCTCGGGGTGACGATCGCGGTGCAGAACGCCACGACCTACCGGCGCATCCAGCGCCGCGGCCTGCCGCTCGCCGCCGGCCGCCGCACGGCGGTCAGCCGCTGACCCGGCCGAGCACCCTGGCGTACATCCGGCCCGGGCTGGGCACCGACGACGGCACCAGGAACCCCGGCAGCGGCGGGAGGCCGCCGACGAACGCGCCGAGCCGCTCGTACAGCACCGCGGCCCCGGCCGGGCGGGCTTCCGGGTCCTTCGCCAGCACCTCGGCGAGCAGCGCGTTCAACGATTTCGGCACGCCGCGCACGGGCGGTGGCAGCTCCTTGACCTGCCGCTCGAACACCGCGTACGCGGTCGGCCCGTCGAACAGCCGCCGTCCGGTGAGCATCTCGTGCAGCACGCAGCCCAGCGCGTAGAGGTCGCTGCGCGGTTCGGCGCCGCCGCGCTGGATCTGCTCGGGCGCCATGTACGACGGCGTCCCGAGCAGCTGCCCGGCCCGGGTGAACTGGGCGGCGTCGGCTTCGCGGAGCACGGCCAGCCCGAAGTCCATCACCTTCACGCCGCCGTCGGGCCCGAGCATCAGGTTGGACGGCTTGAGGTCGCGGTGGCAGACGGCGAGCGCGTGGGCGGCGGTCAGCACCGCGCACGTCTGCGCCGCGATCGCCGCGGCCCACGGCACCGGCAGCGGTCCGTGCTCGGCGAGCAGGTCGGCCACGGTCACGCCGTCGACGAACTGCATGACCTGGAACAACCGGTCGTCGTGGGTGCCGTAGTCGTACAGCGTCGGGACGCCGGGGTGGTCGAGCGTCGCCAGGATGCGGGCTTCGCGCGCGAAGCGGGCCTCCAGCTCTTCGTCGTGGCCCGGCAGCCTGAGCAGCTTGATCGCCACGCGGCGGCCCAGCCTGCGGTCGAACCCGCCGTGCACCGCACCCATCCCGCCGCGGCCGAGGGGCAGCTCGTCGAGCTCGTAGCGGTCGGCGATCAGCATCCGTTCCCCTAGTGGCCCGGCCTGAGCCGTCCTTCGACAAGTCCAGCGAAGCCTAGCCGGACCAGCTCACGGCCCGTTTCCGCCGCCTGGCGCAGGACGGTGTCGAACTCGGCGAGCTCTCTGAAGACGCCGCCGTACTCGCGCTGGACGGCGATCGGCAGCCGCGGGACCCGCACCCGCCTGCTGTCGATGCGGGTGGACGCCGACGCGGTGGGCAGGTCGGCCGCGCGCAGGCAGCCGGCGAGGAAGTCCGCGTCCAGCCGGGCCGCGTCGACGCGGTACACGGTGAGCCCGGCCCCCACCGGCCGCGGTGGTCCACTGTGGACGTACGCGATGCCGGTCACCGACGCGACGACGTCACCCGCTTCGGCCAGCGGGTGCTCGGCGTCCGCGCGCACCGGGGCGTGCCTGACCTCGACCACGCCGGCCTTGACCAGCTCGCCGACGGTGGTGAAGGCCGGCTCGGCCGCCGCCGGTTCCAGCGGCGGCAGCTGCGGGGCCAGCTCGGCGAACCGGGCGCGCACGGCCTGGAAGGCCTGCCCGGGATCCTCGTCCCTGGCGCGGCGGCGGGCCGGCGTCAGGTCGACGTCGTCGTCGAGCAGGTCGATGATCCGGACGCCGGATTCCGGGTGCGCGCCGAACTCCTGCCACATGTCGTCCACTGTGGACAGCTCGTCGCCCGCTTCGCCGAGCAGGACGGTGGACGGGGCGCGTTCGCCGGGCGCCGGGCGCCGCAGGAGCCAGAGGTCGGGGCCGGCCGGCGTCAGCGTGACGACCGCGCGGACCGCGCCCGCGCGCAGCAGGTTGCCGCGGATGCGTTTGCCGCTGCGCCGTCCGGCCGCCGCGCCCGGCATCAGGATCGCCACCGTGCCACCGGGTTCGACGTGCGCGAGGCAGTGCTGCACCCAGGCGAGCTCGGGTTCGCCGCGCGGCGGCAGGCCGTACTCCCAGCGCGCGTCGCCGACGAGTTCGTCGTGCCCCCAGGCCCGTTCGTTGAACGGCGGGTCGCACAACACCGCTTCGGCGGTGCGGCCGGCGAAGGCGTCTTCGCGCAGCGCGTCGACCGCGTGGACCTCGGCCTCGATCCCGCGCAGCCGCAGCCGCAGGGCCGCGATCGACGCCGTCATCGGGTCACTGTCCTGCGCCAGCACGGTTTTCGCGCCGCTCGCGAGCGCGAGCGCGCCGAAGCCGCACGCGGGGTCGAGGATCGTCGCCACCGGGCCGGCCAGGCGGGCCATCAGCTCGGCGACCGGTTCCGGGGTGGCCGACAGCCGCCGCGAATGGGCCTCGAAGTAGCGGCGGCACAACAGTTCGAAGGCTTCGACCGGGCCCGCCCGGTGCGTCAGCTCGCCGAGCAGCGCGAGCAGCTCCGGGTCGTCGAGCCGGCTGTCGAAGGTGTCGGCGAGGCCGGCTTGGACGGCGAAGTAGCCGCCCGCGCCGCTGACGCGCTCGGCGAGGTCGAGGTCGTCGCCGAGGGCGCGCAGGCGCTGCCACGCGCGTTCGCCGGCGCTCAGCTCGAACTTCTTGCCGCGGGCGTGGAACCAGGCGGCCACGGCGGAGAGGCCGAACAGCGGGCTCGACGCCGTGCCGCCGACGGGCGGCGGGAAGTCCGGGTAGCGGCGGCGCCAGTTGCTGACCGCGGCCCGGCCGACCCCGGCGAGCCGCGCGATGTCGGCCGCGCTGACCGTGGCATCGTCGTCCATGGCGAGGACTCTATCGGAGGATGCTCCATTCAGCCGAGGCGCTTGTGAACTCAGTCAACCAATGCTTTTATGGGGACATGACACACGATCGGTACGTCCTGCGGTACGCCGCCGGGTCGGACGTCGGGAAGCGTCGCCAGATCAACGAAGACGCGGTCTACGCGAGTTCCCGGCTGCTGGCCGTCGCCGACGGCATCGGCGGCCAGCCGCACGGCGAGGTCGCCAGCGCGACGGCGGTCGACGTGCTGCGCGAGCTCGAGGTCGACCTCCGGCGGCTCGACCTGACGAACGTGGACCTGGCCGCGACGCTGGCCGGCGTGGTCAAGTCGATCGACGAGCGGCTGCACGAAGTCGCGTCGCAGGAGCCGACGACCGAAGGCATGGGAACCACGCTGACGGCGCTGTTGTTCGACGGCGTCGAGTTCGCGGCGGCCCACATCGGCGACTCCCGCGGCTACCTCCTGCGCGACGGCGGCCTCCGCCGGCTGACCCGCGACCACACGCTCGTCCAGGCCCTGGTCGAGGACGGCCGCGTCGCCGCCGAGGACGCCGAGAACCACCCGCGGCGCTCGCTCCTGATGAAGGCGCTGCAGACGGCGGGTTCGGGCGACCCGGACATCTGGACGTTCAAGGCCAAGCCGGGAGACCGCTACCTGCTCTGTTCGGACGGCCTGAGCGGCCCGGTCCCGGAGGCAACCCTGCGCGACGTGCTGGATGCGGGCCAGGAGCCGGCCGAGGTGATCCCCGAGCTGATCCGCCTGGCCAACGAGGGCGGCGGCCCGGACAACATCACGTGCGTGGTCGCCGACGTCACGGCCTGACCCACCTTCCAGGCGGCGCGGGGCCATCCGGTATCGTCTTCTGCGGAGGATTGGCCGAGCGGCCTAAGGCGCACGCTTGGAAAGCGTGTTGGGTTCACGCCCTCGCAGGTTCGAATCCTGTATCCTCCGCCGGTTGAACACGCCGGGTGTCCCGCTTTCGGGACACCCGGCGTTTTCCGTCCTACCGGCTGCCCATCCGCGCGGGGAACTCGCGGATGGTCGCGATGGTGGTGTCCGGGTCGTCCGCCGGCAACCCGCTGCGGAATGACCGATCCGGCGCGCCCGCCCCCTCCGCCACTCTGGTCCCGCTCACCCCTTGCGCGACCCACCGTCGGTATGCCTCGGACACAGTTGCGCGGCACTTTCGGCCCACTCGAACATGAAATGCGTTCGGTGCTGCGGAATTCCCTGCCTGTACGGGGAGTTACGAACAGGGCTGAGCGCAAGCGGTTACTCCGGTCGCGCTAGTCTCACCAGCACCTCGCCCGCCCCTGTCGAGAAAGGCCAGCAGTGGCACTGAAACCGCTCTGACCTGGGGTAGCGCTGGCCAGCGACTTCAAGGTGCGGTACTGGTGTCGGGACGACCCCCGCACAGACCGTGATCGGCCCGGCCCCGGACGTTCCCACGTCCGGGGCCTTGCTGATTCCGGACCCGCGATCACTCCGCAAAGTCTGATGATCACGCTGAGTCGCTGGATCTGTTTCAATGGAAGCCGTCCCCCGTACGACACCAGATTTCGAGGAGTAGAGGCCCGATGGCCGGAGTCGAAGAGATCCGCGCTGGCATCGCGCTCGCCAACGAGAAGGCGTCCGCGAGCATCGCCGCCCTGCAGCAGGCAGCGCAGTCTCTCGAAGAAGCCCAGCAGTCGCTCGCACAGGCGACCCAAGGGAGCAGCCAGCACGAAGTGAGCCAGGCGCACGGACTCCTGGCGGAGGCCCTGCAAGGCATCAACGGCTTGCAGAGCACCGTCCAGGCGAGCATTTCCTCCGCCGACTCCTACTCGGCGCGTCTGTAAGCCGGATGACGCTCGCCGAACTCCACCAGCTGCTCACCGCTGCCGTGACCGGGCTCGCTGACGCGCGCGCCCACTCCGAACGGGCCACAAGCCTGCTCGGAGAAGCCCGGCAAGCTCTCGTGGATGCCCAGGCCAAGGCCGATCCCTGGCTTCCGTTGCAGTACGCACAGGCCGGCGAGGGGCTGGACCAGCTCCTCGTCCGCCTGCACGCCGCCGAGGATCTGGTGAGCGGATACCGGTCGCGCCTGTAATCCTTTGAGGGGACACCTTTTTCTTGGGGACGCCGATGGCCAACAAGTCAGCCGAGCAACGCAACCGGGTCGAGACCGCGCTCGACCGGGTCCGCCACCAGATCGGGCTGGTGCTGGGCGCGGCGGCCGGAGCGCGCCAAGCCGCGGAAGCCGACCTCGCGAAGCTCCAGCTGGAGCAGGACATCGTGAAGATCGGCATGAACCACGCGAGTGCCGAGCAGCAGAACGAGTGGTCACGCCACCCGGCGGCACACGAAGTGTTCGGCGCGCTCGGGACCGTGCGAAGCGCTTTCTACACCGACTGGAGCCAGGGCCCCGCCACCCTGCGGGAACTGGTCGCGCAGAACGCACCCGGCCCGGCCGGGCTGCCGCCGGGCGACTGGCTCGGCACGGTCGGCCACAACGCCGGCCTGACCTCGCCCGGGCTGTGGCGCGTCGGCTCCGCGACCGCCGCCGGCGGTGACGCGACCCGCACGTTCGACGTCGCCGTCCCGCTGCTCGACGAGTCGCACCTGGCGATCACGTCGGCGCCGAAGACCCGGCCGGTGATCGACGGCATCGTGCAGAACCTGCTGGTCCGGGTGCTGTCCACGTTCGAGCCCGGCACGGTCCGCGTGCACCTGTGGGACATCGGGCAGCTGACCGCGATCCTGCCCGACCTGTACCCGCTCAGTCACACGAGCGCACTCTCGCTGTACGACCCGGGCCGGCTCGAAGACCTCCTCGACGAGCTGGCCGGCCACATCCGGCGCATCCACGCCAGCTGCATGTCCGCCGGGTACACCTCCCTGCGGGAGATGCGGAAGGCGACCGGGCAGCGCGGCGAGCCGTACCGGATCGTCGTGCTCTACGGCAACGGCGAGACCCTGGAGCCCGAGCGCGCCCGCGACCTCAAGCGCGTCGCGAGCGGGGCGCTGGCCGCCGGGATCTGCCTGATCATGGTCGACGTGCCGACCGCGGTGAGCGCGCCGGTCGAGACGCTGAGCCTGCTCGACGACCGGCACGCGATCAGCAGCATGACCGGCACCGACCTGGTCGTCGACCTCGATCCCGCGATGCCGTCCGCGCAGGTGATCCGCGCGGTCGACAAGATCGCCAAGGCGCTGATCGCCAAGCAGGGCGGGCCGCGGTCGTTCGACGACCTGCTGCCGACCGAGCTGGGCCAGGAGAACTCGGCCCGCGAGCTGCGGGCCCCGGTCGGGTTCTTCGAAGGCGAGCCGGTCGAGGTGGTGATCGGCGACGCCAGCCCGCACGCCCTGATCGGCGGACCGTCCGGTTCGGGCAAGACCAACTTCCTGTACGCGCTGCTCGGCAGCCTCGCGGCCCGGTACGACCCCGGCGAGCTGGCGCTGTACCTGCTGGACTTCAAGGAGGGCGTCTCGTTCGCCGGCCTGGCGCCCGGCCGCAAGGACGCGAGCTGGCTGCCGCACGCGCGGCTCGTCGGCGTCAACGTCAACACCGACCGCGAGTTCGGCCTGGCGCTGCTGCGGTTCCTGGCCGACGAGCTGCGGCGCCGGTCCGCGGCGGCCAAGGAGCACGAGGTCACGAACCTGGCCGACCTGCGCGAAGCCGACCCGGGCGGGCACTGGCCGCGGATCGTCGCGGTGATCGACGAGTTCCAGTACCTGTTCGCCGGCCGCGACCAGGTGACCGCGACGGCGACCCAGCTGCTGGAGGACATCGCGCGGCGCGGCCGGTCGCAGGGCATCCACCTGGTGCTGGCCAGCCAGGACGTCGCCGGCATCGAGGCGTTCTGGGGCAAGCCGGCCGTGTTCGAGCAGTGCACGCTGCGGATCGCGATGCCGAAGGCGCGGCGCGTGCTGGCCGAGACGAACAACGCGGCGGTGTCGGCGCCGAAGTGGCACGCGGTGATCAACCACGACTCCGGGGTCGCGCACGGCAACCAGCTGGCCCACATCCCGGACGCGAGCAGCAAGAACGTGTTCGTCCGGCTGCAGCGCCGGTTGTGGGACGAGTACGCGGGCCACTTCCCGCGGCCGCGCCTGTTCGACGGCGCGCACCAGCCGGTCCTGGAACAGTTCCCGGCCTACCTGGACCTCAAGCCGAACTCGAAGCCGCGGGCGTTGCTGGGCCAGTCGATCGACGTGACCGAGACGGCGTGCGGCGTCGACCTGCCGCGGGCACCGGGCCGCAACGTCGCGGTGCTCGGCTCGGCGACCGCCGAAGCACTGTCCATCATGGACTCGGCGGCGCGGTCGCTGTCCCGGCAGTACGAACCGGGCGAGGTCGAGTTCATCCTCAGCTGCCCGATCGAGGCGTGCGCCGACGCGGCGATGGAGCTGGCCGCGCGGTTGCGCGACGACAACCACGCGGCGTCGCTGGTGGAGGACCTGACCGGCGTCCTGGAGTCGATGACCGGCTCGATGTCGGGCGGCGCGAAGGTGCTGCTGCTGTACGGCGTCGACGCGGCGTTGCCGTCGCTGGAGGCGAAGGCGGTCGGCCAGCTCAAGAGCGGCCTCGACCACCTGCGCGTGGTGCTCAAGCAGGGGCCGGGCCACGGCATCCACACGATCGGCTGGTGGCGCAGCATCGCCCGGCTCAAGGACACCCTGGGGTTCGCCGGCACCGACGACATCGGCACGTGGGCCGCGCTCGACGTCCAGGGCAATGAGCTGTCGCCGTTCGCGGCGGGCCAGGTGGTGCACTGGTCACCGCGGCCGGGCCGGGCGTTGTTCTTCGACCGCACCACCCACGGCGCACCCGAAGTGATCATCCCGTTCCAGCGTCCGGAGAACGCGCAATGACCGACGACGCCACCGCGGCCATGCGGTACAAGGAGATCATCGCCCTGTCCCGGGGTTCGGCGGAGAACCTCCGGGAGTGGGAAATGGCCCGCGCGGAAGCGCTGGACGCGGAGATCGAGGCCGCCGAGGCGGCGATCGAGGTGGCGACCGAGCGCGAGGCACGGGCGGCCGAGCGGGCGACGCGCTGGTGGAAGATGGCGCTGCACAACATCCAGGGCCTGCCGTGGCTCGCCCCCGGCGACGACCCACGCCCGGTCCCGACCGCACGTGCGGCGTACCTGGAGCGGTACCTCGAGGAGGTCAAGCCGAGCTACCAGGAGCTGGTCCAGGCGGTACTGGGACTGGGGTGGCGCGCGAAGCGGGCGGCCGCCAAGCGGGGCGAGCAGCCGCCGCCGGTCTAGACGTCGAACACCGTGTCGTAGGGATCGTCGTCGTCCACCGGAGGGTGCGGCTCCGCGGCCGGCGGCGCACCCGGTTTGCCTCCGGCGGCTTCTCGGATGGCGGCCGTGATGGCCCGGCTCAACGTGTCGGCGTCGGACCGCAGTGCCTCGGGGGCCAGCCGCACCTCGTTGACGACTCCGTCCGGCCCGGCCAGGACGGTGACGGTCCGATCCGGCGAGACGACGGTCGTCTGGCCGCTCCCTGCCAGGAGGCGCCGGTTCTCGGCCTTGCGGTCTTCGATCTGCCTGAGCTGCCAGCGCATTTCCTCGATGAGCTGTGCGGTGTCGGTCATGCCAGTCTCCCCGGCTGGTACGGCGTGTAGACGAACTCGTAGTACTTCCAGACCCGGTGGTCGATCAGCGAGTAACCCCGGCTGTACGCGACGCGGAGCATGTCCTCCACGGACAACCCGAGTTCCATCTTCCGGATGCACACCTGGTTGCGGCCGTCGAGCTGCGCGGCCAGCCGCGCCATCTGCTTCTCGCGCGACTTGGTCGCACGCAGGGCACGGACGATCGTCACCGTCATGCCGGCCGTGACCAAGCCGCCACAGAACACGAAGCCGACGACGGATCCGATCGTGGAGGCGACGGAGTCTCCCGTCATCGGTCCACCGGCCCGCCGCGAAGGCTCCATGCCACCTTCGCTGTCGCCTCGGCGACAGCCGGCCAGGCGTCCTCGGACTCCGCGACCACCGAGAGGATCACCACGGACCGGCCGTCCGGCAACGGGATCTGGTACTCGGCCTTGATCTGCGTCCGGACGTCCCGCTCGGGCAGGCGGAACTCACCGCCGCTGATCGCGACGACGGCCGGGCCGATCGGCAGCCGCACCGGCTGGACCACCGCGTGCTTGTGGCGGGCGCGGTACTCCTCGGCCATCGCCGCCACCACGGCGTCCCGGTTGCCGGGTGCCGTCTGCGGCCACCGGGCCACGCCGAGCGTCAGGGTGGCGACGTCACCCTTCCGCGGGCCGACAGCGAACTTGCCGAATACCCGGACGCCGTTGGCCTGCATGGCCGGGACCAGTGCCATCAGGTAGCTGCCGAACTCTTCGACGCTGGCCGCGGAGCCCTCGGCGGCCATCCAGGCGTGCCTGCGGTCGAGCCGGTCGTCGCGGCCCACCGGCAAGCCGGCGAACCCGGGCGGCAGGTCGATTTCCAGAGGCATCAGTTCCACACCTCGTCTTCCGCACGCTGACGGCGCCGCTCCGGCGCGTTGTCGGCCTGCATCCCGGCGTCGGCGGCGTTCCAGAACGCCACCCCGGCCCAGGAGATGCCGGCCGCGGCCAGCTGGTCGGGGTTCTTCGGCAGCCAGTAGTTCATGAAGTCGTCCAGCGGGCTTTCGAACTCGTCGCCGCCGAAGAGCTCGCCGATCTCCTGCTCCCGGAGAAGGCCGTAGGTGGCCCCCTTGACCGCCCAGTCCGGCACACCCGGGACGGTGCCGAGCAGCGTCGTCGTGACGCCCGCGGCATCGAAGACCAGGGTCTCGGGCGCCACGTCGGCCCCCGCCGCGGCGGCCACGCCGTGCCCGGCGAGTGCGGCGAGCCCGAGCTCGCCGCCCACCGCGCCGACGACCGTCCCGGCCGGGTCGGGAAGGAAGTCGCCGGCGACGCCGAGGAAGTTGCCGAGGTCACCGACCACGTCCGAGACCTTGGCGAGCACCTCCGCGTGGTCCTGGACGAAGTTCCACGCCTCGTCGACGCTGTCGGCGAGGGTGTTCGACAGGTCGGCAAGTGCCCCGCCGACGGCGTCGCCGAGCTTGTCGAGGACGTCCGGCTCGTCGGGCGCCAGCTCCTTCGCCTGCCGCAGCTGTGCGGCGACCCGGGCCGCGGCGTCCGTGTGCTCCTGCCGGAGCTGTTTCGCGGCGTCTTGGACGTTCCGACAGCCGTCGATGGCGGCTTGGAGCTGCTCGCCGGCGTTGTCGAGGAGGCGCTGCGCGATCCGGAGGGACGGCGGGTCGGGGAACGTCCGGTTCGCCAGGGCGAGGTCCGGGTTCGCCCGCGCCTGCTCGGCCGCCCGGGCCGCGGCCTCCGCGCGGGCCTCCAGGTCGGCAGCACGTTTCTGCAGGTCGCCGAGGGTCTGCGCCCAGCTTTCGAGCGCATCGGCGGCCGCACCCATCGAGCGGGCAGCGCCTTCGAGGTACGGCGGCAGCGGCCCGACGCGGCGGGCGAAGGCCTCGCTCGCTTCGCCCTGCCAGATGCCCTGCTTGCGGACGATCTGCCGCAGCGAGTCGTCCGCCTCGGTCAGGTCCTCGCTCACCGCGCGGTACTTGACGGCCAGGTCGGTGACGCCGTCGAGATCGCCGGGCGCCGGGTCGAAGCCCAGGGCCGGGAAGTCGCGGGCGGTCATCGGCCGAGGCCGTTCAGGAGGTCGGTGATGCCGCCGGTCGCGCCGCCACCGATAGGACGGTCATCGGCGGCCGGGCCGGCCAGCCGATCGATGCCCGGCACTCCGCCGGTGTAGCCACCACCCACCGGCCCGTCGCCCAGGTCAGCGCCCGGACCACTCCGCCCGCCCGGCCCACCGATCCCCGGCACCCCACCCGGGTAACTCCGTCCAGCCGGCGGCAACTGCCCAGGCGGCCCGCCCGAGCCCAGCACCGCGGCTCCGAACTTCCCCAGCTCACCCCCGAACTCGGCCTCGATCCGCTCGTACTTTCCCTTCGCCGCCTCCAGCCGCTCGGTCACCCCCGCGGCCGCCTCCCCCAACCGGCCGATCCCGTAGCCCCACGCCTCCTCGAACTCCATCCCCGCCCGGCCCAGCTCCGCCGTCCCCAGCGAGCCGAACGCCCCACCCCCGCCGAGCTTCCGGTTGGCCTCCGCCATCCTGTCCGCCGCCGTACCGAGGTCGGCGATGAGCTTGCCCAGCTCGTCGACCTTCACCGCGTAGCCGTCCACGCCACCCTCCCCTTGTGGTCCCGTCCACCGTAAGACGGCCCCCGGCGGGTAGCGGTTTCCTTGTCACCCGAAGGTGTCAAACGCGAACAAGGCCACCCCCGGACCCGGGAGTGGCCTTGCCGCGCGGGAAAACTACTTGCCGAACACCTGCTCCAGCCAGTCGAGGAAGTCGTAGACGCCGTCCTCGATCGGGTTGCCCGCGCCCGGCCGGAAGCGGAGCACCTGCGGGTCGTGGTCGCTGGCCTGGTCGGCGAACTCCGCGTTGATGTGGACCACGTCGTAGTCCACCCCGCGCGGCGCCTTCGACGCCAGGATGTGGTCCAGCACCTGGGATTGGCCCTCGAACACGTAGCTGTACCGCTCCGCCTCGGGCACCGAAGCGATCAGGTCCTTCAGCGCACCACCGGCGGTGAGCGTCTGGACCGCCGGCGAGAACGGGTAGTCGTTCAGGTCACCGGCGACCACGATGTTCGCGCTGCGATCGGCCGCCAGCAACGAGTCGACGAACCCGCGCAGCACCGTCGCCTGCTTCGCGCGCTGCACCTCGGAACTGCGCGTCGGCGGCTGGAAGCGGCCGTGCGTCGGCTGGTCGCCGCCCTTGGAGTTGAAGTGGTTGGCGATCACGAACACCGTGCGGCCCTTGAACACGAACTCACCGGCCAGCGGCTTGCGGCTGGCCGTCCACGCTTCGTTCGTGGGGTCGACGCGGCCCGGCGACGCCGTCAGGTGCACCTTGCCGCGCTCGCGCACCACGCCGACCGCGGCCGTCGACGTCCCACCCGGACGGTCCACAAAGGACACGCGGGCCGGGTTGAACAGGAACGCCACGCGGATGTTGCCACCCGGCTGCCCGCCGTCCTGGTCGTTCACCGGGTCGATCTCGCGCCACTGGTAGCGCGGGCCGCCCTTGGCCACGATCGCGTCGGTGAACTTCTGCAGCGTCTGGTCGGCGGTGACGGTGCCGTCGTCGGTCGCGCCCGTGTTGTCCTGGATCTCCTCCAGGTTCACGATGTCCGGCGTCGCCAGGTGCGTCACGATCGCCTCGCCGAGCCGGTCGTACTTCGCCTGCGGGTCGCTGGGCGCCAGGTTCTCGACGTTGTACGTCGCGACGGCGAGCTCGCCGGTCCGCTGCTTGCGCGTGGTCTCGCCCTGCAGCCCGTTGTCCTTTTCGGTCCCGAGCACGCTGGCGAACAGCGTGTAGCCACCGAAGTTGCTGTACTCGACCGGGCCGGACGTGGTGCCGGTCAGCACGTCACCGACGTTGAGCTTCGGGAACGGCCGCTGGTCGAACGGGATCAGCGACGAGACCTTCATGACGCCGCTGTTGAGCTGGTCGTAACCGAGGTAGACGCTGCCGCCGCGGACCGACCGGTGCTGGTCCGGCTTGGACGTCACGTACAGCTCGTTGAACGAGTTCGACGGGCCGACCACGCGGGCGTCGCTGATCGAGACGATCTCGCTCTCGTGCGCTTCCCAGAAGTCGAGCGCGTACTGCGTCGGCTCCAGGGTCAGCGGCTCGATGTTCCCGCCGGGCGACGGCGCGTACGTCGTCGGCACGGTGTCCGGGTTCAGCACGGTCGGCGCCGGGAGGGCGTTGCCGTGCGAGTCGACCGTCCACTGTGCACTGCTCAGCTCGGTGAGCGACTGGTAGTTCGACGTCGCGGGCGCGTCCGGGTAGAACTCGCGGACGGTACCGGTCGCGGTCACCGCGTCACCGACCGCGACGGCCGGGCTCGTCGAGCCGGTGAAGACGAACAGGCCCTCGCTGGTGCGCGGGTCGTTGTCCGGGTTCGGGTCGGTGAGCCAGAACCCGCGAGACGAACCGAAAGTCCGGGTCGCGGTGACGACGCCGGTGACGCCGGAGACTTTCTTGTCCTTGAAGGGCGAAATGCGGGTGGTGCCCTGGATGTCGTGGATCTTCGCCGGGGTCGGCGCCGGGCCGGTGTCCCCGCCGGTCGACTCGCCCGCGGTGTTGGTCGGCGTCGGCGCGCCGGCGGTGAAGTCGGCGGAGTTGTCGTCGGTGTCGGCCAGTGCCGCACCGCGCGCGACGGACGTCGTGTTCGACGGCGCCGCGGTCGGGCTGCCCTCGCGCACGGTCGCCGCGCCGAACCCGACGAGGTCCTTGATCCGCGCGTCGGCGGCGCAGTCGGCGACGGTCTTGCAGGTCAGCGCGGTGGTGCCGGAGACGAGGGCGATCGTGCCCGCGGTGGCCGACATCGCGATCGTGCCGGTCACGTCCGGCGTGGGCAGCTCGACGGTGCCGCCGGCGCCCTTCCCCTCGGCCACGAGGTAGCGGCCGCCCGGCGCGACGCTGCCGGCCAGCGGCGTCACCTGCCAGGTGCTCGACGGGCTCGCCGAGCCGGGCAGGTACTGGACGCTGAAGCCGGCGAGGCTCGCGGCGGCCGCGCCGCGGTTGGCGAGCTCGACGAAGTCGCTGGTGAGCGTCGCGCCGGAGTTGCCACCGCCGCCGTAGACCTCGGCGATGACCGCGTCGGCGCTGGGTGTGGCGAGCGCGGCCGGTGCCGCCACGCCGCCGAGCACCAGGCCCGACGCGACGGCCACCGTGAAGGCGGCCTTGGATCTGTGGGTCTTGGTCACCCTGAGTCCCCTTTGTGCTTGAACAGTCGTGGCATAGTCCCCCGAACAAGTGAGGAGGAGGAAGACAAAGATGCAACGATTCGTAACAACTACTTTCGTCGTCACTCACTCGGCAGAGCAGGTTTCGTGATCACGCTTGTCCTCGGCGGAGACGTCACCATCCCGGCCCGGACCGCCTCCGCGGCCCCGTTCGACCGGCTGAAACCGCTGCTCGAAGGCGCCGACGTCCGGTTCGTGAACCTCGAAGGCCCCGTCGACGCGGCGGCGGCCGAAGCGCTCAGGTCGACCGGGGTCGACGTCGTCTCGGTCGCCAACGACGCCCCGCACCCACCGGCGAGCCTCGCGGTCCTCGAGCAGGCCCGAATCGCGCACTGCGGCGCGGCGCACACGCCCGCAGTAGTCGAGCGATCCGGCGAAACGGTCGCATTCCTCGCGTACACGTCACTTCGCCGCCCGTTCGCCGCGCCCGCCGAATTCGCCGGGGTCGCGCAAGCGTTTGCGACGACGGCGTACCAGCCGGACCCGCACGTCGCCGAGATCCCGGGCCGCCTGCCGCTCGTCCGGACCCTGCCCGTACCCGAGCACCTGGACCGGCTGGTCGACGACGTCCGCACGGCCAAGGCCGCCCACGACCACGTCGTCGTTTCGATGCACTGGGGCCTCCCGGGCGCCGACCTGACCGAGTACCAGGTGACATACGGCCGCGCGGCGATCGACGCCGGCGCCGACCTGGTCGCCGGACACGGCTCGCACACCATCCAGGCCGTCGAGGTCTACCGCGGCCGCCCGATCCTCTACGGCCTCGGCAACCTCCTCGCCGACCGGTCGGACGGGCTGCTGGCCGGCTGCATGTT
Organism: Amycolatopsis sp. NPDC004169; assembly: GCF_040610315.1. NCBI lineage: Bacteria > Bacillati > Actinomycetota > Actinomycetes > Pseudonocardiales > Pseudonocardiaceae > Amycolatopsis > Amycolatopsis sp. NPDC004169. Next base: position 226,406 of record NZ_JBEXMD010000003.1, read on the forward strand.
CGGCGAGGAACTGCGGCTCGAACTGATCCCGGTGCGGCGGAGTGCCGACGGCCAGTGCGAGCCGCTCGCCGGGGACGAAGCGGACATGGTGCTGCGGTACGTCGCGGACGTCTCGGCGCAGCGTTCCACGAAGGTGACCGTCCAGAGCGGAATCGCATCGGTATCCGTTGGCGCGTAACGGATTGCGCCTGCTCTGTGACAGCCGGACACGACCCTGTCACCCATCCGGCGCATCTGCCTTAAATGAAGGTCAAGGCTGGGAACAACCGGCGTGAAGCGGCGGTACGGTCTGCGTGAGCCGCCGGAAAAGTGGCACAGACCACTCCCCGACAGCTCGCGGTCGGCACGACACGGGGGGAGGGAGAACGATCATGTGGGGGCTGATTGTTCTCAGCTGCGTGTTCGTGCTGGTGCTGGGGATAGCCGCGGTCGTGGACCTTCGGGACCACGACCGCGGCGAGCACCGGGTCTAGCGCACCGCCTGCCTCGTCCGGTACTTGCCGAGCAGCGTCCGCGCGCCGGCCAGTGCCACCCGACCGGCACCCTTCGCGCTCGCGGCGAGCACCGTCGTCCAGTCGAAGTAGTCGCGCCAGAGCACGATCCGGCCCGCCTCGACCTCGAACGTGCCGCACACCCAGAACTCCGCTTCCCACGCGCCGCGGCGCAGCACGTCGGTGCGTTCGGTGAGCACGACGTTGCCGTCCGCGGCGATGTGGTGGGTCCTCGCCTCGAACCCGGAGCCGTACTTGGCCATCGCCCGCAGTTGTTTTTCGAAGGCCGCGATGCCGCGGGCGGGCGGCAACGGCACGTTCTGGTACACGATGTCACTCGCCGCGAACGTCAGCGCGCGGTCGACGTCGAGGTCTTCGAGGGCCTGGAGGAAACCGGTCACCACTGCCTTGGGTTCATCGGTCATGCGTCCAGGCTACGGCTCAGTAGGGCCGGTCGCCCGCGATGGCGACGCGCTCCGCGATCCGGACGTGCGGGTGGTAGTCGTTGACCGCGTAGTGCTGCGTCGCGCGGTTGTCCCAGAACGCCACCGAGTTCGGCCGCCAGCTGAACCGGACCTGGAATTCGGGCGTGTGAGCCTGCAGGAACAGGTACCGCAGCAGCCGGTCGCTCTCGGCGCGGTCCAGCCCGACGATGTGCGTGGTGAACGCCTGGTTGACGAACAGGGTGCGCCGCCCGGTCTCCGGGTGCGTCCGGACCACCGGGTGCGTCACCGGCGGGAAGCGGTCCTGCCACCGCGCCAGCAGCGCGGGATCCGAGAACCGGTCGAAGCCGGGGAGGTAGTCGTGCACCGCGGTGAGCCCGTCGATGCGGGCGCGGACGTCTTCGGGCAGGTTGTCGTAGGCCGCGGCCATGTCGGCCCACATCGTGTCGCCGCCGACGGGCGGCACCTCGATCAGCCGCAGCACCGAGCCCAGCGCCGGTTCCGGCCGCCAGGTGACGTCGGTGTGCCAGATGTTCTCGTAGCCGGGCATGGCCGCGGTGCGCTCGAAGCGCGTGACGGCTTCGTCCTCACCCTGCGGGATGAACGGGTTGGTCTCCAGTTCGCCCCAGTTCGCGGCGAACGCGCGCTGCTGCGCCGAGGTGATGTCCTGGTCGCGGAAGAACAGCACCTTCCACGCCAGCAGGGCGTCGTTGAGCTCTTCGCGCAGGCCGGGGTCCACCGGTGCGCCGAGGTCGACGCCGTCGACCTCGGCCCCGATCACCCGGCCCAGCGGGCGGAGGGCGAAGCGCTCGTACGGCTTTTGCTGCGGTTCCCGGAGAATCCGGGGGCCTTCGACGATGCCATCCGCGGGCGTGACCGCCTCGCGCAGCTGAATCCGGGCAGGAACGTCTACGGACATGGTTGCGCTCCAAGGGTTTCGGGGGAATCGGACGCCGGTTTGCGTCAGGCGGGCGGCGAACCCAGGCGGCCGCGGCGCAGCAGGAGCGCCACGACGCCCTCCCCGATCGACCGCGCGAAGACCCGGATCGGCGTGCTTTCCGAGGTGGCGGGCATGTGTCCATGGTCGCTTTCTTCCCGAGGTGCGGTCAAGACGTCCACCTGGTGGAACGCGGGCAACGCCGCAGGTCACCGCGATGCGGGCGGCTCGGGAGCATGAGGCAAGATCTTCCCCGATCGGGTGAGCGCCCTTGATGACGGAGGTCCCCATGCCGGAAGGCAGAGGCTCGCGGATCTACCCGGACCGGCTCCGCGCCGCGGCCGACCTGCTGGACCAGGCCGCGGCCGCCGACGACAAGGCGGCGGGACGGTTCGCCGAAGCCCGCGTCGATTCGACGCCGTTCGGCATCTCGCCGCAGGCGCGTGAGCTGACCGCGCGCTGGGCCACGGCGCTGGCGGCGCGCGAGGCGGACGCACGCGTCCTCGGCGACGCGACGTCCGACCTGGCAGGCCGGCTGCGCATGGCGGCGGTCAGCACCCGGAGCACCGGGTTCCGGGGGCGGTTAGCGGTGGCCCCGTGACCGCTGAGGTCTTCGAACACCCGGCGCTGTCGTCGGCCGCGGCCCGGCTGGCCGCGTTGCGCGCGGCGGCCGGACGGCTCGGCGTCGCGGACCCGGTGGCGGCCCTGCGGCACCTCGACTGCGCACCGGCGTCGATCCGCACGTCCGCCTCGGCGGTCGACGCCGGCGCGCTGGGCGTGACGTCGGCGCAGGAGGAGTTCCGCGCCGGCGTCGAGCGCGCCGAAACCGGCGGCAGCGCCGAGACTTTCGGCACCTGGGCGGACACAGTGGACGGTCAGTACGCCGAGGCGGCCCGCGCGGCCGCGGCCACGGCGGCGCTGGGCGCCCGCATCGCCGACCGGCTGGACGAGCTGGCGGTGGCCGCCGCCGACGAGGTGTCCGAGCTCGCGTCCGCCGCCTCGCCATCGATCGACGCGGTGCTGGCGGGCGACCGCTCGGCCGAGGTGGTGAGCGAGGTCGGCGCCACGTGCGCGGCGGTGGTCCGGGCCGTGCAGGACAAGGTCGCGGCGCTGACCGCGCTGGCGGCCGAGCTGGAGCCGTTGACGGCCCCGGTCGTCGAGCTCAGCTGAAGTGCTCGCGGGCCCACTCCGCGAAGGGCCGCGCGGGATGTCCGGTGACGCGGGGGACGTCCAGCGAAACGGGTTCCGGGTCCTCGACGAGTGACGCCCAGTGGTGCACCGCACTGGCGGCGAAATCCGCACCCAGGTACCGGCTCAGCTGCGCAATCGCCTCTTCCGGCGGCTGTTCTTCCCACGTGACGGGCTTTCCGAGCGCCTCGCCGATGAGCCGCACCTGCTCGGCCTGCGCGATGGCTTCCGGGCCGGTGACGAGGTAGGTCTGCTTCGCGTGGTCCTCGGTGAGCGCCCTGACGGCCATGTCGGCGACGTCGCGTTCGTGGACAACGGACCGTTTCGCTTGCCCGTAAGCGGCGCGGACCACGCCGGTGCCGACCTGCTGCGCCCAGGCGAGCGCGTTGGAAGCCAGGCCGGTGACGCGGAGGAAGGTCCAGTCGTCGGTGACCCTTTCGACGGCGGCCTCGACGTCTCCCCAGACGCCGCCGTGTTCGGCGGACATCGCGGAGAGGTAGACGATTTTCCTGCCCTGGAACGGTTCCAGGGTCCGTGCGATGCCATCGGCGGCGAAGAGCGGCCAGAGCAGATAGACGGCGTCGACACCATCAGCGGCTTCGGAGGGGGCGGTGATGTCCCCCTGGACGACCTCGACGCCGGACGGCGCCTTGGCACGGTCCCGGACGAGAACCCGGGTGCCGACGCCGGCGGCCCTCAGCCCCGCGACGACGTGGCGTCCGGTGTGGCCGGTGGCGCCGGTGACGAGAACGGTCATGGGTGCGCTCCTCGTGATCAGCTGGTGCCGTCCACGCTCACACTTCAAGAGCCCTTCAAGTCAAGCGCCCAGTTCATCCCGCGCAGCATCGAGGAAGGCGACCTTCGGGCCCTTGAGGTGGTCCCAGAGCGACCCTTCGGCCGGCTCCTGCCAGAGGACGTGGTCCAGCGCTTTCACGTAGGCACGGGCCAGGCCGTGCAGGCGGCCGGAGAACAGGACGTGGATCATCCGTTCGCACACCCAGAGCTCATCGACGACATCGAGGGCAGCTGACTTCCAGGACGGCTCCTCCGCACGATCCTCGGCCGCCCGTTCGGCCTGCTGGGCCACGCGGACGAACTCACGCAGGAGGTCAAGCTGCTCTTCACGCCGCTTCTCGGCCCGCTCGGCGGCCAGCCGCCGCTGCTCACTGCGCTCGTTGCGGCGTTGCACGCTGGTCTGCACGAGGTAGGAGAGCCCACCGCCGAGCAGCACGCCGGCCAGGGACAAGAGCGCGAGCCACACCTGCATGCCGCACTTCTTACCAAAGCAGAACGCCCGGCGTCCTCGCTTGGCGGCAGGTGACCAGTGCTGTGCTTCGCCCCGCCGCGCCGGCGAGGCAAAGCGCGGAAACCGTTTCGATGGTTTTCGGTAGCTCGATCGCCACACTGCGGCAGATGGTCGCGTACCAACGCGTGAGGCCGCGGTGAGATCGCATCGGAGGGACGATGCATTACCCAGGCCATCCGAGCCGGGACAGCAGAACGCCCGGCGTCCTCGAAAGGATCACCGGGCGTCTGGTGAAAAGAGCGGTGGCGGTGGGATTTGAACCCACGGACGGGGATTAGCCGTCACACGATTTCGAGTCGTGCTCCTTCGGCCGCTCGGACACGCCACCGCCGAGAACAATACCGGAGGCCCTCGGCACCCCTCACGAGGGGTCCGCTAGCTCAGCGGCGGGTCGCGAAGTACGTCTCCAGCAGCCCCGCGCACTCGTCCACCAGAACACCGCCGTGGACCTCGGGCCGGTGGTTGAGCCTGCGGTCGCGGACCACGTCCCACAGCGAGCCCACCGCGCCCGTCTTGGGCTCCCATGCCCCGAACACCAGCCGCTCGATCCGGGCCAGTACCAGTGCGCCCGCGCACATCGTGCACGGCTCCAGCGTCACCGCCAGCGTGCAGCCCTCCAGCCGCCAGCCGTCGCCGACCGCCGTTGCCGCCGAGCGGAGGGCCAGGATCTCCGCGTGGGCCGTCGGGTCGCCCAGCTCGGTGCGCGCGTTGCGAGCCGCGGCCAGCGGGACGCCGTCGGGGCCGAACACCACCGCCCCGATCGGCACGTCCGAGCCTGGGGCCCGCGCCGCTTCCAGCGCGGCCTCCACGGCCTCGGTGTCGGAAGGGCGTCTCAGAGCTCGTCCAGGAGCTTGGCGAACTCGCTGCCGAACCCGCAGCGCTGCGCGACCATCTGCAGCTGCTCGTCCGGGTACAGGTCGACCTCGCCGACGATGACCTCCAGCTCCGGCCCGGGCAGCCCCAGGTCGGCCAGGATCTCCAGGTCGCCCTCGGGCCAGACGGAGTCGTCCTCCTCGTCCGGTGGGTCGACGCGCAGGACGTCGAGGACGTCCGCCGCGATGTCGTAGTCCAGCGCCGCCGCCGCGTCCGAGAGCAGCAACGACGGCCCCCGCGGACTCGGCCGGACGATCACGAAGAACTCGTCGTCGACCGCCAGCAGCCCGAAGCTCGCGCCGGTGGAACGTAGTTTGCCCAGTTCCGTGATCGCCGCGTCGAGCTCGGTCAACGCCCCCGGGTCCAGCGCACTGCACCGCCACCGACCGTCTTCTCGGACCACAGCCACCGCGAAGCCCGTGACCGGCTCTTCCACCGCCATGCGCACACCGTATTCCGCCGGTCGATCTCGCGCACGCACGGTGCGCCCGAAGCGCCGCATGCGGCACTATCGGGACCATGACCGGCCCCACTGACCTGCCCACCTTGCCCGGCACGCCGTTCGCCGGGCTCCTCGACGACGCGCGGGCGCTGCAGGACCGCACGGTCGCCCTCCGGCGGGCCGTGCACCGCCACCCGGAACAGGGCCTGCACCTGCCGCGCACGCAGGCGGTGATCCGGGAGGCCCTCGACGGCCTGCCGCTCGAGATCACCGAAGGCAAGGCCACGACGTCGCTGACGGCCGTCCTGCGCGGCGCGCGGCCCGGTCCGGCGGTGCTACTGCGCGGCGACATGGACGCGCTGCCGCTGACCGAGGAAACCGGCCTCGACTTCGCGTCGGAGGACCCGGAGTCGATGCACGCGTGCGGGCACGACACGCACGTCGCGATGCTGGCCTCGGCCGCGCGGCTGCTCGCGGAGCGGCGGGAGCAGCTGGCCGGGTCGGTCGTCTTCATGTTCCAGCCGGGTGAGGAGGGTCACCACGGCGCCCGGTTCATGATCCACGAAGGCGTCCTCGACGCGGCCGGCCCGCGGGTCGAGCGCGCGTTCGGCGTGCACATCCTCGCCAACGCGCGCTCCGGGCTGCTGCAGCTGCGGCCCGGTCCGCTGATGGCGTCGGCGGACTCGTTCCACGTGCGCGTGACCGGCAAGGGCGGCCACGGCTCCGCGCCGCAGTACACGATCGACCCGGTGCCGGCCGCGGCGGCGATGGTCGGGGCGCTGCACACGATGATCACGCGCCGGGTCAGCGTGTTCGACCCCGCGGTGCTCTCGGTGACCCGGATCCAGGCCGGGACGACGTCGAACATCATCCCGGAGACCGCCGAGCTCGAAGGCACCATCCGCACGCTGTCCGAGCAGACGCGCGCGCTGGTCCGCGCCGAGCTGCCCGCGGTGTGCGAGCAGGTCGGCGCGGCCTACGGCTGCCGCGTGGTCGCCGACGTCGAGCCGGGCTACCCGGTGACGGTGAACGACGACCGGATCGCCGCCGAGGTGCTGGAGCTCGGCGCGGCCGTGCTGGGCCGGGACAACGTCGAGCTGCTCGCCGACCCCCTGATGGGCGCGGAGGACTTTTCCTACGTCCTGCAACGCGTTCCCGGCGCGTACGCGTTCCTCGGCGCGTGCCCGCCCGGCGTCGACCCCACGGAGGCGGCGGCGAACCACTCCAACCGCGTGCTCTTCGACGAGGACGCGATGCCCAGCGGCGTCGCGATGCTCGCCGCGTTCGCGCTCGACGCGCTGCGTTAGGGCCCGGTCCGCGACGGCCTGCCGTCTTCCAGATGGCCGGCGAAGCGGCGGCGCCAGCCGAGGTTCTCGAACGTGACGTCGTACCAGCCGTTGCTCGTCGGCACCGGGAAGTCGTGCGTGCCGCCCGGGGGCAGGGTGACGTCGTTCAGCGTGACCGGTGCCGCGCCGCCGTTGGTCACCGTGACCCGCAGTGCGGGCGCACCGGTGTAGGTGACGACCGCGTCGAGGCCCAGGCCACCCGAGGCCTCGACGATGAAGCCGTTCGGGCCGTGGACGGCGACGTCGTACGTCCCGCTGTGCGCGACTTCGCCGGTCAGCTCGCTCTTCGAGCCGACGTCGAAGCGTTGTGACGTCCCGCCCGCGTGGTAGGCGTACGCGGCCAGCTGCAGCGCGTGCGTCCCGTGGTTGGCCAGGTGCAGCCTGAGGACGTTCGCCTCGGCGGTGACCCACGCGACCGGCTGGTACGGCAGTGGGCGCGCCTTCGCCGTACCGGGCTCCTGCACCAGGGCAGCCGGCCCCAGCCCGGGCTTCGGCAGCCGTCGCTGCGTCCGGTCGGCTTCGGCGCGCAACGCGGCCGCGTCCGGCAGCAGCGGGATGGTCGTGTCCGGGTTGCGGAAGTCGAAACAGCTGGTCAGGTCGCCGCAGATGGTGCGGCGCCAGGCCGAGATGTTCGGCTCGCGGACGCCGGTCCAGGTTTCGAGGAAGCGCAGCACCGACGTGTGGTCGAAGACCTGCGAGTTCACCCAGCCGCCGCGGCTCCACGGCGAGACGACGGTCATCGGCACGCGCGGGCCGAGCCCGATCGGGACGGGCGCGCCGGACGGCCTGCCCTTCTCCGGCCGGTTCCCGGGCAGGTACTCGCCGGGGGTGCCGGGCGGCGGCGTCGGCGGGACGACGTGGTCGAAGAAGCCGTCGTTTTCGTCGTAGTTGATGAAGACGATGGTCGACTCCCACAGCTGCGGGTTGTCCCACAACGCTTTCAGCATGCGCTGGATGTACGCGGCGCCGTCGACCGGCCGGGCCGCGGGGTGCTCGCAGTAGCCGTACGGGGCCACCACCCAGGAGACCTCGGGCAGCGTCCCGGCCGCGCAGTCCGCGAGGAAGTCCGCCAGCACGTGGTCGAGGTCCTTCCCCTTGCCCGAGTCGGGGAGGAGCTTCTTGCGCAGGTTCGCGCGCTCGGCCAGCCGGCGCTTCACCGGGTCCATCGAGTACAGCGCGTCGTGGAAGTTCTGGAACAGCCAGAGCGGGTTGTCGCCATAGTCGCCGACGAAGTGCTCGGGAACGCCGCGTTCTTCGTCGTTCGCGTAGATCCGCCACGAGACGCCCGCTGCTTCGAGCCGCTCGGGGTAGGTCGTCCAGCGGAACGAGGGCTCGTAGTCCGGCGCGTTGTGCGTGGCGGGACCACCGGCGAGGCCGTCGGGGTCGATCGTGCCGGTCCAGTGGTAGAGCCGGTTCGGGTGCGTCGGGCCCTGGATGGAGCAGAAGTAGTGGTCGCACAGGGTGAACGCGCTCGCCAGAGCGTGCTGGAACGGGAGGTCGTCGCCGGTGAAGTAGCCCATCGTCATGGGCGTCTTCGCCGCGATCCAGCGGTCGTAGCCGCCGTCGTTCCACGCGCGGTGCGTGCTGTTCCAGTCGTGCGGCAGCTCGCCGAGGTCTTGACCGTCCACTACGGACGTGTCGATGCGGAACGGCTGCACCGGGCCGCCCTTGTCACCGCGCTGGCGAAAGACGTCACGCAGGGCCGCGCGGTCGCCGAAGCCGCGGACGCCGGCCATGGTGCCGTAGTAGTGGTCGAACGACCGGTTCTCCTGCATCAGCACGACGACGTGCCGGACGTCCTCGATCGTGCCCTTCCGCGGCGCCGGTGCGCAGGCCGCGGACAGCGCGCCGGCCGCCGTGACCGCGGCCGCGCCGCCCAGCACCGTGCGGCGACGGATCCGGCCCATGCGTCACCTCCTCGTCCCCAGGTCAACGAGCCGCCGGAGGGGTAGGTTCACCACCGAGAGGTGAGGCCGTGCTCAACTCAGCGGAATTGGTCGCCTTCGCACCGTCGACCGACCTCGAGCGCTCGCGCGCCTTCTACACGGATGTCGCCGGGCTCGAGTTCATCGAGCAGACCCCTTCGCGTGCGTCTTCCGCAGCGGCGCCACCATGCTGCGTGTCACCGCCGTCGCCGAGTTCACGCCGCAGCCGTTCACGGTGCTCGGCTGGGCAGTCCCGGACATCCGGGCGGCGGTGGCCGAGCTGCGTGGCCGTGGCGTGGAGTTCCTCACCTACGACACGGTGCCACAGGACACCGACAAAATCTGGACCACGCCGGGCGGCCGGATCGCGTGGTTCCCCGATCCGGACGGCAACGTGCTGTCACTGACCGAGTTCGCCCCTGGTAATTACACAACAGTGTTGATTTAATAGGGTCATGACCGAAGCCGACCGCCTCGCCCAGCTCGCCGAGCAGGAGGAACGCCTCCAGTTCACGAAGTTCGACAACGAGACCGCGCTCGCCCTCGGCCGGCAGATGCTGGACGCCGCCCAGGAACGCGGGCTCCCGGTGACGATCTCGATCCGGCGCAACGGCCAGCGCCTCTTCCACGCCGCACTGCCCGGCACCTCGGCCGACAACGACGCCTGGATCGACCGCAAGAGCCGCGTCGTCGACCGCTACGGCCACAGCTCCTTCCTGATCGGGACCCAGTTCCGCGCCAAGGGCGGCTCGTTCGAGGAGCACTCCCGGCTCGACCTGGACCAGTACGCGGCCCACGGTGGCGTCTTCCCCGTGCTGGTGCGCGGGGTCGGGCCGGTCGGCACGGTCGGCGTGTCCGGGCTTCCGCAGGCCGACGACCATGCCTTCGTCGTCGAGCAGCTGGAGCTGTTCCTCGGGACCTGAAAACGACTGGTGGCCGCTGCTACCGTCGATCTCATGAAGCGCGCTGCACAGACGACGACGCCGAGGACTGTCCCGGCGCGCTGAACGACGTTTCCAGCCCGGGGCGGGTGCCCCGGGCTTCGTTCTGTGGTCTCCCGCCTCGCCGTCCACGAGGGAGCCCACCATGCCCGACCACCGCAAGCTCGGCCGCGAGCTCGGCCTGTTCGGTACCGACCCGCTGATCGGCGCCGGCCTGCCCTACTGGCTGCCCGACGGCGCGATCGTCCGCCACAGCCTGGAGGAGTACGTCCACGGCCTCGAACGACGTGCGGGCTACCGGCACGTCCATTCGCCGGTGCTCGCCAAACGCGAGCTGTACGAGATCTCCGGGCACTGGTCGCACTACCGCGACGACATGTACCCGCCGATGGACGTCGGCGGCGAGCAGCTCGTGCTCCGGCCGAGCCTGTGTCCGCACCACGCGCTGATCTACCGCTCCCGAGGCCGCAGCTACCGCGAGCTGCCGCTGCGGATCGCCGAGATCGGCGGGATGTACCGGGCCGAGCTGTCCGGCGCGCTCGGCGGCCTGAACCGGGTGCGCGCGATCCAGCTCAACGACGCGCACGTCTTCTGCCGCCTCGACCAGGTCGAAGCCGAGGCCGCCGCCGCGCTGGCCCTGATCCGGCAGGCTTACGACGCGCTCGGCATCAGCCCGCTCCGCTACCGCCTTTCGCTTCCCGGCCCCGACGGCAAGTATGTGCCGGGGAAATGGGATGAAGCCGTGGCGATCCTCCGTTCTGTGCTGGACGGCCTCCCGTACGAGGCCGTCGAGGGTGAAGCGGCGTTCTACGGGCCGAAGATCGACGTCCAAATCGCCGACAGCGCCGGCCGCGAATCGACCCTGTCCACCGTCCAGGTCGACTTCCACCAGCCCGCGCAGTTCGGCCTGGAGTACGTCGGCGCCGACGGGGCGAAGCACCGGCCGGTCATGGTCCACCGGAGCATCATCGGCAGCGTCGAGCGCGCGGTCGCCCAGCTGATCGAGGTCCACGGCGGTGCGTTCCCGGCCTGGCTCGCGCCCGTGCAGCTTCGGCTGCTGCCGGTGTCCGCCGCCGAGCTGCCGTACGCCCAAGCCGTCCTGGACCGGTGCGGTGACCTCCGGGCGGAGATCGCCGCCGACGGCAGCCTCGGCGCGCGGATCCGAGACGGCCGGCTGGTGCCCTACCAGGCCGTGATCGGGCCGCAGGAGGTCGCCGCCGAACAGCTTTCAGTGCGGCTGCGGGACGGAAGCCGCCTCGACGCCCGACCGGCGGAGGACGCGCTGGCCTCGATCCGGGACGCGGTCAGGCTGCCATGGCCTCGGCCAGCCAGTCGAATGCGGGAGCCAGGCTTTCCGGTGCCGCCCAGCCGTTGATCACCCCCAATAGCTCCACATAGCGCTCGCGGCGCGGATCGCTGACGACGCCGAGCCATTCCCGGAGCTCGCCGGGATCGCGCCCCAGACCGTCGACGATCGCCTTCGCCGCCGGGGACTTCGGCACGACCGTGGCCATGACGGCCGGGGTGACGGCGTCCCGCACCTCGGCCGCCAGGTCGCGACGCAGACCCGCGACGTGGCCGTCCGCGAGCCGGCGCAGGTTCGCGCGGAACTCCGTGTCCCGCATCAGCGCGGCCAGCTCGATCCACGCCTCGGCCTGCTCCGGGCTGGGTTGCTCGGGCAGCTCCGGGGTCAGGGTGCGGGCTACTCCAGCCAGCTCGGGCCGATCGCCCAAGGCGTCGGCGAGGAAGTCACCGATCAGGCACTGCCGCTCCACTTCGGACAGCAGGACCCGCTGGTGCGCGAGCCCCGCCTCTTCGGGGTGCGAGCCGCGGTTCGCCACGGCGTTCAGTACTGCCCTTCGCCGGCGCAGCACGCCGATCTGCGCCTCCACCGACACGGCGTGCTCCGCCGCCACCTCCGCGACGGTGGTCTCTCCCTCGATCACCCGCCGGATGGTGGCCAGGTCGATTCCGAGGTCGCGAAGGATGCGGATGACGTCGAGCCGGGCGAGCGCGGCGTCGTCATAACGGCGTTGGCCCGCGGCGTTGCGCCCGGACGGCGGCACCAAGCCGCGATCCGAGTAGAACCGGACGGCCTTGACCGTCAGGCCGGTCCGGTGAGCGAGTTCGCCGATCGAATACTGCATGTCACCAGCCTGGCAGCTCCCCTCGGGGGAGGCGCAAGACCAGCGGATTCGCTCGATCGTGTTGATCATGCGTTCGACTTTTCGCGGTACAGTCGAACGCATGAGCGAACGGGTCAGGCCTCCTCCCGGATCCGGGTCACCAGCTGGGTCGGGTTCACGAACCGCAACGCAATGAGAAGGAGCACGAGCATGGAAGCGGTGTAGATGGCCGCCATGGCGTCGACGGACTGGTTGGCGCGGATACCGGCGGCGAACACGGAGTTGTAGAGCGCCACCACGAGGGTCGTCGAGTCCGGGCCGGCGGTGAGGAACGTCAGCTCGAACATGCCGACCGTGCGCACCAGCACCAGGATCGAGGCGGCCAGGATCCCGGGCAGCAGCAGCGGGCCGAGGATGCGGGTGAACACCGAGACGGTCCGCGCGCCGGACATGCGGGCCGCGGCCTCGATCTTCGGGTCGATCTGCTCGATGAACGGCGTCATCGTCAGCACGACGAACGGCACCGAAGGCACGAGGTTGGCCAGGATGACGCCGGTGGTCGTGCCGGCCAGGTGGAACTTGTACAGCACGGTGGCCAGCGGGATGCCGTAGGTGATGGGAGGGATCAGGATCGGCAGCACGAACAGCAGCATCACGAGGCGCTTGCCGGGGAACGAGCGGCGGGCCAGCGCGTAGGCGGCCGGGACGCCGACCGCCACCGACACGGCGATCACCACGAGTGCGACGACCGCCGTCGTGAGGAGGACGTCCGAGAGGCCGAACTCACGCCAGGCGTCGGCGTACCAGTGGGTGGTGAAGCCGTCCGGAAGCCAGGTGCCGAACCACTGGGTGCCGAACGAGTCGACGACCACCGAAAGCACGACGCCCGCGAGGTTGACGAAGAAGAACACGACGACGGTCCAGACGACCCAACGTCCGGGACGTGCGACCCAACCGGTCATCCCTTGCCTCCGGTCGCTCCGCGGTACAGCGTGCCGCGCCACGCCATGACCAGGCCGATGACGATCAGCATGACCACCGCCATCAGCATCGCCACGGCCGAGCCCATCGAGTAGTCGTACTCCTCGAACGCGGCGTGGTAGGCGGCGATCGAGATGACGCGGGTCTCGTTCGCGGGGTCGCCGACGAGCTGGGCGGAGGGGAACACCGAGAAGGCCATGACGAACGAGAGGCAGAAGGTGATCGCCAGGCCGGGCGCCAGCAGGGGCAGCGTGATCCGCCGGAAGCGCTGGACGCCGTTGGCCCCGAGCGTCGCGGCCGCCTTCTCCAGGGAGGGGTCGATGCCCGAGAGATAGGACAGCGTGAGCAGGAAGGAGAACGGGAAGCCGGTGATCACCAGGGAGAGGAGCACACCGGTGTAGTTGTGGATCAGCGGCAGCGGCTGGTCGGTGACGCCGAGGACGGTGAGCATCTTGTTCAGCCAGCCCGCCGGGCCGCCGTACATGATCAGGCCCTGTGCGGTGAGCACCGTGCCGAGCGTGATCGGCACGACGAGGATCGTGGTCAGCAGGCGCTTGCCACGGACGCGGCCGCGCATCACGTAGGCGATCGGGATGCTGGCGAGCACGTTGATGAAGGTGGCGGGCAGGGCGATGCCGAGCGTCGTCCAGATGGTGTCGCGCAAATAGGGGTCGCTGAAGAAGCGCGCGTAGTTGGCGAAGACGCCGCCTTTGCGCGGGGCGAACGAGAGCTGGAGGCCGTAGAGGAAGGGGTACAGGAACAGGCAGGCGGTGACGAGCAGGCCGGGCACCAGGAGCAGCAGGGTCCGATCGACGCCACGTTCGGCGAGGCGGTGCCGGAGCGCCGGCCGAGCAGCCGCGACGGCGGTCATGCCGCACCTCCCGCACCAGACGCGGCACCAGCCGACGCAAGCCGGGTGGTGGCGGATCTCGCGGCACCAGCCAGCGCAAGCTGGGCGGCGGCGAACCTCGCGACAGCAGCCGACGCAAGCGGGTCGGCAGCGGACCCCGCGGCAGCAGCCAACGGACGCCGGGCCGTGGCGGACCTCGCGGACGCAGTCACCTCAAGCCGAGCGGCGGCGGATGTCGCGGCGCCCTGAACTGCCTTCCCCGCGGCCGATCCCGATGCACCTCGGGCAGCGGCAACCCTCGCGGTGGCCGCCACCACGCCACAGGCCTGAGCGGTGCCCGCCCGCGCAACGCGACCGGCACCGGCCCGCGGCGTGCTGCCCGCGCACCCTCCGCCGCGTGCGGCACGCACCTTCACCGCGTCACCGGCGCTCATGGCGCGAACACCAGGACCCGCTCGGCCGGCACGCCGATCCTCGCCGTGTCGCCGGGGGCGAGGCGCTTGTCCGTCCGGAAGTACACCGGCACGCCGGTGCCCAGGCGGGCCGAGACCGACAGCTCGCGGCCGTGGTACTCGACGATCTCGACCGTCACGTCGACGGCGTTCTCCGTCCCGTCGCCGATCACGAAGTCCTCCGGGCGGATCGCCACCTTCGCCGGGCCCTCCGTGAGCGAGCCGCGGCCGGTGAGGCGGACTCCTTCGCCCTCCACGGTGACCGATGAGGCCGCCGCGGAGGTCACCGTCACGTCCAACAGATTGCGATACCCCATGAAGGAGGCCACATAACTGTTCACCGGCTGGGCGTACACCTCCTCCGGCGTGCCCACCTGCTGGACCGTGCCCTCGCGCAGCACCACCAGGCGGTCGGCCAGTGACAGGGCCTCCTCCTGGTCGTGGGTGACGTACACCGTCGTCAGGCCGAGGGTCTGGTGGAGGCGGCGGATCTCCATCCGCATCTCGAGGCGAAGCTTGGCGTCCAGATTGGACAGCGGCTCGTCCATCAGCACCACGGGCGGCTCGAGCACCACCGCGCGGGCGATGGCGACGCGCTGCTGCTGCCCGCCGGAGAGCTGGGCGGGGTACTTCGCCGCGTGCTCGGTCAGCTGCACCAAGCGGAGCGCTTCGTCGACCCGTCGCCGGGTCTCGGCGCGGCCGACCTTGCGCATGCGGAGGCCGAAGCCGACGTTGGCCCGCACGGACATGTGCGGGAACAGCGCGTAGTTCTGGAACACCATCCCGAACCCGCGCTGCTCGGGCGGCTGCCCGTCGATGCGGGTGTCGTCGAGCCAGATGCTGCCCGCGGTCAGGGGCAGCAGGCCGGCCAGGCAGTTGAGCGCCGTCGACTTGCCGCAGCCGGACGGGCCCAGCAGGGCCACGAACTCGCCCCTGGCGATGGCGAGGTCGAGGCCGCGCAGGGCGTTCGCGGTGCCGAAGCTGCGCGAGACGCCGTCCAGCCGCAGCTGCCCGAACGTCACTTCTTGCCGACCTTCGAGCCGCCGACCAGCTGGTTCCACTTGTCGAACGCCTTGACCTGCTGCTCGGCAGGCAGCGACGTCTCCTTGGGGTACTGGGCGATCCACTGCTCGTACTCCGGGCGCCCGAACTGCCGAAGCGTGTCCTGGCTCTTCTGCGGCGCCATCTGCAGGGTGACGTCCTTGACCGCGGGGCCTGGGTAGAAGTACCCGTCGTCGTAGGCGATCGCCTGCTGGTCGGGCTTGAGCATCCAGGCCACCAGCTGCAGGATCGCCGACTCCTGGTCGGGCGAGAGCCCCTTCGGGATGAGCGCGTACTGGGCGTCGGTGACCCAGTGCATCGGCTGCATGATCGCCGTCTTGACCGTGTTGGGCACCGTGCCGAGCTTGCGCGGGTTGATGTCCCAGCCGGTGGTCGACATGATCATGTCCACCGATCCGGACGCCAGGTTCTTCATCGTCTCGGTGGTGCCCGACGGGTAGTACTTCACGTACTTGCCGAGCTCCTGCAGGAACGCCCAGGTCTTGTCCCAGCCCTTGTCCGGGTCCTTCGGGTCCTTGTCGCCCAGCAGGTACGGCAAGCCCATCAGGAACGTCCGGCCCGGGCCGGAGTTCGACGGCTGGGCGTACTGGAACTTCTCCGGGTGCGCCTTCGCCCAGTCGAGCAGCTCCTGCGGGGACGTCGGAGCGGCCGGCACCGCGCCGGGGTTGAACTCCAGCAGCGGACCCGAGGGGTAGTAGACGACCTCGATGCCGTAGCCGTTGGCCAGCTCCTGCATCTTGGCCGCGGGCTCGAGGTAGTTCTGCATCAGGTTCGGGAAGCGGCCCGAGAAGTCCGGCAGCACTTTGGCCAGCGTGCCGTTGGCGATGCCCGCCGAAAGCCCGTCGGTGCCGCTCAGGACCAGGTGCGTCTGGGCGACGCCGCCGTCCTGCTCGGCCTTCAGCTTGCCCGCCATGCTCGGTGCGGGCGCCGTCGAATAGGTGACCTTCGACAGCACTTCCGGGTGCGCGGCCTTGAAGTTCTCGATCATCTGCTTGGTCAGCTGCAGGTTGCCCGCGACGTCGAGGATGTTCAGCTCGACCGGCTTGCTCGGCTTGTCCGGCACGGCCTGGGGAGCCGCCGCCTGGCCGCCGTCGCCGCCGGGCGCGCCGCAGGCCACCAGACCGGCGGCGAGGCTCAGCGCCGGCAGCAATCTTCGGAATCGGAAGCCGGTGCGACGGTGCATGGCTGCTCCCTACGTCCATGATAATGTTGTATGTCGCATCGTATATCAGATCGGACATGCCAGTGGCGAGCACTTCTTCGGCCCGGAGGCCGCCGCCGCCCGTCTCGCGGACGGATTTCGTGCGTGACGCGGTCAAGGAAGCGATCTTGAGCGGCGAGTTCGGGCCGGGCGAAACGCTCGTCGAATCCGAGGTCGGCGCCCTGCTCGGGGTGTCGAAGACGCCGGTGCGCGAGGCCCTGCGGATCCTGGCCGGTTCCGGTTTGGTCACGATGAGCACGTACAAGGGCGCCGCGGTGCGGGTCATGGACGCCGAGAGCGCGCACGCGGTGTTCGACCTGCGCGCGCTGCTGGAGCCCGAAGCCGTCCGGCGGGCCGTCGAGCGGGGTGCGGACTTCGGCGAAGCGCGGCAGGTGCTGGCCGGGGTCGAGACCGGCGCGGCGGCCGACGACCGGGCGAAGGCCAGCCTGGCCAACCGGCTGTTCCACCGCGCGCTCTACGCCGGCTGCGGGAACCCCTTGCTCGTCGAAATCCTCGACGGGCTGCGCGACCGGGCCGCGCTGATCACCGTGACCGGCTGGGGCATCAGCCCCACCTGGCAGGGCGAGGCGGGCGAGCACCGGGCGATCCTCAACGCCGCCGAGAGCGGCAACGCCCGGCAGGCCGAACACCTGCTGCGCAGGCACATCACCGATTTCATCGACCGGATCGCCTTCGGGCTGCCCGGCGAGCGCACCACCGAGACCGGCGATCCGAAGGGGGCCCGATGACGTTCGAGGAGCAGAGGCGGCGGCTTTCCGGGGTGGTGGCCATCCCGGTCACGCCGTTCGACGCCGAGGGCGCCGTCGACGGCCAGACGTACGCGAAGCTGGTGGACCGGCTGGTCACCGGCGGCATCGAGGTCGTGACGCCGAACGGGAACACCGGTGAGTTCTACGCGCTCGACGCGAGCGAGGCGCGGCAGTGCCTGGAGGTCACCGTCGAGGCCGCGGCCGGCCGCGCGAGCGTGCTCGCCGGGATCGGCCACGACGTCTCTTCGGCGACGCGAGCCGCGGTGCACGCGCGAGAGGCCGGCGCCGACATGCTCATGATCCACCAGCCGGTGCACCCGTACGTCTCCGGCGACGGCTGGGTCGACTACCACGCGGCGATCGCCGCGGCGGTGCCGGAGCTCGGGGTCGTGCTCTACGTCCGCAACCCGGCCATCGCCGGTGAGCAGCTGCGCGCGCTCGGAGAGGCGGCGCCGAACGTCATCGGCGTGAAGTACGCGGTGCCGGACCCGGTGCGGTTCGGCTCGGTGGCCCGGGACGCGGGCTTCGACCGGTTCGTGTGGATCGCGGGCCTGGCGGAGCTCTCCGCGCCCGGCTACTTCGCCGTCGGGGCCACCGGCTTCACGTCCGGCCTGGTGAACGTCGACCCGGCGATCTCGCTGGAGATGTTCCACGCACTGTCCACAGCGGACTATCCGGCGGCGATGACGGTCTGGGAACGGATCCGGCCGTTCGAGGAGCTCCGCGCCGCCAACGGCAACGCCAACAACGTCAGCGTGGTCAAGGAGGCCCTCGGCCGGCTCGGCCTGTGCCGCCCGGACGTCCGCCCCCCGAGCCGGCTGCTGACCAGCATCGAACGGACGCACCTTTCCCGGCTGCTTTCCTCGTGGGGCCTTCTGTGATGGCGGCTCGTCGGCGGGTCGGGGGGGGCGGCGGTGCCGCACCCCGGCTCGTCGACGAGCCACCCGATGACAGGGGTCTCCCGGACACGAACCGCGTTGCCGCAACCTGGTTGGGCGCCCCGGGCAGTCCCATTGCGCGACTGCGGGCGGCTGCTCGCCGGTCGAACGACCGGCACGGCTGCAGGACGAACGGGTTCTCCGGTTCGACTCCTGTCCCCGGCCAGGTGATGGGCCGGAAGGCCTCGGGTGTGTGGTAGGTCACCGTCATCCCGATGTGGCCGACTGTACACCTCTTCGGTGGTTCGCGGAGAATTGCCAAGGAGACCGCCGGGTGAGAGGCTTGACGCACGACGCGGTACCACCGCGACCAGGCCCCAGTGCCCTTTCCCGAACCGGACCCAGACCCCGTCAAGGCTGGAAACCGTTGCTGGACAAGCCTTTAACGACTTAGCCAGAGCGGTGCGTTGATGACATCCACGCGAATTTCGGACACTCCCGCGACGCCCGGTAGCGATTTCGCCGAGCTGTCGCGGATGATCAAGGCGGCGGGACTCCTACAGCGGCGACGGCGCTACTACGCCGTGCGGATCGGCCTCAACCTCACTGCGTTCGGCGGCGGCTGGGTTGCCTTCGCCTACCTGGGCGACTCGTGGTGGCAGCTGCTCATCGCCGCTTTCTTCGCGATGGTGTTCGCGCAGCTGGCGTTCATCGGCCACGACGCCGGGCACAAGCAGATCTTCCGCAGCCGCGCGGCGAACGACGCGACCGGGCTGGTCCACGGTGGACTCACCGGGTTGAGCTACGGCTGGTGGATCGGCACCCACGCGCGCCACCACGCCAATCCCAACCACGAGGACGAGGACCCGGACGTCGACATCGCCGCGCCCGCGTTCAGCAAGGCGCAGAGCTCGCGGAAGCGCGGGTTCCTGCGCTGGGTGGCGAAGTACCAGGCGTTCCTGTTCTTCCCCCTGCTCCTGCTCGAAGGGCTCAACCTGCACGTCTCGAGCGTGAAAGCGGTCTGGCGCGGGGACATCCGGCGGCACAAGCTGGAGGCGGTGCTGCTCATCGGGCACCTGGCGGCCTATCTCGCCGCGGTGTTCATCGTGCTGTCGCCGCTGACCGGGATCATCTTCGTCCTGGTGCACCAGTTCCTCTGGGGGCTGTACATGGGCTGCTCGTTCGCGCCCAACCACAAGGGCATGGAAATGCTGTCCGCCGGGCACCAGCTGGACTTCCTGCGCAAACAGGTGCTGACCTCGCGCAACATCCGCGGGAACCGGCTGACCGACTTCGCCCTCGGCGGGCTGAACTACCAGATCGAGCACCACCTGTTCCCGAGCATGGCCAGACCGAACCTGAAGCACGCCCAGGAGATCGTCCGCGACTTCTGCGCCCGGCACGACATTTCCTACGCCCAGTGCGGCTGGGCCCGCTCGTACGGGTACGTGCTGCAGCACCTCCACGCCGTGAGCGAACCCCTGCGGAAGGCGAAGGTGGCACCGTGACGACGCCACAGCCCGCCACTCCGGCCGAGCCCCGCTCCGGCACACAGTGCCCGAGCTGCCCGCACCCGCTCGGCACGCACGACGCGATCGCGCGCCGCTACTGCGCCGCGACCGGACAGGCGACCGACCGCGGCTGCGTGTGCAGTACCGGTTCCGAAGCGGCTCACTGAGGCGAGCCCGTGACCGAAGTTACTGGCGCGTTAACAAGGCGTAAGCGGACCAACCGCAGCCGTCAGGACGGCATTCACGGGTGATCTTCGGGCTCGCCTCCGGGAGTGTCCTGACGGAGTCCGATCCGTCGTGATGCCCGGAGGCACCCGTGACGCTCAGCGAGCTTCTTCCCAGCCTCGGCTGCGAAGCCGCCGATCACCTCGAGCCAGGAGTCTGGCCGCGAAGCACCCGACTCGGCGAAGACGGCGAACTGCTCTTCGCCGGCGCGCCCGTCAGCCACCTCGCGGCCCGCTTCGGGACGCCGTCCTACCTCATCGACGAACAGCAGGTCCGAGACACCGCCCGCGAGTACCGCGAAGCGCTGCCGGACGCCGAAGTGGCGTACGCGAGCAAGGCGCTCTGTACGCGGGCCGTGCTGCGTTGGGTCGCCGAAGCGGGGTTGTCGCTCGACACCTGCTCCGCCGGTGAGATCGCCGTCGCGCGCTCGGTGGGCTTCCCCGCCGAACGCATGCTGCTGCACGGCAACGCGAAGACGCCCGAGGACCTGAAGGCCGCGCTCGGCTACGGCGTCCGGCGGATCGTCGTCGACTCGCTCGACGAGATCGAGCAGCTCGGCGCGCTCGCCCACGGCGCGCAACAGGTGATGATCCGCGTGACGCCGGGTGTCGCGGCAGGGGCGCACGCGGCCATCAGCACCGGCGCCGAAGGCCAGAAGTTCGGCTTCTCGCTCCTCGACGGCGTTCCCGACAACGTCGACGCTGCCGTCGAAGCCGTGAAGCGGCAACCCGGGTTGCGGCTCCAGGGGCTGCACTGCCACATCGGCTCCCAGGTGACCCGGGTCGACCGGTACGAAGCCGCCGCGCGCCGGATGGCCGAGGTGCTCGTCCGGCTCCGCGGCACCCACGGCGTCACCCTGCGGGAACTCGACCTCGGCGGTGGCCACGCCGTCCCGTACGTCGGCGGCGAGCCCGCCTTCGACCTCGGCGGCTATTCGCGGCGCCTGCGCGTCGCGCTGGCCTACGAATGCGCGGCGCACGGCTTCCCCCTGCCCCGCCTGACGATCGAGCCGGGCCGGGCCATCGTCGGCCCGGCCGGGATCACCGTCTACCGCGTGTGCGCGGTCAAGCGCGGCAGCCGCACGTTCGTCGCGGTCGACGGCGGCATGAGCGACAACGCGCGGCCGTCCCTCTACGGCGCCCGCTACACCACGCGCCTGGTGGGACGGCGGTCGAAGGCGAACCGCGTCCCGATGACCGTGGTCGGCAGGCACTGCGAAGCCGGTGACGTCCTCGCCGAGGGCATCAGTCTCCCCGCCGACCTGCACGCGGGCGACCTCCTGGCCGTCCCGTGCACCGGCGCCTACCACCACTCGCTGGCCTCGAACTACAACCAGGTCGGTCGCCCGCCGCTGGTCGGCGTCCGGGATGGCGTCGCGACGCTGCTGGTCCGCCGCGAGACCGAGGAGGACCTCAGCCGGCGTGATCTGGGCTGATCGTGTCGCCGCCGCGCGGGACGGACCCGCGCGGTAGGCGGCGGCCGGCGAAGAACTCCCGGCAGGCCCGGTGGACGGCGAACATCAGCGGCACCCCGAGCACGATCGACACGACGCCGATCACCGCGACGCCGCCGATGCCGAACACCGTCGTCTCGCCGGCGTCCGGCCGCGCGTACTCGATCAGCGCGAACACCAGCACGGCCAGGAAGAACACGCCACCGGTGAACGGCAGCAGCCCACGCAGCACGAAGTGGCGCACGCTCGTGAAGAGCGTCCGGCGGAACACCCAGACACAGGCCAGCGCGGTCATCGTGTACTCGATGGCGATGGTCAGCCCGACCGCGTCGACCGAGTCGGACAGCACGTTGTCGCTGATCAGCGCCAGGAGCACGTACACGGCCAGCGAGACGAGCCCGAACGCCCAGGTCGCCACGGTCGGCGTCCGGTACCGCGGGTGCACGCGGCCGAAGACGCGCGGCAGGGCACCGTGGCTGGCCATCGACAACGTCGTGCGCGCGGCAGGCATGATCGTCGCCTGGCTGGTCGCCGCGCCGCTGGTCAGCACCGAGACGATCAGCAGCACGCCGAGGACCTTGCCGGTCGTCCCGTCGCCGAACACCGCGCCGCCCAGGCCGGCCAGCACGTCCTCGGAGTTCGCCTCGTTCGCCAGTCCGATCCCTTCGCTGCCGACGCCGGCGAAGGCCAGCGCGGCGACCGTCACGAGCAGGTAGTTCAGCACCAGCAGCACCGTCGACAGCACGGCGGCGCGGCCCGGCGCGTGCCGCGGATCGGCCGACTCCTCGTTGACCGACAGCGAGCTTTCCCAGCCCCAGTAGATGAACACGGCCAGCAGCACCGCCGAAACCGCGGCGCCCGCGGAGACCCCGCCCGGCCACAGCCAGTCCGGGCGCGGCAGCGACGCCTGCGGCCCGGCCGTGCCGTCGAAGACGCGGACCAGGGCCACCACCGAGAAGATCACCAGGACGGCCAGCTCGACGCCGAGCAGGAGCCACTGCACCCGGGCGGACACTTCGATACCGCGGTAGCAGAGCCAGCAGAGGACCAGCAGCCAGGCGGCCCCGATCGCCGTCGTCACCCAGCGGTTGCCCGCCGCGTCCGAGGCACCGAACAGCAGCAGCGTGTAGCGCCCGGTCAGCGCGGACTGGCTGCTCATCACCAGCAGCTGCGCGGCCGTGACGACCCAGCCGGTGAACCAGCCGGCGTGCGGGCCGAACGCGCGGGCCGCCCAGGTGAAGTTGGTGCCGCAGTCGGGTTCCGCGGTGTTCAGCTCGCGGAAAGCGAAGGCCACGAACAGCACCGGCACGAACGAGAGCAGCACGAACGCGGCCGCCTGGAACCCGGTGCCGGCCAGCACGATCAGCCCGAGGGTGGCCGCGATGGAGTAGGCCGGCGCGGTCGACGACATCCCGATGACCATCGACGACACCATGCCCAGCGCGCCGCCGCGCAGCCCCTTCGCGGGTACGGCGGGGACGACGCCGAGCGCCACGGCCTCCGACATGCGTTGGTCCTCCTGGGGTTGCTGGGGACGACAGAGCCGCCAGACGGTACCCGGCGGCGCCCGGCCGGCGCGTCCCGCTGTGCGCGGGCACACAAAAGCGCCTCGGAAAGCCTCGTGGATTCCCGTCCTGACCACCGAATCCTCGGCTGAGCGTGGCGTGCACGTCGAATCGCGCGAAGCTCGCGCGGAGGGCTCGCTTTCTCGGCTGGTCTCGATACGCTGCGCACTTGACAAATCACATGCCGAAACACAGGGAGGGACGGCATGGGTGACGAAACACGTGCGCGCGCGCTGGACAACACGGACAGATCGCTGATCGACCTGCTCCAGAAGGACGGCCGGGCCTCGTTCACCGCGCTCGCCAAGGCGGTCGGGCTTTCCGAGGGGGCAGTCCGCCAGCGCGTGCAGCGGCTGCTGCGCGACGACCTGATGCAGATCGTCGCGGTGACCGACCCCGCCAACGTGGACCTGACGCGCCAGGCCATGGTCGGCATCAGCGTCGACGGCGTCGATCCCCGCGACGTCGCCGACAAGCTGTCCGAGCTGCCGAACGTGCACTACGTCGTGCTGTGCGCCGGGCGCTACGACCTGCTCGCCGAGCTGGTCTGCCGCGACGACGACCACATGCTCGAGGTGCTCGGCGAAGAGGTGCGCAAGATCCCGGGCGTGTCCGGGACCGAGCTGTTCGTGTACCTCAAGCTGGCCAAGCAGAACTACTCCTGGGGCCGGCTCACGGCTTAGCGGTGCGGGGATGACGGGCCGTCCCGCCCGCCACCCCCGGTTCGCCTACAGGAAACGCCGGTGCCCGGACCTCGCGGGCACCCCGGCCTCGGCGAGGCCGGTCAGCGCCGCCGGGAGCGGATCCC
Organism: Amycolatopsis sp. NPDC004169; assembly: GCF_040610315.1. Classification (NCBI taxonomy): domain Bacteria; kingdom Bacillati; phylum Actinomycetota; class Actinomycetes; order Pseudonocardiales; family Pseudonocardiaceae; genus Amycolatopsis; species Amycolatopsis sp. NPDC004169. Next base: position 250,180 of record NZ_JBEXMD010000003.1, read on the forward strand.
GGTGCAGCACCCCGAGGCGCTGCGTGGCGCGCGTGAGCGCGACGTAGAGCTCCGCCGCGCCACGCGGGCCCGCGGCCAGGATCCGCTCCGGCTCGATCACGAGCACGGCGTCGAACTCCAGTCCTTTGGCCGCCGCGGCCGGGATCGTTCCCGGCACTCCCGGCGGGCCGATCACCACGCTGGTCCCGTCCCGGCCTGCCTCGTCGCGGACGAAGTCGCCGACGGCGCCGGCCAGCTCGTCGGCCGCCACTCGTCTGGACCACGGCCGGATCCCGCACGCCCGCACGGATTCCGGCGGCCGCGCGTCCGGCGCGAACGACTTGAGCACCGCGCCGGCGACGGTCATGATCTCCGCCGGGGTCCGGTAGTTCACGGTCAGCTCGCGGTACAGCCAGCGGTCGCCGACGTAGGGCTCGAACACCGGCCCCCACGCCGTCGCCCCGGCCGCCGAACGGCGCTGGGCGAGGTCGCCGACGACGGTGAACGACCGGCTCGGGCACCGCCGCATCAGCACCCGCCAGTCCATTTCGGACAGTTCCTGCGCCTCGTCGACCACGACGTGCCCGTACGTCCAGTCGCGGTCGGCGGCGGCCCGCTCGGCGAGGGCACGCGGATCGCGCTCGGTGAACCGTTCCGCCAGCTCACCGGCGTCCAGCAGGTCCTCGGCCACCAGCTGGACGTCCTCGTCCAGTTCCTCCTGGTCCAGCTTCATCAGGTCCATCACGCCGGAGGCGTACTCGGCTTCCGCAGCCACCCGGCGGCGCGCCGCGGCGCGGTCGGCGCTGTCGTCCCGGCCGAGCAGGTCGACCAGCTCGTCGAGCAACGGCACGTCCGGCACGGTCCAGGCCGGGCCGTCCGCGCGGAACAGGGCCGGATCGGCCCCGGCGGCCTCGAGCCGGCGAGGAGACGCGTACAACGTCGCCAGCAGCACCTCCGGCGTCAGGGACGGCCACAGGCCGTCGAGGGTCGTGGCGAGCTCTTCGTGGCTCGCTAGTTCATCGAGCACCTCGGCCCGGAGGTCCGCCCACAGCAAGCGGTCCGCCGGGCCCAGCCAGCCTTCGCCGATCTTCGCCACGGCCCGCTCGGCGACGAGCGCGACGGCGTGCTCGCGGAAGACCGCGCGGGCTTCGTTGTGCGGCAGCCCCGACGCGCGGGCGGCGCGCCGGGCTTCGGTGGCGAGCTCAGCGTCCAGCTCCACGGTCACGTCACCGAGGTCGATCGGCACCGGTTCGCCGGGCACCTGCTGGCGGTCGGCGACCGCGGCGGCCAGCACGTCGAGGATCTTCAGCGAACCCTTGAGCCGCGCCACCTCCGGCCGGTCTTCGGCCGTGACGCGCAGCCCGGGCACCAGGTCGCCGGTCGTCAGGAAGACGACGTCGGACTCGCCGAGCGAAGGCAGCACGCGGCCGATGTGGTCGAGGAACAGCGGGCTCGGCCCGACCACGAGCACGCCGCTGCGCGACATCCGCTCGCGCCGGGTGTAGAGCAGGTACGCCACCCGGTGCAGGGCGACGGCCGTCTTGCCGGTGCCGGGACCGCCTTCGACCACCAGCACGCCCGCGTGGTCCAGGCGGATGATCTCGTCCTGCTCGGCCTGGATCGTCGCGACGATGTCCCGCATGCCCTCGCCGCGGGGCGCGTTGACCGCCGCGAGCAGGGCCGCGTCCCCGCGTTCGTCGTCGCCGGGACGGCCGAGCACTTCATCCGTGAAATCGAGGACGCGCCGGCCCATCGTGTGGAACTGACGGCGGCGGCGCATGTTTTCCGGCGTCGCCGCGGTGGCGACGTAGAACGGCCGCGCCGCCGGTGCCCGCCAATCCAGCAGGAACGGTTCGTAGTCGTTTTCCGCGTCGAAGAGCCCGATCCGGCCGATGTAGCTGGTTTCCCCCGAAACGGCGTCCAGCCTGCCGAAACAAAGCCCGTTGTCGGCGACGTCCAGCCGGACCGCCTCCCGCGACCGGAACCGGACGTCGTTCTCCCGTTCCCCCGGCGACACCCCGGTTTGCCCGAGCGCACCGCGGTACCGGGCCTGCGCCGCCGCGCGCTCGCGGTCGAGCCGCTCGTACAGCGCGGCGACGTAGGCCCGTTCTTCCCGCAATTCCTCGTCGTACCCCTGGTTTGACAAGTTCCCCTCACAGCGGTTAGACTCTTATCAGGTTCGGCGATCGCTCCCGTTGTTTTCGGAGGACACGCCGATTTTTTATTGTCCACCCGCTGTCAAGAGCCTCAGCCCAGCATGAATTCACGCGGGTTCAGCGGCCGGTCGACCACCCGCACGTCACCCAGCAACCCCGCGAAACTGCGGTCGACCTTGCTGTCGTAGGACGACGCGCCGACCAGCCACGGGCCGCCCGGGTCGGCGAGCCCGACCGCCGGCGTGGCCGGGTTCCGCACCACCGGGCAGCCGTCGACGTAGACGACCGTGCGCCGGCCGTCGTTCACCACGGCGACGTGCCACCACTTCTCCACCGGCAGCTCGTGGCCCCAGTTCGTCGAGGTCCGGTTCTGGTTCAGCGGGTACACCGCCCACTGCAGCTCGCCACCGTCCGAAAGGGACAGCGTGGCCGCCGATTCCTTCGGGTCGTCGCCGGTCTTGCCCGCGGCCGCGCCGCTGCCTTGGCGGGCGAACAGTCCGCACCAGCCGTGGTGGCCGTCCTTGAAGTTTGCCGGCAGCCGGAAGAACGCCTCGACCGTGTACCCGCGCTCGAACTTCAGCCGGTTGATCGGCGCGGCGTCGACCGTGCGCAGGTAGGCGCCCCGGCTCGGGTCGCGGCCTCCGTCGAACCGCAGGCTCGCCCGTGACGGCTGCCGCGGCGAAAACTCCTTCGAATACTGCAGCGCGTCCGGCCCGCTGCCGGGCGCGGTGACGCGCGTGAGGTCGTTGCCGCGGCCGGTCTGGTCGCGGACGACGACGGTGTCCGGCACCGCCTGGCCGTCCTGGCCGCCTTCGAAGCGCCAGTACGCGACCGTGCCCGGGACCAGCAGCTGCTTCGCGGGCCGCGCGGGCGGGACCAGCACGGGCGCGAAGCCCTTGAAGCGCTCGGCGAAGTCGATCTCCAGGCTGAAGTAGTCGGTGGCCCCGCTGCGCTCGGCTTCCTGCTGCTGCATCTCGCTGAGGTGGTCCTGCGCGGCGAGCCACGGCGAGAACGTCCGGACGTCGATCACGCCCCGCGCCAGGTCGAACCGGTAGAGCCGGACCATCGCGCTGCCGCCGTAGTAGCGGTCCTGGTAGTTGGCGATGTGGACGTGCACGTCGTGGCCGGCGGCGTTCTGCCGGACGGTGCGCCCGGTCGGCCAGTAGTGCCCGTTGAGCGTGAGGAAGATCTGGTCGTTGCCCTGGACGAGCTCCTGCCAGACGTGCTCGCCGAAGGTCGAGAACTGGGCCTGGTGGTCGTCGTCGGCCCAGACGAGTTCGTGGATGGTCAGGATCGCCGGCAGCGTCGGGTGCTGCGCGAGCACCTGCTTCGCCCAGTTCAGGCCACCGGCCGAGGGCCGCCAGTCGAGGGCGAGCAGCAGCCACTCGCGGCCGCCGCCGCGGAAGATGTGGAAGGTGTTGTAGCCGTCCTTCGAGGCGCCCCGGAACGTCGGCGAGTTGCGCTGGCGCTGCGGGCCGAACGCGTCGAGGTACGGCGACGGGCCGCGCTGGTCGTCCTTCGAGCCGTCGATGTCGTGGTTGCCCGCGAGGGTGCTGTAGGGGAACCGGCGGCAGTCGAGCGCCTGGAACGACCGGCTGATCCTGGCGAACTCGTCCGCCCGGCCGTTCTGGGTGAGATCACCGAGGTGAGCGAGGAAGACAACGTTGTCGGCCGACTCATCGAGGACGTACCGCAGCGAGGCGTCCAGCGGGGCCGCGTCCCCGCGGTCCTCGTCGAACAGGTACTGCGTGTCCGGCATGACCACGAGCGTGAACCGCGGGTCTTCGGCGTCCGGGCGGTGCCGGCCGGTGGCTTCGGCGGCCGGGGCGCCGAGGACGTTCGGCAGGGTCGCCGCGGCGGCGACGGCCGGGGCGCCGAGGAGGAAGGTCCGGCGAGAAGTGTCAGTCACGGGCGGGAAGCTACGGGCGGCTTCCGACCACCCCGGCAACTGCTGCCGAACGCGGGATGAACAGCGGTAGTGTGCCCCGCATGAGCGGGCCGCGGGTGTTCCGGTTGATCCAGCCCGTCGACGACGTCGAGGTCGCCGTCGCGTTCTACGCCGCCGTCTTCGGCGCCCCCGGCGAGCGGATCGCGGTCAACCGCCACTACTTCACCTGCGGCGGCGTGGTGCTGGCCTGCGTCGAAGCGCCCCCGGAACACCGCGAGCCCCGCCCGCGGCGGGACCCGCGGATCGTCTACCTCGCGGTCGAGGACGTCGAGGAGACGTTCGAGCGGGTGCGCGCCGCCGGACCGCGCTGGGTCGACGACGCGATCGAGACGCAGTTCTGGGGCGAGCGCTCCTTCTACGCCGACGACCCGTTCGGCAACCCGCTCTGCTTCGTCCAGGAGGACACGCTCTACTTGGGCGGGCCCGTCGGCTGATCACCGTTGGCCGGGTGCATCCGCATCGGCATGACGAACCAGAGGATCCCGAAGATCAGCACGCACAGCGCGCCCAGGACCACCATCGCGATCCAGCCGTAGACGACCTTGGCGATCAGCGCGACCGTCGAGGTGATGGCGAGGGCCAGGCAGACCAGCCCGACCAGCACGAGCCGGTTGCCGACGGTCAGGATCCGCTCCCGGCTGCCGGTGCGGAACAGCAGCCGGTGCCACGCCGCCGGCGCGGTCAGCAGCGCGGTCGCGGCCACCGCCAGCGCGACCGCGGACAGGTGCAGCGCCTTCTCGAACCCGCTGGCGTCGTGGAACCGGTCGGTGAACACGACCGACAGCAGGAAACCGAAGAGGATCTGCACCCCGGCTTGAGCGACCCGCAGCTCCTGCAGCAGCTCGCCGAGGTTGCGCTGCAGCTTCTCGTTGCGGGTTTCGCCGGTGTGTTCGGACACGAGACGACCATAACCGGGCTCGGGACGGTCCACCGGTTGGGAAATACGTGACTTTTCCACCATATCGGTCACACTTTCGAGTGATGATCATGGCTGCGTCCCCGGACGACTGGCTAAAGAGGGGAAATGCGCCTTCTTCCCGCCTTGGCCGCCGCGGCCGCCGTCGCCCTACTCGTTCCGGGTGCCGCCGCCGCGTCACCGTCGCCGGCGCGGTTCACGACCGCCCACGGCACGTTCTCCGACCACGCCCCGGCCGTGACGTACCGCCCCGACCTCGTCCCGCCCGGTGCCCGGGCGCACGTCTTCGGCGTTTCGGCCACCGGCACCACCACCCTGCTCTTCGTCACCGGCCTGCTGCCGGGCCGCGCCTACGGCGCCCACGCGCACACCCAGCCGTGCGGAGCCACCGGCGACGCCGCCGGGCCGCACTTCCAGCACGTGCCGGACCCGGTGAAGCCGTCGGTCGACCCCGCGTACGCGAACCCGCGCAACGAAATCTGGCTCGACTTCACCACCGACCGGGCCGGCACCGGCTTCGCCCGGTCCACAGTGGACTGGAGGGTCACCGATCGGCGGCCGAAGTCCGTGGTCGTCCACGAGACGCACACGCACATCGACCCGGGCCACGCGGGCACCGCGGGTGCCCGGCTCGCCTGCCTCGACGTCGACTTCTGAGTCAGAACCCCCAGGTGCGCTCGGGCACCACGCGGATGCGGACGGAGTACTTGGCGTCGAACCCGGCCGCGTCCAGGCCGATCGCCGCGTAGCGGGAGCCGTACTTGTCGAGGTACCCGGGCGCCTCCGACGCCTTGCCCGCCTCGACGTGCGCTTTCCCGCTCACGACGAGGATCGAGCCGCCGTGGGAGTCGCTGTTGAGGTGGAAGCTGATGTCGGGGTTCGCCTCGATGTGCCGGAGTTTCGCGGTGCCGGGCTCGCTGAACACCACGATGTCCTCACCGTCGAGGACGAACCACACCGGCCGGGGTGCGGGCCGGCCCTTCGGCGTGACGGTGGTGAGCCAGGCGATCGGTTCGCCGGCGCGATCGGACAGTTTCGGTGCTGCCATGTCGGTGCCCCCTGGTCGTCGGGTCTGTGACCCAGGTAACCACGGGGCACCGACAATTTCTTCCGCGCTACCGCGACGCGACCCGCCGCGCGTACCGCGTCCCGGCCGCCAGCAGCACCAGTCCCGCGCCGAGGAACGCGCCGACCCTGGCCAGCCCGTCGAGCGTCGAGAGGTCGAACAGCACCAGCTTGACCACCGCGGCGCCGACCAGGATCAGCCCGGTCACCCGCAGCGCGACGACGTCGATCCCGCGCAGGAGCAGCACGAGCGCGGCGACCGTCCAGGACACCGTGATCAGTGCGTGGCCGAGGAGGAACCCGGTCCGGCCGGGCACCGCCAGCAGCGCGCCGCACAGCACGACCCCGGCGGCGCCGTACAGCGCCGAAACCCCGGCGACCAGCCAGATCGGCAGGTCTTCGGCCGGCCCGCGGAACACCTCCAGTCGCGCGGCGGCCCACGGCAGCGCGACCGACACGGCGAGGATCAGCGCGGCGACCGCGAGCGCGCCGGTCAGCTCGGCGACCGGGTGCGCGCGGGGGACGATCAGCAACAGCGGCGTGACGTCGAAGACCACGCCGAGCAGGCCGCCGATCGCCGCGAACCCGAGCGCGGCGGCCAGCGCGCCCCGGTTGCGCCCGCCGACCGCGGCCACGACCAGCAGCAGCGCCTCCCCGAGCAGCACCCCGGCGCGCGCCGGCCCGTCGAACTGGGTGACCGTCGCCTGCAGGAGGGCGAGCAGCCCGGCCAGCCCGGCCACCTGTCCGGCGAACCCGGGCCACCACCGCCGGGCGGCCCAGACGGCGAGCAGCACGACACCCGCACCGGCCGTGATCGGCACGGCCTGCGCCTTCGGCAGCAGCAGCGCCGTGATGAGCGTGGGCACCACCGCGGTCGCCAGCAGCGACAGCGCCGCGGGGTCGTTTTCGCGGCGGCGCAGCGCGATCAACGCGAGCACGACGCCGGTGACCCCGGCACCGCCGGCCGCCGCGGTGTTCGCCCAGCTGCCGCCCCCGCCGAGCCACGCCGTGCTGATCACGGAGGCGAACAGCGGCGGCAGACCGGCGGCGAGCGTCAGCGACGACCAGTCGCGGCGCAGCTGCACCGGTGCCGTCGCGAGCTGGACCATCAGCAGGAAGGTGACCAGTTCGGGGGTGAAGCCGCGGACGATCATCGGTGCGCACACGACACAGCCGATGACGACGGCGGCGGCCAGCAGCGGCGAATCCCAGCGCACGGCCACCAGCAGCCCGCCGACGGCGACCGCCAGCCCGGCGGCGAGCCCGGCGAGCACCGGCAGGAACTCGTACAGCGACGTCGCGGCGAGGACGTCCAGGTAGAGCGTCGCGATGCCGGTGGCGGCCAGCGCGAACGCGCCGGTGCGGCCGGCGGGCTTGCGGTGCAGCCACACACCGGTGCCGGTCAGCGCCAGCCCGAACCCGGCGCCGACGAGCACGCGCGGCAGCGGCCCGAGCCAGCCGCGCTGCACGGCGAGCACGAGCAGCAGGACGACGCCGAGCAGCGTCACGGCGCCGCCGACCCAGGCGAGCACGCGGCTGCCGGCGCCTTCCTTGCCGAGCTTTTCGCCCAGCGTCTGCCGCGGGATCGGCATGGAGGGCGCGGGCGCGTACTGCGGGGGCGGCGCGTACTGCGGCTGGGGCGGCGGCTGCCACTGGTAGTGCGGCCAGGGGACCGACTCGGGCCGCATCGGCCGGGGCGGCTGCGGCTGGGGTTGGGGTTGGGGCTCAGGCTGCGGCGGTTGCGCGGCCTGTTCGGCCTGCTCTGGCTGCGTCTCCCGGACGGTTCGCAGTTCGGAGCCCACCAAGGCGAGACGACGCCCCAGGTCGTCGATCTCGCCGGCGAGCCGGAGGAGCACATCCGCTTCGGTGGTCATACCGGACAGCGTCGCCCACCGGCGTCACCTGCGGATCCGTAGCACTACTCAATCGCGGGTCACGTCCTGGTCGCGGCCAGCACCCGGTCCATGGTGGTCATGATCGAGACGGTCTCGGCCAGCGGCATCAGCGGGCTTTCGGTCTCGCCGTCGGCCAGCCGCAGCGCGACTTCGTCGGCCTGGTGCCGCAGGCCACGCCCCTCGTCGACGTACTCGAAGCGGCTTCGCTCGCCTTCGCGCGGGATGAAGGTGAAGGACGCGGGAGCGTAGAAGGGCCCGTCGACCTCGATCCGCGCGTCGGTGCCCACGATCGCCGCGGTGGTCGGCGAAACGGCGCTCAAGGTGCAGGTCAGGACGGCCTGGGCGCCGCTCGCGTAGCCGAGCAGCATCGACATCTGGGCGTCGACGCCGGTGAAGGCGGGCGTCGCCATCGCGGCCACCCGCTCGGGCGCCCCGAGCACCATCGACGCGAACGAGACGGGGTAAATCCCCAGGTCGAGCAGGGCACCACCACCCAGTTCCGGCGCGAACAGCCGGAAGGCCGGATCTTCGGCAAACCACTGCCCGTGATCGGCGGCGACGGTGACGACGTCCCCGAGCCGCGGCAGGAGCTCACGGATGTGCCGGACGTGCGGCAGGAACCGCGTCCACATCGCCTCCATCAGGAAGAGGCCGTTGGCCCGCGCCAGTTCGACGAGATCACGGGCCTCGTCGGCGTTCATCGTGAACGGCTTCTCGACGAGCACCGGCTTCCCGGCTTCGAGGGCGAGCCGGGCGTTGCCGTGGTGCAGCGGGTGCGGGGTGGCGACGTAGACGACGTCGACGTCCGGATCGTCCGCGAGGGCTGCGTAGCTGCTGTGCCGACGGGGGATGCCGAGCGCGTCGGCGAACCGCCCGGCGCTTTCAGCCGACCGCGACCCGACCGCGGCGACCACGCCGGACCCGGTGAGCCGCAGGTCCTGGGCGAAGGCCGTGGCGATCCCGCCGGTACCCATGATTCCCCAGCGGAGAGGCGCGTTCGTCATACGCCGAACCCTATGCCTGGCCGGAGTGACGAGCCGATCACCGTGAGGGCGACGTGACGGTCCGGGAAAGCAGGTCCCCGTTCGCCCGGTGCGAACCCCCAGCCGCCGGTTCCGGCCGGCAGGCACCATCGGGAGATGACCGCGATCGAGGTGGTACTCGGCGACATCACCCGCGAGCGCGTCGACGCTGTCGTCACGGCCGCGAACGAGTCGCTCCTGGGCGGTGGCGGCGTGGACGGCGCGATCCACCGCGCCGCCGGGCCCGAGCTGGCCGAAGCCGGCGCGGCGATCGCGCCGTGCGACCCGGGAGACGCCAAGGCGACGCCGGCGTTCGGCCTCGCCCCGGTCAGGTACGTCATCCACACAGTGGGCCCGGTCTGGGACGGCGGCGGGTACGGCGAGGCCGAGCTGCTGGCGTCCTGCTACCGCCGTAGCCTGGCGGTCGCCGACGAGCTGGGGGTCCACCGCATCGCGTTCCCGGCGATCGCGACCGGCGTCTACGGCTCCCCGCCTGCCGAAGCCGCGCGGATCGCGGTCCGCACGCTGCGGGAGACACCGTCCGGGGTCGAGCTGATCCGCCTCGTCGCGTTCGACGAGGAGACGCGTGCGCTGCTCGAGGCCGCGCTGGACCCTGATTGGGTGTGACCAACACCACCAGCGACAATGGAGGACGTGACCGCGACCCTGAGCAAGCCCGCCCTGAAGATCGGCCCCTACGAGGTCGATCCGCCGGTCGTGCTCGCGCCGATGGCCGGGATCACCAACGTCGCCTTCCGGCAGCTGTGCGCCGAGTACGGCGCCGGCATCTACGTGTGCGAGATGATCACCGCCCGCGCCGTCGTCGAACGGCATCCCGGGACCATGCACATGATGACCTTCGGGGCCGAAGAAAAGCCCAGGTCGATGCAGCTGTACGGGGTTGACCCGAAGACCATGGCCGAAGCCGTCCGGATCATCGTCGGCGAGGGGCTGGCCGACCACGTCGACTCCAACTTCGGCTGCCCGGTCGCGAAAGTGACGCGCAAGGGCGGCGGGGCCGCGCTGCCGTTCAAACGGAAGCTGTTCGAAGCCATCGTGCGCGAGTCGGTGAAGGCCGCCGGGGACACGCCGTTCACGGTGAAGTTCCGCATCGGCATCGACGACGACCACCACACCTTCCTCGACGCCGGCCGCATCGCCGAAGCCGAAGGCGCCGCCGCCGTCAGCCTGCACGCCCGGACCGCCGCCCAGCGCTACTCCGGCCAGGCCGACTGGACGAAGATCGCCGCGCTCAAGGAAGCCGTCACCAGCATCCCGGTGCTCGGCAACGGCGACATCTTCTCCGCCGCCGACGCCCTGCGCATGGTCGAGGAGACGGGCTGCGACGGCGTGGTCGTCGGCCGCGGCTGCCTCGGCCGCCCGTGGCTGTTCGGCGAGCTCGAAGCCGCCTTCGCCGGGCGTCCGCTACCGACCCCGCCCAACCTCGGCGAGGTCGCGCAGGTGCTGCGCCGCCACACGGAGCTCCTCATCGAGCACGACGGCCACGACAAGGCGATGCGCGACATCCGCAAGCACATGGCCTGGTACCTGATGGGCTTCCCGGTCGGCTCGGAGCTCCGCCGCGGGTTCGCGATGCTCTCGTCGATGGACCAGCTCGACGACCTGATCGCCCAGCTCGACCACTCGGCCCCGTTCCCCGAGGCGGCGACGGGCCCGCGCGGGCGTCAGGGCTCCCCGGGCAAGGTCACGCTGCCACACGGCTGGCTGGACGATCCGGACGACGACTGCGTCCCCGAGGCGGAAGACATGCACTCGGGCGGCTGAGCTGCACCAGGCTCACGCCGAACAGCAGCACCCCGAGCGGCACGTGCACGGTCGTGACGTGCGCGATCCCGAGGAAGACCTGCGCGGTGACGAGCCCCAGGAAGACGGCCGCGTACGGAATCGCCCGTGGCGACCCGCCGCCGGGCCGCCACACCAGCACGGCAGCGATCACCTGTAGGACGGCGACCGTCCAAATCGTGTACGCCGAAGCGCTGTGGAGGACGTGCCCGTTCGGAGTCGTCAACAGCAGGCCCGCGGTGATCGGCGCGAGGAACAGCGCCAGCGTCTGCAGCGCGATCGTGCCGCGCAGGAAGATCATCATACCCAGTAGACGACGCAGCGGCCCGGAATGTGAGGTGGCTATGGTTGCTCGCGACTTTCGCGCTTGATTTCCAGCGGCGGGTGCAGGGCCTTCGCGATCTCGGGAATGTGTCCCCACCGTCGAACAGCAAGCTCAAATCGCGTTCGAGTAGTACCAAGCCGGCCGTGACATCTGTCAGGTCCAAGTCGTGGCGGACGGCATCCTCCCCAGCCCCTCCGCCGCGACAAGCTCTACCCATGACGACGAACCAGCCCGGAAACGCCCTCCTCAAGACCCTCGCGATCGAGATCGCCGTCCCCATCGGCGTCTACTACGCGCTCCACTCGTTCGGCGCGAGCGACTTCACCGCCCTCGCCGCTTCCGGTGTCTTTCCGCTGGCCCGGACGCTCTACCAGTTCGCCAAGGACCGCACGCTCAACGGCCTCGCCCTGGTCGTCCTGGTCACGAACGTCGTCGGCATGCTGCTCACCTTCGTCACCGGTGACGCCCGGATGATGATCGCCAAGGACTCGCTCGGCAGCGGCATCACCGGCCTCGTCATCCTCGCCTCCGCGTTCACCGCGGCCCCGATCATGACCAAGACCATGCGCCCCTTCCTCACCCGCGGCAGCGCGGAACGGGAAGCCGCCTGGGAACGGCTGGGCCACAACGAGCAGTTCAACGCCATCCTGCGGCGCTGCAGCGTGATCTGGGGCATCGGGTTCGCGCTGGAGAGCTCGATCCGCATCGTCGGCGCGTTCACCCTGCCCGTCTCGACCATGGTCTGGCTGAGCACCGTCATCTTCGCGGGCTCCTTCGCGATCATCATGGTCGTCTCCGGCAAGGTGGCCGAGCGGGCAGGCAAGATGATCGCGGCGGACGCGAAGCTGCTCGTAGCCGCTTGACCTGCGACAACGCTGGGTGTACAGGTGTGAACATGTACAGCAAGCGGCAGCAGCTGGTCGGCGATCTCACCGACATGATCCGCTCCGGGCGCCTCGCCAACGGCGAGCGCCTCCCCGGCGAAAACCAGCTCGCCCTGCAGTACCAGGTCAGCCGCGGCACCGTCCGCAGTGCGCTGTCCGAGCTCCAGCAGCTGGAGCTCATCTCCACCCAGGCCGGCGTCGGGTCGTTCGTCAGCTTCGACGGCGTCCAGCTCGACCAGCGGCTCGGCTGGGCCCGCGCCCTCGCCGACGCGGGGGCGCCGGTCACCACCGAGCTGCTCGGCATCGAAGCCGTCGAAGACGTTGCCCTGGAAGAAGAATTCGGGGAGCGGGCCTACGTCGCCGTGCGGCGGCTGCGGCGGGAGCGCGAGCGCGGGATCTCGCTGGAAACCGCCACCGTGCCCGCCGTCGGGCCGCTCGCCGACCTCCCCGCGACCGGCCTGCAGGACGGCTCCCTGACCAGGACTCTCGAGGCCGCCGGCCGGATCTCCGCCGGCGGCGACCAGTGGATCAGCACCGAACGCCTCGACGCCTGCTCCTCCGAACTGCTCGGCCGCAGCGTCGGCGAGCTCTTCCTCCGCGCCGAGCGGACGTCGGTCGACCTCGAAGGCCGGCTCGTCGAACGCGTCGTCAGCCTGCTGGACCCGGACCGGTTCCAGTTCCACCTGACCTTCGGACACCGGTGACCGCGCGGGAGAGGGCGCTCGGCGCGTTCACCGGGCTGGCCGTCGGCGACGCGCTCGGCATGCCGACGCAGTCGATGTCCCGTGCCGCCATCGCCGCCACCTACGGGCCGGTCACCGGCCTGCTGACCGCCGTCGCCGAGCAGCCGGTGGCGCCGTCGATGCCCGCCGGCTCGGTCACCGACGACACCGAGCAGGCCGTCCTGCTGGCCCGGCTGCTCATCGACGGCCGCGGCGTCGTCGAGCCGCACGTCTTCGCCGACGCCCTGCTGATCTGGGAGGCCGACATGGTCCGCCGCGGCTCCGCGGACCTGCTCGGGCCGTCCACGAAACGCGCGATCGCCCGGCTCCAGGACGGCGTCCCGGCCGACGAGGCGGGCCGCACCGGCACCACCAACGGCGCCGCCATGCGGGTCACGCCGGTCGGCATCGCCACCCCGTCGGACGACCTGCACCGGCTGGTCGACGCGGTCGTCGCCACCGCGCGCGTCACGCACAACACCAGCCTGGGCATCGCGTCGGCCGCCGCGGTCGCAGCCGCCGTCTCCGCCGGGGTCGACGGCGCGAGCCTGGCCGAAGCGCTCGACGCGGGCGAGCGCGCCGCCGTCGTCGGCGGGGAACGCGGGCACTGGGCGCCCGGCGGGGAAATCGCCGCGCGGATCCGCTGGGCGCGTGACTGGGTGCGAGGCATGACCCCGGCCGCCGTCGCCGACGCGGTGGCCCAGGTGATCGGCACGTCGGTGGCGTCGCAGGAGTCCGTGGTGGCCGCGTTCGCGCTGGCCGAAGCCATGGGGGACGACCCGCCGTCGGCGTTGCGGCTGGCCGCGGGGCTCGGCGGCGACACCGACACCGTCGCCGCGATCTGCGGGGCGATGCTCGGCGCCGCGCACGGGGTCGGCGCCTTCCGCCCGGACGTCGTCGAGACCGTGCTCGCCGTCAACCGGCTCGAATTCGGGCCGCTGGTCGACGAACTCCTGAAGCTGCGCCGCCGATGACCGGGCGGCTGGTGCACACCGGGCAGGTCGTCGTCGACCTCGTCATGGCGGTGCCGGCCCTGCCCCCGCATGGCGGTGATGTCTTCGCGTCCTCGGCGAACCTGTTGCCCGGCGGCGGTTTCAACGTCATGGCCGCCGCGGCACGCTCCGGCGCGCCGGTGCTTTACGCTGGCAGCCACGGAATCGGCTTCTTCGGTGATCTCGCCCGCAGCGCCCTCGCGGCCGAAGGTGTTGCACTGGCCCATGAACCACTGTCCGAAGTAGACACCGGAATCGTCGTGGTCTGGGTGGACGCGACCGGTGAGCGCACCTTCACGACCAGTACCGGCGCCGAAGGACGGCTGCGCGCCGAACTCCTCGACCAAGTCACCCCAAAGACTGACGACGTCGTGTACCTGAGCGGATACAGTTGGTTGCACGAGACAAATCGCGGCGCCCTCATCGAGTGGCTGCCCCGGCTGCCCGGCTCGAAGGTCCTGTTCGACCCCGGCCCGCTCATCACCGACATCGACCCTGGAGACCTCCATGCCCTTCTATCCACAATAGACGTTCTGAGCTGCAACGCCCGCGAAGCCGAGGCGCTGGGTGAGCTGCCACCCGTTGCCGTCGTCCGCGAGGGCGCGAAAGGCTGTCGTGTCCACGAAAACGGCCGGATCACCGACGTCCCCGGGTTCCCGGTCGACGTCGTGGACACCACCGGCGCCGGCGACACGCACTGCGGCGTGCTGGCCGCGGAGCTGTTGCGCGGCAGTACCGTCCTCGACGCCGCCGTGCGCGCCAACGCGGCGGCCGCGCTTTCGGTGACCCGGCGCGGCCCGGCGACCGCGCCGGGCCGGGAAGAGATCGACCAGCTGCTGGAGGCGACGACATGAGCGGTACCGAGGCCCGCGGGCTGAAGGTGGAGACCAACGGCCTCGACGTGATCGACGACGCCGAGCGGCGCGGGCGGCCGCGGCAGCTGTTCTGGCCGTGGTTCGGCGCGAACGTGTCGGTGCTGGGGCTGAGCTACGGCTCGTTCACCCTCGGCTTCGGCATCTCGTTCGGGCAGGCGCTGGTCGCCGGTCTCGTCGGCATCCTGTTCTCGTTCCTGCTGTGCGGGTTCATCGCGATCGCCGGCAAACGCGGGTCGGCACCGACGATGCTGCTCTCGCGGGCGGCGTTCGGCGTGCGCGGCAACCGGCTGCCGTCGGCGATCTCGTGGCTGCTGACGGTCGGCTGGGAGACCGTGCTCGCGGCACTGGCGACGCTGGCCACGGCGACGGTGTTCGAGCGGCTCGGCTGGGGCGGCGGGACGCCGACGAAGGTGGTCGCGCTCGTCGTGGTGGCGGCGCTGACCGTCGCCGCCGGCGTGCTCGGCTTCGACGCGATCATGAAGCTGCAGACGTGGATCACCTGGATCACCGGGGTGCTCACGGTCGTCTACGTGGTCCTCGTGGCCGGTGACGTCCACTGGGAAGCGGTGAGCGCGCTGCCGTCCGGCTCGGCGCAGCAGTGGGTCGGGGCGCTGGTGTTCCTGATGACCGGCTTCGGTCTCGGCTGGGTCAACGCGGCCGCGGACTACTCGCGCTACCTGCCGCGGTCGGCGTCGAGCCGGGGCGTGGTCGGCTGGACGACGTTCGGCGCGTCGGTGGCGCCGGTGGTGCTGCTGGTGTTCGGGCTGCTGCTGGCCGGCTCGTCGCCGGACCTGAACAAGGCGATCGCGGCGGACCCGATCGGCGCGCTGACGACGTTGCTGCCGCTGTGGTTCCTGGTGCCGTTCGCGATCGTCGCGGTGCTCGGCCTGGTCGGCGGCGCGGTGCTGGACATCTATTCGTCGGGCCTGGCGCTGCTCTCGGCGGGCCTGCGCATCCCCCGCCCGGCAGCGGCGCTGGTCGACGGCGTGATCATGGTGCTCGGCACGATCTACATCGTCTTCTTCGGCGGCGAGTTCCTCGGGCAGTTCCAGGGTTTCCTGGTGACGCTGGGTGTCCCGGTCGCGGCCTGGTGCGGCGTGATGCTCGCGGACATCCTGTTGCGGCGGCGCGACTACGCCGAGGCCGAGCTGTTCGACCCGGCCGGCCGCTACGGCGACGTCCGGTTCGGCCCGATCGCCGTGGTCCTGCTGGCCACGGCGCTCGGCTGGGGCCTGGTGACCAACACGTCGGCGGAATGGCTGAAGTGGCAGGGATACCTGCTGGAACCGTTCGGCCTGGGCGGCCGCGAAGGAGGGTGGGCCTTCGCGAACCTCGGCGTGCTGCTGGCACTGGCCCTGGGTTTCCTGGCAACGTTGCCGACGCGGCGGCGGGTCCGCGAACAGGAGGCGGTGTGAGGAGAATCCTGGCGGTCATCGACCTGCAGAACGTGTTCGCCGACCGGGCGAGCCCGTGGTTCACCCCGCGTTTCGCCGAGGTGGTGCCGCCGATCCACCGCTTGGTGACGGCTTTCGGTCACGACGTCGTGTTCACGAGGTTCGTGGCGCCCGCCCAGCCGGAAGGCGCGTGGCGCCGCTACTACGAGCAGTGGCCGTTCGCCCGCCAGCCACCGGACGCACCGCTGTACCAGGTGATCGACGGCTTCAACCCACTTTCCACAGTGGACGCCACCACCTTCGGCAAGTGGAACGCCCGCATGGCCACCAGAGTGGGCGGCGCAGGCTTGGTCCTGGCGGGCGTCTCGACGGACTGCTGCGTGCTGTCGACGGCCCTGGCCGCGGCGGACGCGGGCGTCGCGGTCACCGTGGTCTCGGACGCCTGCGCCGGCGTGGACGACGAAAGCCACGCGAAGGCGCTCGACATCATGCGGCTGTACGCCCCGCTCATCCAGGTCGCCACCACCGAGGAGGTGCTCGCGAAGTAGATTCGGCCCGTGATCGACCACATCAGCATCCCGACCGAAGCCGGTACCTTCGACGCCATCGCCGCCGGGCCCGAAGACGGGCGGCCCGTGCTGCTGCTGCACGGCTTCCCCGAAGCCGCGACGGAGTGGGAGCACCAGGTCGCCACCCTCGGGGTGCTCGGGTTCCGGGCCGTCGCGCCGGACCAGCGGGGCTACTCGCCCGGTGTGCGGCCCGAGCAGGCGTCCGACTACTCGATCGATCACCTCGTCGGCGACGTCGTCACCATCACCGAAGCGCTCGGGTGGCCGAAGTTCGACCTCGTCGGGCACGACTGGGGTGGCGCCGTCGCCTGGTGGACCGCCGACGCGCACCCCGAACGGCTGCGCAGCCTGACCGTCGTCTCGACGCCGCACCCCGGCGCGCTGGCCGACGCCATGAAGACCGACGAGGACCAGCACCTGCGCTCGCGGTACATGACCGAATGGCGCCAGACCCGCGTCACCGAGCGGCGGATGCTGGAGAACGACGCCCGCGCGCTGCGGGACATGTTCGAGCGGCGCGTGTCGCCGTCGAAGGTCGACGACTACGTGCAGCGGCTGTCCGAGCCCGGCGCGCTCACCGCCGCCCTGAACTGGTACCGGGCCGGGCGGCCGGGCGGGAAGATCGGCAAGATCGCCGTGCCGACGCTCTACATCTGGAGCACCGAGGACGCCGCCTTCGGCTCCGCCGCCGCGCTCGACACCGCGAACCGGGTCACCGGGCCCTACCGGTTCGAGATGCTCGAAGACGTCACGCACTGGGTGCCCGAGGAGGCACCGGAGGCCGTCACCACGTTGCTCGTGGAGCACCTCAACGCGCGGTGACCGCCCGTCACCCCGCCGGGCGGACCGCGGGTAACCCACCCGCCTCGCGGTACGGCGCCCCGAGGGCCGTCGTGTTCACTGGGACACGTGGATATCGCGATCGAACCCGAGACCGAGCAGGTCGTCTTCGTCACCGAGGACGGCGTGCCCACCGGCGAGACCGGCCCGAAGCTGGCCAGCCACCACGAGCACACCCGGCTGCACCTGGCCTTCTCGTGCTACGTCCTGCGGCGCAGCGACAACGCCCTGCTGATCACCCAGCGCGCCCTCCACAAGAAGGTCTGGCCGGGGGTCTGGACCAACAGCGTCTGCGGCCACCCCGCGCCCGGCGAGGAGCTCGAGGACGCCGTCGCGCGGCGCGCGGACTACGAGCTCGGGCTGCCGTCGCTGTCCGGGCTGCACTGCGTGCTGCCGAACTACCGGTACCGGACGCCGCCGTTCCAGGGGATCGTCGAGAACGAGTTCTGCCCGGTGTTCGCCGCATGGGCCGACGTCGAGCCGGCACCGAACCCGGAAGAGGTCGGCGACTGGCGCTGGATTCCCTGGCCCGACTACACGGAGTTGCTGAACGATGCGACGGCTAATGTGAGTTACTGGGCCAAGGACCAGTATTCGCAGCTCAAGACCCTCGAACCGTTCGCCGGACTCTGAGCCGATTACTGCGGAGAGTCACCGTCGCAGTCCCGTTTGAGCGAAATTCACCTTCTTCCGCACCGGTACCTCAAGCGCGGCCGTCCCCTCGACGACAACCAAGGGGTGGTGGAGGTGGGGATGGTCGCCGAGGGCGACGGCGCGCCCGGCCGGGCGGCCGGCCCGCCGCCGCCGGACCTGCTCCGCCTGCACGAGGCCATCGCCGGCCTCTTCGCCACCCAGGGCGACTGGCAGCGCGCCTACCAGCACCTGCGCTCCGCGCTGGCCATCGCCCGGGACGGCAGTCTCCGCGACGCGCTGACGTCGAGCTACAACCGCCGTTACTTCGACGAGCGGCTCTACGGACCGTTCACCGACCGGCCGCCGCTGACGCTGGCGTTGATCGACCTCGACCGCTTCAAGAGCGTCAACGACACGTACGGTCACCTCGTCGGCGACCGCGTCCTGCGCCGGGTCGCCGATCTGCTCCAGGAGGACCTCCCGCCGGACGGCTTCTGCGCGCGCTACGGCGGCGAGGAGTTCGTGCTGTGGCTGCCCGGGCTGGACGCCGGCCGGGCTGTCCGCGTCGTCGACGACGCCCGGTTGCGCGTCGCCCGTCATCCCTGGTCAGAACTGCAGCCGGGGCTGCGGGTGACCATCAGCGCCGGGCTCGCGCACGAGCCGGGGGCACCGGCGTCGCCGGAGCTCCAGCTGCGTCGCGCGGACGTCCAGCTTTATGCGGCGAAACGCGCCGGTCGTAACAAAGTTGCCTATCAGGACACACAAACGACACAGTTAATGACCCACTCTGAGTAACGCAAAGGGTGTATTACTCCGTCTGTCGACAAGAGGTATCACCCGTTTGTCGACGCTCACCGGCCGTTCGTCGACTCAAGGTGAAGAAAATTCCGATGGGGTGTCGTCACGAACGGGGGGTATCCGTACGATAACGAAAACCTCCGGGGGAACGATCACCTCCTGCGGGGGAAGACGGCCAAGTCGAAGCCACCCTTCGATCCCGCGAAAGGAGACCGAGTGCCGGACGAGTTCGACGGCCCGGGAACCGGTCGCCGCCTCGACGGTCCCGCGCGACCCAGGCCCGGACGGCGCCGGTCGATGGAGGACCAGGGCGGGATCAGCGTCTCCGACGTCGTCGCCAGGACCACCGGTGCCCGGCCGCTGCCGCCCCGCGAGCAGCAGGACCGCGCGGACCAGCCGGGACGACGCGTCCGCGCGGCCGAACCACCGGCCCCGCCACGGCCGTCGCAGCCCCGCGCGCAGAGGCCGGCCGAGGGGCCCGCTGAAGACCCAGTACCCACGGACGCCACTCGTCAACCGCGCGCACCCCGCCCGAGGCAGCCCCGCCGCACAACGGCGGCGGCCCCGCTGCCGGAGGCACCCCTGCAGCGCCGCCCGCCGGCGGCCAACCCGGGCCCCCAGCAGACCTCCGCGGCCCAGCAGCCCCCGAGGCGCCCGCGCCGCGCGGCGGCCGAGCCTCCCCAGGCCGAAAACGCCCCGCCGCGGCGCGCGCCGCAACGCTCGACGCCGGACAGCCCGGCACCCCGCCGCACGGGTGAGGGTGGCGCCGGCGAGGGGCCCGCAGGCCGCCGCGCCGCCGCGGGTGGTCCGGCACCCCGCCGCACCGGCGAGGCCGCCGCGCCCTCGCGCACCACGCCGGACAGCCCGGCGCCTCGCCGAGCCCCCGCCGAAGGGGCCGCTCCTACGCGCGCTGTCGCCGGTGACGGGCCTGCAGGCCGCCGCCCTGCCGCGGATGGTCCTGGACCTCGGCGCACCGCGGAAAATCCGATGCCCCGCCGCACCGCTGAAGGGGCCGCAGCTCAGCGCACCACCGGCGAGGGCCCCACCGGCCGCCGCGTCGAAGGGGCCGCTCCCCAGCGCGCCGCCGGCGAAAGCCCCGCGGGCCGCCGCGTCGCCGATGACGGGTCGGCGCCCGGTGTTCCGCCTCGGGCTGCTCTCGATCCGCTGACCATGACCGACGAGATGGAAGCGATCGACGAAGCGACGCAATACCGTCGCAAGATCGACCACACCCTCGCCCGGTTCTCCGCCGCCCACGACGAGATGGAAGCCGAAGAGGCCAAGCGGCGGGAACGCCGTGAACGCCTCTCGCCCGCTTCCCTCATCGAGAGCACCCGGACCGCCCTGCAGCGCGTGGTCACCGCCGGTGAAGCCGAGGCCGAAGAAGCCGCTCCCGCGCTGAGCCCCGTGCAGGAAAAGCCGCGGCGGTCGGCGCAGTTCGGGCGGATCGCCGCCGCCGTGGTGGCCGGGCTCGTCTTCCTGGGGATCGGGGGTGCCTGGGGCGCGCAGACCTACTTCGACGCCAAGTTCACCCAGGTCTCCGCCCTCGACGAGAACTCCTCCGACATCCAGGACGCCGCGGCCCAGGCCAACGACGAGAACTTCCTGATGGTCGGCTCGGACACGCGCGACGGCGCGTCCGCCGAGGAAGGCGTCGGCACCGCCGACAGCACCCCCGGCGCGCGGAGCGACACCGTGATGGTCGCGCACGTGCCCGCCGACCGGAAGCGGGTCGTCGTCACGTCCTTCCCGCGTGACCTCGAGATCAACCGCCCGGACTGCCAGAAGTGGGACCCGGCGCAGAACAAGACCACCGACGAGATCTACAAGGGCGCGAAGTTCGCCAAGCTCAACACCGCCTACGCGGTCGGCGGCCCGGCGTGCGTCACCAAGGTGATCCAGCAGATCACCGGCCTGCGGATCAACCACTTCGTCGGCATCGACTTCAACGGCTTCAAGGAGATGGTCGACGCGGTGCACGGCGTCACCATCCACAACGAGATCCCGATCGACGACACCATCCTCGGCAAGGTGCTGCTGCAGACCGGTGACGTCACCATCTCCGGCGACCAGGCGCTGAACTTCGTGCGCGCGCGGCACGTCAAGGGCGACCCGACTTCCGACTACGGCCGGATCAAGCGGCAGCAGGAGTTCATCGGCGCGCTGCTGAAGAAGGTCATGTCCTCGGACGTCGTGCTCGACCCCGGCAAGCTGAGCGACTTCATCACCGCCTTCGCGAAGGCCACCTTCGGCGACAACCTCGGCGTCAAGCAGATGATGACGCTGGCGCAGTCGATGAAGGGCCTGGACCCGTCGAAGATCACCTTCCTCACCGTCCCGACGGTCGGCATGGCCAACAACCGCGGCAACGAGGTGCTCGTCGTCAGCAAGACGAAGACCCTGTTCGACGCGCTGCGCAACAACACCCCGCTGCCGGACCCGAACGCGCCGATCCCGGTGAGCGAGCAGGCGCCGCCGACCAGCACGTCGAAGTCGAAGAGCAGCAGCAGCTCGAAGTCGACGACCACCCGCAAGAGCAGCGGGAACGGCTGATCCGCGAGGATCGTTAGTCCGGGTTCACGTGCGGTTCACCCGGCGATGCGGTGTTTGGTCACGGTTGGCCGTAGGGTTGGGCCATGCGTGAGGCCTACCATGTCGAACTCGAACAGCTCGCCGACCACCTGGCCGGTATGTCGGTCCAGGTCGCCGACGCCATGGAGCGCGCCACGCGCGCCCTCCTGGAGGCCGACCTCAGTCTCGCCGAGCAGGTGATCAGCGACGACTCGAAGGTCGACGACGCCCGCGCCCAGTGCGAGGAGCAGGCGTACGCCCTGCTGGCCCTCCAAGCGCCGGTGGCGACCGACCTGCGCACGGTGCTCGCGGCGATCCACGCCGCCGAAAGCCTGGAGCGCATGGGCGACCTGGCGCTGCACGTGGCGAAGGCCGCGCGCCGCCGTCACCCGGACCCGGTGCTGCCGGAGTCGGTGCGCCCGTACTTCACCGAAATGGGCGAGGTGGCCGTCAAGCTGGCCCGCCAGGTGGAGCAGGTCATCCACTCCAAGGACGTCGAAGCGGCGAAGACGATCGAGTCCGACGACGACCAGGTGGACGACATCCACCGCCACCTGTTCACCGTCCTGATGGACCGTGAGTGGCCGTACGGCGTCGCCTCGGCGGTCGACGTCACCCTGCTGGGCCGCTTCTACGAGCGCTACGCCGACCACGCGGTGTCGGTCGCAAAGCGGATGATCTTCGTCGTCACCGGCAAGATGCCGGGCTACGGCTCCGACGACGACATCTGAGTCCCGAAAAGGGAAAGCCCCCGGCAGCGGCCGGGGGCTTTCTCGTTGCTCCACTTAGGACAAAACGAAAGGTCTTTCTCGCCGGCCCCGAGCGCCGGCGAGAAAGACCTTTCGCAGCAACGGCTACTCAGCCGAAGCGACCGGAAATGTAGTCTTCCGTGGCTTTTTCGTCCGGGTTGGAGAAGATCTTCTCCGTGTCGTTCAGTTCCACCAGCCGGCCGGGCTGGCCGACGCCGGCGAGGTTGAAGAACGCCGTCTGGTCGGAAACCCGGGCCGCCTGCTGCATGTTGTGCGTGACGATGACGATCGTGTAGTCCTTCTTCAGCTCGCCGATCAAGTCCTCGATCGCCAGCGTGGAGATCGGGTCCAGGGCGGAGCACGGCTCGTCCATCAGCAGCACGTCCGGCTGGACCGCGATCGCGCGGGCGATGCACAGCCGCTGCTGCTGACCGCCCGAGAGGCCGCCACCCGGCTTGTTCAGGCGGTCCTTGACCTCGTTCCAGAGGTTCGCGCCGCGCAGGGCGCGCTCGGCGATGTCGTCGAGGGTCTTCTTGCCCTTGGTGCCACCCAGCTTCAGCCCGGCGACGACGTTGTCCTTGATGGACATCGTCGGGAACGGGTTGGGGCGCTGGAACACCATGCCGATCGTGCGGCGCACCTGCACCGGGTCGACCGCCGAGGCGTAGATGTCCTCGCCGTCGAGCAGCACCTGGCCGTCCACCCGGGCGCCGGGGATCACTTCGTGCATGCGGTTGAGCGTGCGCAGCACCGTCGACTTGCCGCAGCCCGACGGGCCGATGAACGCGGTGACGTTGCGCGGCGGCACGGACAGGGTGACGCCGTCCACGGCGTGGAACTTGCCGTAGTAGATGTCGACGTCCTTGACATCGATTCGCTTGGCCATCAGGAACAGCTCACTTCTTCTTCGGGGCGACGAGGCGCGCGAACACGGTGGCGAGGAGGTTGATGACGGCGATGATGAGCACCAGGGTCAGTGCCGCGCCCCAGATCCGGTCGAAACCGACCGAGCCCGGGTCCATCGGGTTGCTGACGCGCTCGTTGTTCATCAGCAGCGGCAGGGCGGCCTGCTCGCCGTGGAAGATGTCCCAGTTCGTGTAGGCCGAGTAGCCGACCAGGACCAGCAGCGGCGCCGTCTCGCCCATGACCCGGGCGAGCGCCATCATGATGCCGCCGATGATGCCGGACAGCGCCGTCGGCAGCACGATCTTCATGATCGTCTTCCACTTCGGCACGCCCAGCGCGTACGACGCCTCGCGCAGGTCGTCGGGGACGATCCGCAGCATCTCCTCCGACGACCGCACGACCACCGGGATCATCAGCAGCACCAGGGCCAGCGAAACGGCGAGGCCGCTGCGCGGCAGGCCGAGCGTGGTGATCCACAGCGCGTAGATGAACAGCGCGGCCACGATGGACGGGACACCGGAGAGGATGTCCACCATGAACGTGGTGGCCTTGGCGAGCTTGCCGCCCCGGCCGTACTCGACGAGGTAGATCGCGACGAGCATGCCGATCGGCACCGCGATGATCGCGCACACCAGGCCCTGCAGCAGGGTGCCGACGATGGCGTGCAGCACGCCGCCGCCGACCTCGTCGGACAGGACGTCGCCGAAGTCCTCGGTCCACCAGTTGCTGTAGGGGATGCGCTTGATGCCGTAGGCGATCACCGTGTAGAGCACCCACACCAGCGGGACGACGGCGATCAGGAACGACAGCCAGACCAGCGTGGTCGCCAGCCCGTTCTTGACCTTGCGGCCCAGGCTGACCTGCTGGAACGCCGGGGTCGTGGCGGGAGCTTCGAGCGTGGTGGACATGCTCAGTCCCCCTTCTTGCCGATGATGGACCGCGCGAAGAAGTTCACGACGAAGGTGAGCACGAACAGCACCAGGCCGGCCGCGATGTACGCCCCGGCCGAGACCTCGTTGTTGAACTCGCTGTAGTTGGCGGCGATCTTCGAGGCGAAGGTGGCGCCACCGTCGAAGAGGCTCCAGTCGAAGTTCTTGCCCTGCGGGATCAGCAGGATGACGGCCAGCGCGATGGTCTCGCCCAGCGCGCGGCCGAGGCCCAGCATGGACGCGCCGACGTAGCCGGCCTTGCCGAACGGCAGGACCGTGGTGCGGATGACCTCCCAGCGGGTGGCGCCGAGGGCGAGCGCACCCTCGATGTGCGGGGTCGGCGTCCGCTCGAACACCTCGCGCGAGAGCGACGTGATGATCGGCAGGATCATCACGGCCAGCACGATGCCCGCGGTGAAGATCGTGCCGCGCACGCTCGGCGCGACGTTGCCGGGCGCGAGGATCGGGAACCACGAGAACGTGTCGTTGACCCACTGCGCGAACGGCTCGATCGCCGGCGCGAAGACCAGGATGCCCCAGAGGCCGAAGATGATCGACGGCACCGCGGCGAGCAGGTCGACGACGTAGGCGAACGGCCGCGCGAGGCGCGGCGGCGCGTACTGGGTCAGGAACAGCGCGATGCCCAGCGAGACCGGCATCGCGATGACCAGGGCCACGAGCGACGTCGCCACGGTGACCTCGAGCAGGTCGAGGATGCCGAACGCCATGTTCGCCGGGTCGTTGGTCGACCAGCCGTGGTTGGTGAGGAAGTTGACCTTGTTCGCCTGCAGCGCCGGGATCGCCTGGATCAGCAGGAAGAGGCCGATCAGGCCGATCAGGGCGACGACGAAGATCCCGGCCCCGGTGGTCAGGTTCTGGAAGATGCGGTCACCGGGCCGCACCTTCTTCGCTTTCTCGCCCGCGGGCGGCTGCGGCGCCGCCGGCGGGGCTGCTTGCTCCGAAATCGGGACCTCCGGGGGCGTCGTGGCGGACGACGAACGCCCACCGGGGTCGCCGGTGGGCGTTCGCGTCGAGGATGACTCGCTCATCAGCTACTTCTGACCAGCCTCTATCACTCGGATGTCAGTCGCAATGCCGGGTCAGGAGATCGCCTTGACCGCGGCCAGGACCTTGGTCTGCAGCGACTGCGGGATCGGCACGTAGCCCTTGGCGGACAGCGGCTGCTGACCGGTGGTGGCGGCGACCGTCAGGAACGCCTTGACGGCCTTCGCGACGTCCGGGTTCGAGTACTTCGAGCAGACGATCTCGTAGGTCGTCAGCAGCAGCGGGTAGGCACCCGGGGTGTTGCTGGCGTAGATGCCGTTGAGGTCGAGCGCGAGGTCGTTGGAGCCGTCCTTGAGGAACTTGGCCGCGTCCAGGGACTTCGCCACGTTCTCCGAGTTGAGCTCGACACCGCCGGAGCCGCTGTCGATCAGGGCCGGGGTCAGGCCGTCCTTGGCGAACGCGCCCTCGACGTAGGTGATGCCGCCGTCGGAGGCCTTCACCGCGGTCGCGACACCGTTGGAGCCCTGCGCACCGTTGCCGACGCCGCCGTTGAACTTCTTGCCGGCCCCCTTGGTCCAGTCGGCCTTCGCCGCCGCACCCAGGTACTTCTGGAAGTTGTCGGTGGTGCCCGACTCGTCGGAGCGGGAGACGACCTGGATGGCCTTGTCCGGCAGGTTAAGGCTCTCGTTGCCCTTGACGCCCTTGATGGCCGGGTCGTTCCACTTGGTGATCGCGCCGCTGAAGATCTTGGCGGTGACCGACGGGGTCAGCACCAGCTTGTCCACGCCGGACAGCTTGTAGGCGACCGCGATCGGGCCGACGACCAGCGGGATGTTCCAGGCGTCGCTGGCGCAGCGGGCCTTGGCGGCCGCGGCGTCGGCGTCCTTGATCGGCGAGTCGGAGCCGCCGAAGTCGATCTGGTTGGCGTTGAACTGCTTGACGCCCGCGCCCGAACCGCTCGGGTTGTAGTTGACCTTCTGGCCCGAGCACTTCTTGCCGTACTCCTGCGTGAAGATGTCGATGGCGTTCTTCTGGGCCGACGAGCCTTCCGCGGAGAGCGGGCTCTTGCCGCCGCACTCCACATCGGCGGTGCCGGTCGCAGCAGGCGCCGAAGCCGAGTTCGAGCTGCTGCTGTTGGACGCCGCGGGGTCAGTGCCACAGGCGGCGAGCACGAGAGCGGCGCTCGCCACGATGCCGACCGCGCTCAGGGGCCGCATGATCTTCACTGCTGTTTCCTCCATCAGGAGCTTCACCGGTTCGGCCGCGGCGGAGGTCGCCGTGCCGGAACCGGACATTAGGCAGCGCTGGTGGACGGTCGGCCGTGAACAAATGAACGCAAAGTGAACAGACCCCGGGATGTGAGCAGTGCGACTAGCTCGAGAGGCCGCCGTGTCCGGGCCGTGACCTGGGCGTTTGCCGTCAGTGACGACGTGCTTGCACGGCGTCCACCGTGGTCACCGACCGTACTGGACGTCGGTTTCGTGACGGGTGAACCCGAGCTTGGTGTAGACCGCCAGAGCCGGCGCGTTGTCGCCCTCGACGTACAGGATGATCTGCCGCAGCCCGCGGCTCGCGAGGTACCGCAGCCCGGCGAGCGTGAGCGCCCGGCCGAGCCCGCCGCCCTGCGCGGCCGGGTCGACGCCGACGACGTACACCTCGCCGACGGGCTCGCCGCCGAACCGGCCGGGGGTGGGCTCGTGGACCTTCGTCCAGTGGAAGCCGATGACCTCGCCGTCCTGTTCGGCGAGGAAGAAGCCGTCGGCGTCGAACCACGGCCGGGCTTCGTCGGCGCGGACGTCGTCGGCGGTCAGCGCGCCCTGCTCGGGGTGCCAGTCGAAGGCCCGCGCGTTCACCCGCACCACGGCGTCCTCGTCCTGGCCCGGCACGAACGTCCGCAGCGAGACACCCTCGCGCAGCACCGGCTCAGGCCAGACCGCGCTGTCGACGTCGACGTGCAGGATCAGCAGTTCGCGCTTGCGTTCGAGACCGGTCTTGACGGCCAGCTTCTGCGCGGCCGGGTGGTCACCGTGCGCCCAGACGCGGAACCCGACCGCGGCCCGCTCGTCGAGCGACTGAAGCAGCTTCGCGCCGTAGCCGCGGCCACGGTGGGCGGGGTGCACGAACAGCTCGGCGACCTGGTGGCCGAAGGAGTCACCCGTGGTGTCGAGGTGCGCGTAGCCGACGACCTCGTCCTCGACGCAGGCGACCAGGTGCTCACCGCCGTCGAACTCGCCGGGCAGCGGGCCATCGGGCCCGACCTCGGGGCGCCCGTCCGCGCCCCGCACGGCCAGCAGCAGCCCGCGGACGTCCTCGAGCTGCTTTTCGTCCAGTTCCTGCCGCCACTCTCCGGTCACCCTGCGACCGTACCCGTGCCGGACGCAACGCGAACGTTGTCGCCGCGTCCAGGTGAAGGTGGGGACGTCAGTGGGCGAGTTCGGGAGTCTCGGCCGGGGCATCGGCCTGGGCGGGCACGCCCGGCCTCGGCCCGCCGCTCTTGGCCGGCCGCTCGAACTTGTAGCCGACGTTGCGCACCGTCCCGATCATCTGCTCGTGCTCGGGGCCGAGCTTGGCGCGCAGCCGCCGGACGTGCACGTCGACCGTGCGGGTGCCGCCGAAGAAGTCGTAGCCCCAGACCTCCTGCAGCAGCTGGGCGCGGGTGAACACCCGGCCCGCGTGCTGCGCGAGGTACTTGAGCAGCTCGAACTCCTTGTAGGTGAGCTCGAGGGTGCGCTTGCGGAGGCGGGCGGTGTAGGTCGCCTCGTCGATCACCAGCTCACCGACCCGCAGCTCGGCGTCGACCTGCGCGGAACCGCCGTCGCGGGTCGTCACCAGCCGCAGCCGGGCGTCGACCTCGGCCGGGCCCGCCGTGGGCAGCAGGATGTCGTCGGTGCGCCACTCGGCGCTCACGGCGACGAGCCCGCCTTCGCCGACGACGGCGATGATCGGGGTGGCCGCCTCTTCCTCGCCGGTGCCCTTGAGCAGGCGGCAGAGGCTCTTCGCCGAGGCCAGGTCGCTGCGCGCGTCGAGGAGGATCACATCGCGGTGGCCGGCGTCGAGCAGGGCCGTCACCTCGGGAGCGCGGACGCGTACGGTGTGCGGCAGCAGGTCCAGTGCGGGCAGCACCGACGTGGCGTCGGCCTCCGCAGTCAGTACCAGAAGGTCCAGGCTCATCAGCCGCACCGCCTTCTCGAGTCGTCGCCGCAAAGCGGCGTTGGTCGGTGCTAAGTGAGAATAGCGGCTGAACGGCCGGGCACCTAACCCTTGCTGGATCGATCACACCTGGAGGAATCCCGGTGTCCCCGACGAACAGGAGTACGGACGCGATGGTGAGCAGGCCCGTGACCCGGGACGACCGACCCGGACCGACGCCCGACGCGCGACGCCGCGGCCGCCGGGCCCGGCGCTGGGTGATCGCACTGATCGTGCTGGTCCTGCTGCTGGTCGGGGCCGATTTCGGGGCGGCGGCGTTCGCCGAGCACATGATTTCGCAGAAGGTGCGCACCCAGCTGCAGCTGAGCGACGACCCGTCGGTGACGATCCACGGCTTCCCGTTCCTCACCCAGGCCCTCGGCGGTGACTACAGTCACATCAGCGTGTCCGCCGCCGGCATCCCGGTCGCCCAGAAGCTGCAGGACGTCGCGGTCAACGCCGAGCTCGAGGACGTCAAGGCCCCGCTGTCCGACCTGACGAACGGCAACACGAAGGCGATCACCATCGGCGAGCTGACCGGCTCGGTCACCATCAAGGCCGCCGACCTGGCCCGGCTCTCGCCGCTGGACAAGATCAAGGACCTCCGGATCGAGCCGTCGACCACCGAATACGTCGAGAACGGCGACGCCGGCCAGAGCGAGCCCGCGCCGACCACGACGAAGACCACCGAGGGCCAGGCCGACCAGGACGAGTCGAGCACCGGTGTCCGCATTTCGGGACACCTTCAGTTCGCGGGCAAGGATCTGGAAATCTTCTGTTTCGCGATGATCGAGGCGGACGCCGCCAAGGGAACGATCAACTTCCTCCCCAAGCGGCTGCAGTTCGGGAACGACCAGGAGACCACCGTCGTCCCGGCGGCGGTGCAGAAGGCGCTGATGCCGAACTTCAACGCCTCGATCAACACGAAGGACCTGCCGCTGTCGGTCACCCCGACCGGCGTGCGGGTGCAGAGCGGATCGGTGACGATCAAGGGCAAGGCGAGCAACGTGTCCTTCGCGGACCTCAGCAAGTAGGGAGCGGTGCGGTGACGGGAGTGTGGGTGCTCGTGGCGACGCTGGTGGCCGCCGCGGCCGTCGGTGCGCTGCTCAAGGCCCGCAACGGCCGGGTGCGCGACGCCAAGCCGACGCGCGAGCTGCCCGCTCCCGTCACCGACGTGCTCGACCCGGCGTCCGCGGTGACGCTGGTCCAGATCTCCACCACCTTCTGCGCGCCCTGCCGGCACGCGAAGGCCGTGCTCGCGCCGCTGGCCGAGCGCACCGACGGCCTGCACCACGTCGAACTCGACGTGACGAACCAGCCGGAGGTCGCGCAGTCGCTGTCCGTGCTGCGCACGCCGACCACGATCGCGCTGACCCCGGACGGCCGGGAGCTGCTGCGCGTCGGCGGCGTCCCCAAGGGCCCCGAACTCCTGGACGCCCTACGGCCGCATCTCACGACCCGGACGCCCTGACCGGGGTTTGTCCCGTATCTTGGGAATCGTCCCAAGGTATGAACGTGGTTCCCACCTTGAGAGAGCGCTGGGTACCCTCGCACCCGTGACCGGGCTGACCACCTTCTTGACGCAGCGACGCGCAGTCGACCTCTGCCGCGTCCGCAGCAGCCTGTGTCGCGTTCAGCCAGACCGGCGCTGAACCTTTCGATCCGGTCCCCACCAGCCCTGATGCCGCTGACGCGTGCCGTTCGCACGCACCCCTTGCTCCAGCTGGAGGCACCATGTCCGCCGGACCGGCCGTCGACCCGCGAGGCCCGCGGTTCGCCGCCATCCTGACCACGATCGTGCTCGCGGTCGTGCTGGTCACCCAGTGGTGGCCGCTGCTGGCGGTCCAGACCGTCGTCTTCGCCATCGGCGCCTTCGTCGGCCTCAAGCCGGCGCCGTACTCGATCCTCTACCGCGCGCTGGTCGCCCCGCGCCTCGGCCCGACCGACGAGCGCGAGGACGCGGCGCCGCTGCGGTTCGCCCAGGCCGTCGGGTTCGTGTTCGCACTGGCCGGCACGATCGGCTTCGCCGCCGGGATCACCCCGCTCGGCATCGTCGCGACGGCGTTCGCGCTGTTCGCCGCCTTCCTCAACGCGGCCTTCGACTTCTGCCTCGGCTGCGAAATGTTCTTGCTCATCAAACGCTTCACCCCCGCCCGCGCGTCCTAGAGAGTCAATCCCAGAAAGAGAGTTCTGTTCTCATGAGCCGTGAAGACGTCCTGGTCACCACCCAGTGGGCCGAGGAGAACCTGGACACCCCCGGCGTCGTGTTCGCCGAGGTCGACGAGGACACCACCGCCTACGACGCCGGCCACATCCGGGGCGCGGTGAAGTTCGACTGGCGGAAGGACCTGCAGGACGGGGTGCGCCGCGACTTCGTCTCCAAGGAGGGCTTCGAGAAGCTCCTCTCGGAGAAGGGCATCTCCAACGACGACCTGGTGATCCTCTACGGCGGCAACAACAACTGGTTCGCCGCGTACGCGTACTGGTACTTCAAGCTGTACGGCCACGACAAGGTCAAGCTGCTCGACGGCGGCCGCAAGAAGTGGGAGCTCGACGGCCGCGAGCTGAACTCCGACGAGGTCAAGCGGGACACGACGGAGTACAAGGCCCAGGACCAGGACCTCTCGCTGCGCGCGTTCCGCGACGAGGTCGTCCAGTCGATCGGGTCGAAGAACTTCGTGGACGTCCGCTCGCCGGACGAGTTCTCCGGCAAGCTGCTCGCCCCGGCGCACCTGCCGCAGGAGCAGTCCCAGGTCCCCGGCCACATCCCCGGCGCGCTCAACGTGCCGTGGGCGAAGGTCGCCAACGAGGACGGCACCTTCAAGACCGAGGACGAGATCCGGGAGCTCTACAAGGACGAGGGCATCGACGAGGGCAAGGGCACCATCGCCTACTGCCGCATCGGTGAGCGCTCCTCGATCGCCTGGTTCGCGCTGCACGAGCTGCTGGGCTACGAGGACGTCAAGAACTACGACGGTTCGTGGACGGAATACGGCTCGCTGGTCGGCGTGCCGGTCGAGTTGGGAGCCAAGTGATGGCGGTTGACGACAGCTGCGGCGCACCGGCCCAGGAGGCCACGCCTGCGGACTTCGACACGCGCGGCCAGGTCGTGCTCGCCGGCAAGGTGACCGGCGCGAACGGGCCGGTCGGCGGCGCGTTCGTCCGGCTGCTGGACGGCGGCGGCGACTTCACCGGCGAGGTCGTCTCCTCGGCCGACGGCGACTTCCGCTTCTACGCGGCGCCGGGCGAGTGGACGGTCCGCGCCCTGCACCGCACCGGCAACGGCGAAGCTTCCGTGACCGCGGAGGGCCCCGGCCTGCACCAGCTGGCCATCTCCGTCGGCTGAGTCCCCGCTGCACCGCGAAGGCCTTCCTGCTGCGGCAGGGAGGCCTTCGCGGCGTTTCCGGCCGGGTGACTGTGCTCACCGCGGCGACCCTGCGCAGGGCCGTTCCGCACGGGGGCGACTATTCTGCGGGGCGTGGAAGCCTTCTTTACGACTCTGCTGGTCCTCGCCGGCATCGCGATCACCTGGTTCGCCGTGTACGTCGTCTACCGGCTGTACGCGGACCAGCGCTGACCCATGACCGCCAGCGGCGACGAAGCCATCGTGGCAGCGGAGAAGCGCGCGGAGAGCACCCGTTCGCGCAACCTCCCGCTGTGGGACGACCTGCCCATCCCCAACGACACCGCGAACCTGCGCGAGGGGCCGAACCTCAACGACGCCTGCCTCGCGCTGCTGCCGCTCGTCGGTGTCTGGCGCGGTGAGGGCGAGGTCGACTACCCGACCATCGAGGGCCCGTACAAGTTCGCGCAGCAGCTGACGATCTCCCACGACGGGCGCCCGTTCCTGATCCACGAGTCCCGCGCGTGGCTGCTGGACGAGGACGGCAACGTCATCCGGCCCGCCGCCCGCGAGTCCGGGTTCTGGCGGCCGCAGGCGGACGACTCGATCGAGCTGCTGCTCACCCACAACACCGGCATCGTCGAGCTGTACTACGGCAAGCCGCGCAACCAGACGTCGTGGGAGCTCGGCACCGACGCGGTGATCCGCACGGCGACGGCCAAGGACGTCACCGCGGCCCAGCGCCTGTACGGCCTGATCGAAGGCTCCCTCGGCTACGTCGAGGAGCGGGCGATGGCGGGCCAGGAGATGCAGCCGCACACCTCGGCGCTGCTGCACCGCGTCGTCGGCTGAGGCCGGTGCGCTGGCGGCGGTGCGGCGAGGACGCGGCCCTGCTCGACTGCGACTCGCTGGAGCAGATGCGGGCCGCCCACGCCACCGTGCTGGCCGCGCGCCCGCCCGGGGTCGTCGACCTCGTGCCCGGCGCGCGCAGCCTGCTCGTCGTGGGCGGGGTCGCGGCCGTGCGGGCCCTGCTCGAAGCCGCCGATCTCACGCACCCGCCCGCGGACGAGCCCCGCGAAGTCACCCTCGACGTCCGCTACGACGGCGAGGACCTGGCCCTCATCGCCGCCGACGCCGGGATCTCGCCCGAAGCCGTCGTCGCGATGCACACCGAAGCCGGCTACACCGTGGCGTTCACCGGCTTCGCGCCCGGCTTCGGCTACCTGACCGGGCTTCCCGCGCCGCTCCGGCAGCCGCGCCTCGAGTCGCCGCGCACCCGCGTCCCGGCCGGCTCGGTCGGGATCGCCGGCGAGTTCACCGGCGTCTACCCGCGCGAGTCACCGGGCGGCTGGCGGCTGCTCGGGCACACGTCGGCGACGCTGTTCGACCCGCACGCCGACCCGCCCGCGTTGTTCGCACCGGGCGACCGCGTGCGCTTCCGGAGCGTCCGGTGAGGAGCGTGGAGGTGCTCGACCCCGGGCGGTACGCGCTGGTCGAGGACCTGGGCCGGCCCGGGTACGCCCACCTGGGTGTCGCGCCGTCGGGGGCGCTCGACCGGGCGTCGCTGCGGCTGGCGAACCGGCTCGCCGGCAACCCCGAAGACGCGGCCGGCGTCGAGGCCCTGCTCGGCGGGCTCTCCGTGCGTTTCACGGCCGCGGTGACGGCGGCGGTCACCGGCCCGGCGGTCGACGTCCGGATCGACGGGCGGCCGTCCGGCTCCCACGTGCCGCTGGCGGTGCGCGCCGGCCAGACGCTGACGCTGGGCACGCCTGCGACCGGCCTGCGCTGCTACCTGGCCGTCTCGGGCGGGATCGCGGTGGAGCCGGTGCTGGGCAGCCGGTCACGGGACGTCCTGTCCGGCATCGGCCCGCCGCCGCTGCGCGCCGGGGACGTCCTCCCGCTCGGTGAGCCGGGAATCCCCGCGGGTGCGGACGTCGTCGTGCCCGCCCGGGCACCCTCCGAGCTCGTCGTGCCCGTGACGCTCGGGCCGCGCGAGGACTGGTTCGCCGACCCGGCCGCCGGGCTCGCGGCGGGGTGGACGGTCACGGCCGAGTCGAACCGCGTCGGCCTGCGCCTCGACGGGACGCCGCTGCGGCGGGCCGTCGAAGGCGAGCTGCCCAGCGAGGGCGTCGTCACCGGGGCCGTCCAGGTGCCGCCCAGCGGGCTGCCGGTGGTGTTCCTCGCCGACCACCCGACCACCGGCGGCTACCCGGTCGCCGCCGTCGTGAAAACGGCCGCGCTGGGCGCCCTCGCGCAGGCTCGGCCGGGTACCCGCATCCGGTTCCGGCCGTCCTGAGCAAGACGTACCGCCGCGCGGGTGACACCGGGCTCACCCGGTGCACCCGTCCGGGTAGGGGTCGGAACCATGTCACGCCGTCGCCCGTCCTCATAAGCGTGGAACAGGTGACGATCAGCGGTGGCACGGGTTTCCTGGACGTGAACGCGCGGGCGCGGGCGGAGCTGCCGCAGTCCCTGCGGATCGCGCTGGCCACCGGACAGCTGCGCCGTCCGCTGGCCACCACGCTCGGCCCGGTCCTCGACCTGCTCGTCGACGGCGACTACCGGGTGAGCGGCCCGGAACGGCTGCCGGAGGACCAGCTGCTGACCCCGACCGACGCCTGGCCGCCGTCGGACGAGGCCCGCGTCGGCTACTACCGGACGGCCATCCGCAGCGGGCACCGGCCGGTCGCGGTGGTGCTGGCCGACGGCGAGCGCGAGCTGATCATCGACGGCCACCACAAGATCGCCGCCTACCGCGCCGAAGAGGTCGCCCCCGCCGTCGTCCGGATCACCCAGGGTCAGGCGTATTCGCCCTCGTAGGCCGCGACCAGCTC
Source organism: Amycolatopsis sp. NPDC004169 (assembly GCF_040610315.1). Lineage (NCBI taxonomy): Bacteria > Bacillati > Actinomycetota > Actinomycetes > Pseudonocardiales > Pseudonocardiaceae > Amycolatopsis > Amycolatopsis sp. NPDC004169. The sequence goes on from NZ_JBEXMD010000003.1 coordinate 284,522, forward strand.
CGCGTACAGCGCAGTGGAGTCCGGCAGCCGCTCGCCGTCGAGCGTGTGCACCCGGGTCAGCTTCCGGACGCTGGAGGCCATGAACACGCCGTCGCCCTCGACGAGGTCACGCACGGTCAGCGGCTCCACCTTGACCGCCCAGCCCGCCTTCTCGGCCCCGCGGAACAGCGCGGCCTGGGTGGTGCCCGGCAGGATCCCGATGCTCGGCGGCGGTGTGTAGAGGGTCCGTCCCTTGGCGAGCACGACGGTCGACGTCGGCCCCTCGAAGACCGATCCGTCGGCCGCGGTGAAAATCACATCTTCGGCCCCACGACGGCCCGCCTCCCGCACGGCGGCCATGTTCATCGCGTACGACAACGGCTTCGCGCCGAGCAGCAGCCACGGCGCGCGCTCGGCGAGATCGGGCGGGAAACCGCGTTCGAGGGTGATCGCGGCGACGCCTTCGGCACGGGCCTTCAGGATCGACGGTGCGACCTCCGAGCCCAGTGCGAAGCCGGTCGGCACCGCGGCCGGATCGCCGTCGGATCCCCGCGTGTACACCAGTTTCAGCACCATTTCCGGCCCGCCTGCCCACCTTTCGAGCACCAGCGAAACGACCCGCTCCCAGGCCGCGAGGTCGGGCTCGGGGAGGTCGAGCATGGCCGCCGAGCGGGCCAGCCGCTCGAGGTGCGGACCCAGCTCCCGGGGCTTGCCGTCGACGACCAAGATCGTCTCGAAGACGCCGTCGCCGCGCATGAGCCCGAGGTCGTCGACCTTGATCTGGGCCACGTCGGGGTCGGCCGGGGTTCCGTCGAGGAAGACGAGCACGCGCATGCCGACACGGTACTCACCTAGGCTGGGAGGTATGCCGTACCGCTCGCCGCTGCTGGACGTGCCCGGATCGATCCCTCCGCCCGACAACCACCCCGAAGCCGGCGTCCCCTGGCATTGGGGAGACCCGTTCGCCGAGCAGCGCACGGCCTCGCGCAGCGTGGTCGTGATCGACCGCTCGCACCGCGAGTTCCTCGCCGTGACCGGCGAAGAGCGGCTGTCGTGGCTGCACCTGGTGATCTCGCAGCACGTGACCGGGCTGGCCGAGGGCTCCGGCACCGAGGCGCTGGTCCTCGACAGCCAGGGCCGCGTCGAGACGCACATGGTGGTCGCGCACCTCGACGGCACGGTGTACCTCGACACCGACCCGGGCCCCAGCGTCACCAGCGCGTTGCCCAAGGGCGGTCCCCAGACGCTGCGCGAGTACCTCGAAGCGATGAAGTTCTGGTCCAAGGTGGACATCCGGGACGCGACCGGCGAGCTCGCGCTGCTCACCGTGCTCGGCCCGGACGCCGAGCGCGTGCTGAGCGCGGTCGGCGCCGAGGTCGGCCCGGAGCCGTACGCGGTGACGGCCCTGCCGGGTGGCGGCTTCGCGCGGCGGATGCCGTGGCCGGGCCGCTCCAGCGTCGACCTCGCGGTGCCGCGCGCGGCCCTGCCGGACTGGTGGCAGCGGCTCACCGACGCGGGCGCGCGGGCGGCCGGCAGCTGGGTGTTCGACGCGCTGCGCGTCGAGTCGGTGCGGCCGCGGCTGGGCATCGACACCGACGACCGCACGATCCCACACGAGGTGGGCTGGGTCGGTTCGGCCGCGCACGTCGCGAAGGGCTGCTACCGCGGCCAGGAAACCGTCTCGAAGGTCCACAACGTGGGACGTCCGCCCCGGAACCTCCTCCTGCTGCACCTCGACGGTTCGCCGGAGATCACGCCGGAAACCGGTGACCCGGTGCTGCTCGACGGCCGCGCGGTCGGCCGGATCGGCAGTGTGATCCAGCACCACGAGCTGGGCCCGATCGCGTTGGCGCTGGTCAAGCGCTCGACACCGGTGAACGCGGAGCTGCTGGCGGGCTCGGAGGACAACCTCGTCCAGGCCGCCATCGACCCCGATTCGGTGCCCGCCGAACAGCCGGCGCCGGGCCGTGCGGCAGCCGCGCAACTCCGTGGCTGATCGAAAGGCCCTGACAGCGAGATCACGCTCAACCGGGATAAACTGCGCTGTGATCGAAGTGCGGCCCGGTGGCAGGCGGCGGATCGACCGCGTGCTCGGCCCGGGGTACCTCAGCGGCCTGGGTGAACTGCCGCTGAACGTGCTGCGCGAGCGGCGTGACGAAGCCGCGCAGGAAGAGACCGACCTGTCCTACCTGCGCCGGCTCCTGCACGCCCGGATCGACATCGTGCGCGCGGAGCAGGCCCGGCGCAGCTCGGGCGGCGAAGCGAGCATCGTCGACCAGCTGGCGACGATCCTCGCGGACAACGCACTCGGCCCGGCTGCCGGTTCGGGCCGGCACCAGCAGCTGGAGCCGTCCCGCGCGGGTGAGCACCGGCGTCACGCGGAGGCCCTGATCGGGGACACGGACCTGACCGACGTCGGGTCCCTCTCGGACGAGAAGCTCGCCTCCGCTTTGGACACGTACGCGCGCGAAGAGCTGTCGGTGTCGTCGTTCCGCCGTGAGGTCCAGGGCGTGATGGACACGTTGAACGCGGAGATCGCGCAGCGCTACCAGCAGGGATCGGCCACAGTGGACGAGCTGCTGGAGAACGAAGGCGGCCGCGGCGAGTGACCAACCCCGTGCTCGCCGAAGTGGTCCGGTCCGATTTCGTGGAAAGCGTCCACCGGGGAGCGCTGGTCATCACCGGCCCCGAAGGCGGCGTCCGGCTGGCGCTGGGCGACGTGGTCTCGCCGGTGTTCCCGAGGTCGTCGAACAAGCCGCTGCAGGCGGTCGGGATGCTGCGGGCGGGCCTGCGCTTCTCGGGCGAGGACCTGGCGCTGGCGTGTGCGTCCCATTCGGGCGAGCCCGGGCACGTCAAGCGGGTCCTGGAGCTGCTCTCGGCCGCCGGCCTGAGCGAAGACGACCTGGTGTGCCCCGAGGACTTCCCGCTGCACGTCCCGAGCATGCGCGACGCGGCCGAGCCCCGGCGCGTGATGATGAACTGCTCGGGCAAGCACGCGGCGATGCTGACGACGTGCGTCCGGGCGGACTGGCCGGTGGCGGAGTACGCCTCGCCGGACCACCCGCTGCAGCGGTCGCTCGCCGAGGCGGTGTCTTCGCTGACCGGAGAGCCGATCGCCCACACGGGCGTCGACGGGTGCGGGGCGCCGCTGTTCGCGTTCTCCCTGACCGGGCTGGCGCGGGCGTTCGGGCGGATCGCGGTGGCACCCGGCGGCCCCGAGGCCGAGGTGGCATCGGCGATGCGGGCGCACCCGTGGCTGGTGGCCGGGACGGGCCGCGAGGACACGGCGTTGATGTCCGCGGTGGAGGGTCTGGTCGCGAAGGGCGGGGCCGAGGGGGTCCAGGCGTTCGCGTTGCCGGACGGGTTCGCGGTCGCGATCAAGATGGACGACGGCGCGAAGCGGGCCTGCGCCCCGCTGGCGGTGGAGGCGTTGCGGTACCTGGGGGCGGACGTGTCGGGCCTCGAGGAGCTGCGACGGCCGGTGGTGCTCGGCGGCGGGCAGCCGGTGGGGGAAGTCCGGGTGCCGGAGCTGCGCTGAGCAGCCCCCGTTTCCACGCTAGCGGCAGGGACCGACAGTTTTGGCCGTTCAGCGGCGCCGGGGCACGGGGTTGTCCACTAGTTGGCGCGTTCCCTGGCGGCCACGTCACCCCAGAACTCGCGCAGGTCCGAGAACAGCTCGGCCAGCTCCTCGACGTTGCCCGAGCGCAGGGCGTCCAGGATGTCGTGGACCTCGTCGGCGGTGTTGTCGGCTTCCAGCACCGGGTCCGTGAACAGCTGGACCAGGCCGCCGTAGTCGAGTTCGACCACCGAATCCGCGTGGAAGTTGTCCAGCCAGCGCCGGGTCTCGTACAGCACCCGGCCCGGTCCGGAGTCGCCGAAGGTCTGCTCCAGCAGCTCGCCGGCTTCGCGGGCGCGGTGCTGCGCGTCGGCGAGGGTGGCGCGCCAGGACAGCTCGCGCGCGGGGTCCGTGCGGCCGTTGCCGAGCACCAGCTTGCGTTCCTCCGGCTCGATCAGCACGAACCACGGCAGCGGGACCGTCCAGGTCGTCGACAGCGTGTGCGCCGCCGACGTGCTCAGGTCCGCCATCGCGGCCTTCGTCCGGGAGCGGATCGTCTCCTGGGTGAAGCCGCCTTCGTCGAGGACGACGTTCTTCAGCGCCGGGTGCGCGTCGCCGAGGAACGTCACCAGCGCCGCCGCCGAGCGGGCGCGCAGCTCCAGCGGGCAGACCAGCGGGCCGTGCTCGGCCTTGCCGCCCGGGACTTCCGCGGGGTCGAGGACCAGGACGTCGGTCAGCAGGCTCGGCGCCGGACGGCCGTCGGCGAGCTCGGCCGGCAGCAGCCGCCGCGGGGCAGCCACCTGTGACTTGAGCCACATGGCCTGCTCGCGCGCACCCGCGTCCGTCCGCTGCAGCTTGGCCGCCGCGACGGCCGCGCGCAGCCGTTCGTCCGGCGGGTCGCCCAGGGCGAGCAGGGGTTCGTACACCCTCAGGTAAGCCACGAAGGGACGGAGCACGGGTAGATCGTGGCACGTCTACCTGCACCGATCGTCACCGACCGGCCGGTAACCGGTGTCCGGCTGACACTGTCGCGACCGGCACACCGTGCCACGTCGCATCCAACCCCCCGGACACGGTACGGTGTGAGCAGGAAAGAATTGTCGAGACGATGCGGGGCCGCCGATTCCCCCGGCCGCCCCGCCCCTGTGCGAGGGGGTCGAGCCATGGGGCGCGGCCGGGCTAAGGCCAAGCAGACGAAGGTGGCGCGTGAGCTCAAATACAGCTCGCACGAGACCGACTTCGATGCTTTGCAGCGCGAGCTGTCGAGTAACTCCTCCAGTGACAACCACCATGAGGACTCTGCCGACAGCCGGTATGAAGACCCGTACGACGACGGGTACGACGAGTACCGTCGTTGAGCACGCGTAGACGCGCGAGGGTGGAGCCGGGCGACATCCGGCAACCACCCTCGCGCGTCGTGTGCTGCCCAAATCGCGTCCACAGACGCGCCGGGCTGCGAACCGATGAAGGAGTGAGCCGGTGGTAAGTCGGGTTGGAGTCGTCGGGGCGGGCCTCATGGGGTCCGGCATCGCCGAGGTGCACGCACGGTCCGGGTTGGACGTCGTCGTCACCGAGGTGAACCAGCCGGCGCTCGACGCGGGCAGGGCACGCATCGAGAAGTCGCTGCAACGCGGCGTCAAGAGCGGCAAGCTGTCCGCCGAGGACGCCGAAGCAGCGCTCGCCAGGCTCCGGTTCACCACCGACATCGCCGAGTTCGCCGACCGCGAGCTGGTCATCGAGGCGATCCTCGAGCAGGAGCAGGCGAAGGTCGACGTCTTCCGCCAGCTGGACAAGATCGTCGAGGCCGAGGACGCGCTGTTCGCGTCCAACACGTCGTCGATCCCGATCATGAAGCTGGGCATGGCGACGAGCCGGCCGCAGCAGGTGGTCGGCATCCACTTCTTCAACCCGGTGCCGGTGCTGCCGCTGGTGGAGCTGGTGCCCTCGCTGCTGACCAGCGAGGAGACCGCCCGCCGCGCGGAGGAGCACGCGACGACGGCGCTGGGCAAGACCGTGATCCGCTCGCAGGACCGCGCCGGGTTCATCGTGAACTCGCTGCTGGTGCCGTACCTGCTCTCGGCGATCCGGATGATCGAGTCGGGCTTCGCCTCGGCCGAGGACATCGACCGCGGCATGGAGCTGGGCACCGCGCACCCGATGGGCCCGCTGCGCCTGTCCGACCTGATCGGGCTGGACACGATCAAGGCGATCGCGGACTCGATGTACGCGGAGTTCAAGGAGCCGCTGTACTCGTCCCCACCGCTGCTGCTGCGCATGGTGGACGCGGGCCTCCTCGGCAAGAAGACCGGCCGCGGCTTCTACTCCTACGGCTGACCTCGCTCGAAGGTCACGGGCGCATCGAAGGCGGCGCGCCTCGCGGCCCGCCGCAGCACGCCCAAAACGGCCGGCCCGAGCACGACGATCGCCACGGCGTTCGTGATCGCGCGCCCGGTGTCCCAGCCGAGCGTCGACGTCAGGACGGTGTAGACGGCGAACCGGTGCAGGTTTTCGGTCAGCGGCGCCCCGGGCACGTAGCTGAGCTGGGTGCCGGTACCGCCGAGGAACGGCCACGACCACAGGCTCATGAGCAGCCCGAAGAAGTAGGCCGCGAAGACGCCGTAGCCGACGAGCATGGCAATCTCGGCCTTGCCGCGCGGGGCGCGCGGAAGAAGCCCGGCCCCGAGCCCGATCAGCGACGACGCCAGCATCTGGAACGGCAGCCACGGCCCGACCCCGGCGGTCAGGAGCGCACTGGTGAACAGCGACGTCGACCCGAGCACGAACCCGAACCCGGGCCCGAAGACCCGCCCGGCGAGCACGAGCAGGAAGAAGACCAGCTCGATCCCCCCGGTCCCGGCCCCGAGCGGCCGCAGACCGGCATTGACGGCCGAGAGCACGCCGAGCAGGGCGAGGGCTTTGGCGTCGATGCCCCCGCGCGACAGCTCGCCGAGGACGACGAGGATGAGCACGGGCAGGGTCGCCATGAAGACGAAGGGCGCGTCGCCGGTGTGAGCGGCCGCGGTCGGTTGCGGGTGGGCGAAGAGGGGCCAGCAGAACATGGCCAGCCCGAGGAGGCTCGCGGTGGTGAGGACCAGCGCGGGCCGCGGGGTCAGGCGGACTGGGCGGGGTTGCGGGCCGAGGAAGTCGGTCATGCCGGGGTCACCGCCGGCTTGGCCCAACGGGCCGGCCGCTCGACGCGCGCGGGCGCCGGCGTGGCCGGCTTCAGGTGAGCGAACGGTTGGCAGTGCAGCATGGCCGGTCCGAGCAGGCTCGCCACGGCCAGGACCAACGCGGGACGGGGCCGCGCGCCGAAGAGGCTCGCGACGAGCCTGGCCAGCGCGGGCCGCGGACTCAGCCCGACCTGGCGGATTGGGCCGAGGCGACTCGCGACAGTGCGGCCCAGCGCAGGCGGCGGGGTCAGACGGAGGAGGCGGGGTTGTGGGCCGACGAAGTCGGTCATGCCGGGATCACCGCCCCCGGTCCGCGGCCGCAGTAGCCCGCCACCGTGGCCGGCCTCGCGCCAGCGGCAGGTTGCCGCTGGCGGGCGCCGGTGTGCGCGGCGACTTGCCGATCGAAGACCGGGACGCGCAAACCGCCACTGAAGCGATGCCGCAGCTCACCGGCCGAGACCCGCAGGTCGGCGCGGTTGCGGTGGGGGTCGGCCAGTGAGCTGCCTCCGGCGGCGATCTCTCCTGGCCCCCGCCCCCGCCCCCGCCCCCCTCCCACCCTCCCCGTCCTCACCCTCCCGCTCCTCACGCCAACGCCTCGGCGACCTCGTCCACCGTCAGCCACTGCTGCGGGGCCAGGATCTTCGCCACCTGGGGTGCGAACGCCGGTGAGGCGATGACCACCTCCTTCGTCGGGCCGTCCGCCACCACCTCGCCCTCGGCCATGACCACCACGCGGCTCGCCACCGTGGCCACGAACTCGACGTCGTGGGTGGCCAGCACTATCGCGTGGCCTTGCGAGGCCAGCTCTCGCAAGGCCGCCGCGAAGCGCCTCTTCGCGTGGTAATCCAGGCCGCGGGTCGGCTCGTCGAGCAGGATCAGCGGTGGGGCCGATGCCAGCTGGATCGCCAGCACCAACGCCAGTCGCTGCCCTTCCGAAAGGTCGCCGGGGTGCGCTTCACCGGCGATCTCCGGGGCGAGCCTGTCCAGCAGACCGCGGGCCGTTCCTGCTGGTACCTGCGATTCGGTGTCCGCCTGTGCGCACTCGGCCTCCACCGAATCGAGGTACAGCAGGTCCGCCGGGGTCTGCGGGACCAGGCCGACGCGCTGACGGGCCACTCGTGGCTTGAGCGATGCCGGGTCCACTCCACCGACGTCGACCTTCCCCGCCGACCTCGGGCCGCTGCCCTGCACCGCCCAGAGAAGCGACGACTTGCCGGAGCCGTTGCGTCCCATCAGCGCGACCACCTCTCCCGGTCCGACACGCAGGTCGACCCCGCGCACCGCCAGGACATCTCCGTATCGGACCACCACCCCTCTCACATCCAGTGCCGAACCGGTCACCGAGAGACTACGACCCACCACCGACAATTTCTGGAGCCGCGAGCGCAGGGGCCCCGCGACCCGCCGCGCGTCCCGGACCGACAGCGGCAGCGGTGACCAGCCCGCGAGCCGCCCGAGCTCGGCGATCGGGGGTGCGATCGAGGACGTCGCCAGGATCTCGGCCGGTGGTCCCGAGCGCACCGATCCGTCGCCCGGCAGGTACAGCAGCCGGTCGGCGTACTGGGCCACGCGCTCCATCCGGTGCTCCGCGACGATCACCGTCGTCCCCAGGTCGTGCACCAGTCGGGTGATCGCCGCCAGCACGTCCTCCGCGGCCGTCGGGTCGAGCGCCGACGTCGGCTCGTCCAGCACCACCACCGACGGGTGCGCCGTCAGCACCGAGCCGATCGCGACGCGCTGCTGCTGGCCACCCGACAGTGTCCGCAGTGGACGGTTGCGCAGCTCGGCGATCCCCAGCAGGTCCAGGGTTTCCTCGACGCGCTTGCGCATCACCTCCGGCGGCACCGCCAGCTGCTCCATCGCGTACGCGAGCTCCTCCTCGACGGTGTCCGTCACGAACCCGGAGAGCGGATCCTGCCCGACGACACCGACGACCGGCGCCAGCTCCCGCGGCGGGTGCCGCGACGTGTCCAACCCCCCGACCACGACCCGGCCGGCCAGCCGGCCGCCGGTGAAGTGCGGGACGAGCCCGTTGAGCGCGCCGAGCAACGTCGACTTCCCCGCCCCCGTCGGGCCCGCGACCAGGCACAACTCGCCCTCTTCGATCTGCAGGGACACGTCCGACAGCACCGGACGCGACGCGTCCGGGTAGGTCACCGTGACCCGCGAAAACTCGATCACCGAACGACCTCCGGAGCAGGGGGCGAGACGAACGCGGGCAGCACCGCGACCAGCAGGGACACCACGTGTACCCAGGAAACCTCCGGCCACCGCAGCGGGCTCAGCGACGGGAACAGCCGGCCCGCGTCGATCCGCGCGGTCGCGAACAGCAGCGCGCACGCCCCGACGCCGGCCGCGACGACCAGCGTCTCCGGCCACTGCCACGGGTCGGGCCGGTACGCCGTCCGCCGCACCCGGCGCCCGCCGAGGACGAAGCCCACCACGGCCACCGCCAGCCCGGCCGCCAGCAGCGGCAGGCCGAGCCAGGACGACGTCCCGTCGAGCACGCCGTAGACGCCGACGCACACGCCGACCAGCCCGGCCAGGACGCAGAACGCGATCAGCCCGCGCAGCCGCGTGCCGAGGTGGGCCCGGCGGCCGTAGCCGCGGGAGTCCATCGCGGCCGCCAGCCGCAGGGACCGGTCCATCGCGTCCGCCAGCACCGGCACCACGATGCCCTTGACCGCCCGCAGCCCGCGAGTCCGGCCCGCGCGCAGCCGCCGGGCCCGCCGCACGCGCTGGACGCTCTCGACGAGCTGCGGGGCGACCGTCAACGCCACCGTGACCGCCGTGCCCACCTCCGACAGCGCCCCCGGAACGGCCTTGAGCAGGCGTTTCGGGTTGGCCAGGGCGTTCGCCGCGCCGACGCAGACGACCATCGTCGCCAGCCGCAGGCCGTCGTAGAAGCCGCCGAGCAGCTCCTCCGCCGACGTCGGCCCGAACAGCGACAGCCCGGCGGCGAGCGGGATGCGCGGCAGCGTGAACAGCACGTGCCCGCCGTCGTCGCCGCCGATCAGCACCCGGAACAGCACGCGCGAGGCGACGATCAGCGCGCCGACGTAGACGTACAGCCGGAACGCCAGCGCCCAGGGCGCGTCACTGCGCCGGTTCGCGACCACGAACCCGGCGATGGCGATGATCAGGCCGAGCAGCAGCGGGTTCGTCGTCCGGCTGGCCGCGACGGCCAGCGCGAGCGCCCAGGCCCACCAGGCGCCGGGGTGCAGCGCCCTACTGCGCACGCCGGCGCCGGGCGACGACGATCCCGGCGCCGCCGACCAGCACGATCACGACCGCCCCGATCAACAGGCCCCACGGGAACGAGCCGTCGGCGGAGGCGGCGGGAGCGGGCGACGGCGAAGAAACCTGGCGCACCGGCGGCACCCGCGGCGGCGCCGGGAGGTCGTTCGCCGACTTCGGCCGCGCGAACGCCCAGCCCTCGAACCCGCCGGGAGCCGGCTTCGCGGTCTGCGCGCCTTCCTGGCTCGACGTCCAGCTGCCCCCGGCGGAGGCGTGCCAGTAGCTCCAGTACGCCGTCGCCGACGGCATGCCCGCGCAGGACTCGACGTCGGGGCCCGGCTTGCCGTTGATCCGGCAGGCGACGGCGAGGCCGTACTTCTGCGAGCCCGCCACCTCGATCCCGGCCTCCTGCAGGGCGGCGATGCCGTTCGCGGGGGTGCCCGCGGCGCAGCGGACCAGCGGCGCGGGGCCGAGATCGCCGAAGTCGACCACCACCGTCACGCCGCCGCCCTCCGGGCAGGACCCGTCGGTGCCCGCCGCCGAGGCGGGTGCGGCACCCACGAAGGCGGCGCCGAACAGGAGAGCGCAGACGACGGCGAAACGGGAGGCGATCATGCAGGCACCTTAACCACGGGGGCGCCCGCCGCAGGTGCGGTTCCGGAGCGACGCGGGACACACCTAGACTGCGGGCCGTGGGACAGCTCATCGCGGACGGACAGCTGCGCGTCGGCCTGATCGGCGCCGGCCCGTGGGCGACGACGATCCACGCACCCGGACTGGCGGATCACCCCGGCACCGCGCTGACCGCCGTCTGGGCCCGGCGGCCAGAGGCTGCGCAAACGCTTGCGGAGACGCACTGCGCGACCACCGCCGGCAGCGTCGAGGAGCTGTTCGAGCAGGTCGACGCGGTCGCGTTCGCCGTCCCGCCGTCGATCCAGGCCGAACTGGGGGTGCGCGCGGCCGAGGCCGGGAAGCACCTGATCCTGGAGAAGCCGATCGCCGCGGACCTGGCGGGGGCGCAGCGGCTGGTCGACGCCGTCGCCGCCGCGGACGTGGCCGCGCTCGTCATGCTGACCCTGCGCTACTCCGCGCAGACGCAGGAGTGGCTCGCCGACCTCGCCAAGGCGGGCGGCTGGGCCGGCGGCGGCGCGCGCTGGCTCTCCGGCGCGCTGCTCGGCGGCCAGTACGCCGCCTCGGAGTGGCGGCAGGACGACGGCGGTGCCCTGTTCGACATCGGCCCGCACGCGCTGGACCTGCTGGACGCCGCGCTCGGCCCGATCACCGAGGTCGTGGCGGCCCGGCAGAGCCCCGGCGACCTCTGGCACCTGATGCTGGCGCACGACGGCGGCGTGATCAGCACGGCCACGCTCTCGCTGCGGCTGCCGGTGCAGCCGACCGTCGTCGAGGTCGCCGTCTGGGGCGAGCACGGTTACCGGACGCTCGGGCGCAAGCCGGGCTCGGCGCAGGAGTCCTACACCGCCCTGCTGGACGACTTCGCGGCGATGATCGCGAGCGGCACCACGACGCACCCCTGCGACGTCCGGCGCGGTCTGCACCTCCAGGCCCTCCTCGAGCAGGCGCGCGAGCTCGCCGCGAAGTAGTGCACAGGGCGGCTCACCGCCCTTTCCCTGCACCACAACGCTTCCCGACTTGTCCCCAGAAATCATCCACAGGGTTGTCCACAATCTCCATTGTGGACAGTGTGCCCCCTGACCGAACCACGGCCGGACAACCGGCGCCACCGGAAAGATCACCGAATAGTGCGGTCCGCTCGGAATGCCGAGCCGATCTTGCGGTGCGAAGGTGATCTTGCACGGGGTCGATTGCAGTGCGCACCGAAGATCTTGAGGGGTTCGAGAAGGGAGGCGCATGGGAGCTCTGCTGCGCGCTTTCTGGGGGATGATTCCGATTTCGGCCATCGCGCTGCCGTACGCGCTGCTCGGCTGGCCACTGGTCGCGGCGAGGCGCCGCCGGAGAATGGCCGCCCGCCGCGCGAGCGCGACAGCTGCCGTCGACTGCGCTGTCCTCCTCGTCGCCTTCCTGGTGTTTTGCCTGGTCATCATGCCTGTCGGCGGGTCCGCTGACAGCACGCTGGACCTGGTGCCGGGTGCGGACATCACGGCCGCGCTCGCCAGCGACGGATCACTCTGGCAGGTGATCGGCAACGTCCTGCTGCTCTGCCCGCTCGGCACGCTGCTCCCGCTGCGGATCCGCCGCCTGCGTTCGCTGCCGCGGATCGCGCTGGCCGCGTTGATCGCGTCCGTGCTGGTGGAGGGTACGCAATATCTGATCCACACCGGCCGCGTGACGTCCGCCGACGACGTCCTGCTCAACACGGCGGGCGCGACGCTCGGGGCCGCCCTCAGCCGGCGCGGCTGGCGGGCGCTGGACGTGGCACCGCCGGTGCCGATCCCGCTGCCGCGCCGCACCATCTGCGAAGCCCCGACGCGCACCCTGCGGGTGCCGAGATCGGTGTGGGACACCCGCTACGCGGCCATCGCGCACCCGGAACGCCGGTAATCCGGTTGCCGCCCGTGCGACCATGGGCGGGAAGAGCCACTTCGACTTCGAGGAATGACCGCCTATGCCTGGCGCCGTCTCCGGCGTCGGCCCCCGCTAGGCCCGACGCCCAGCGACCTGCCCGCAGGCCCGGTCCGCGGGCCGCGGTTCCTCGACGTGCTCTTCGAAAGGCTCACATGATCCAGGCATACGTCCGCGCGACGGCACCGCGCGGCCGGGAGACCGAACGGGTCGGCCCGTTCCTCGCCACCTATTCGCCGGACGACCACCCGATGCTCAACTACGCGATCCCGGACGACGGCGCGCAGCCGACGCCGGCCGAGATCGACGCGCTGACCGCGGCCTACCGGCGGCGGGGCCGGCTCCCGCGGCTGGAGTACTTCACCGAAGTCGCTCCCGGCCTGGAGGAACTGCTGGTCGAGGCGGGGTACGCGCTCGAACGGCGGGTGCCGCTGATGACGTGCACGCCGGCCGGGTTCGCCGACCACCCCGCGCCGAGCGGTTACGCCATCCGCGAACCGGAGTCCGGCGAGGACTACCGGCGGATGCGCTCGGCGCAGAACCGCGCCTACGGCGAACCGGCCGACGTCACCGAAGAAGAAGCCGAACGGGCGGAAAAAAGCAAAGCGGCGGGGGTCACCTCGGCGCTCGCCGAGGACCTGGCCACCGGCGAGATCGTCGGCGGTGGCGTGGCTCTCGAAATCGTCGACGGCACGACGGAGATCGCCGGCATCGGCGTGCTCGACACCCACCGCCACCGCGGGCTCGCCACCGCGCTGACAGCGTTCCTGACCAGGGACGCGTACGCGAAGGGCGCGCACACCGCGTTCCTGACCCCGGGTGATGCCGGGATCGCGCGGCTGTACGCCCGCGTCGGCTACCGGCCGGCGGGCGAGTGCGTGCACCTCTCGCTGGGTTAATCGTCGAAGCGGCCGGAGCGGCCCTTCTTGACGTCGCTCCGGCGCTTCTTCGACGCCAGGCGGCGCTCCTTCGAACCGCGGGACGGCTTCGTGGGGCGCCGCTTGGCGGGCGGCGGGGCCGAGGCGTCGAGCAGGAGGTTCGCCAGCCGGCCGCGCGCGGCTTCCCGGTTCTGCAGCTGGGACCGGTGTTCGCTGGCGGCGATCGTCAGGACGCCGTCGACCAGCCGCGAGCCGAGCCCGGACAGGACCCGGTCGCGCAGGTGCTCGGGGATGGACGGCGACGCGGCGACGTCGAAGGACAGCTCCACCCGCGAATCCGTGGTGTTCACGCCCTGGCCGCCCGGGCCGGACGACCGCGAAAAGCGCTCGCTCAGCTCGGCTCCCGGGATCGTGAACCGGGAGCCGACCACCACGTCTTCGGCTGCCACGCCCTCAAGTGTGACAGCCGGGCCAACCGGATATCAGAACCGCGGGTGGTCACCCGAGAGCACGGCGCGCGGGCCGTCGACGTCGCCGGCCGGCTGGACGTCGCCCAGCACCCACGCCGGGACGTGCCGCGCGGTCAGCATGGCCAGCGCCCGGTCGACGTCGTCGGCGCCGACGATCGCGACCATGCCGACACCCATGTTGAACGTCTTCTCCAGCTCGGCCCGCTCGACCTTGCCGCGCTGGCCGATCAGCGCGAACACCGGCGCCGGGGTCCAGGTGCCGCGGTCGAGCCGGGCGACCAGGCCACGCGGCATGACCCGGGCGAGGTTGGCCTCGAGGCCGCCGCCGGTGATGTGCGCGAACGTCCGGACCTCGGTCTCGGCCGCGAGCGCCAGGCAGTCCTTCGCGTAAATCCGCGTCGGCTCCAGCATCTCCTCGCCGAGGGTGCGGCCGAACTCCTCGACGTGCCCGCCGAGCGGCATCCGCGCGATGTCCAGCAGCACGTGCCGGGCCAGCGAGTAGCCGTTGGAGTGCAGGCCGGACGAGCCGAGGGCCAGCACGACGTCACCCGGGCGGACCTTCTCCGGCGAGAGCAGCTGGGACGCCTCGACCACGCCGACGCCGGTGGCCGACATGTCGTAGTCGTGCTCGCCCATCAGGCCCGGGTGCTCGGCGGTCTCACCGCCCAGCAGCGCGCAACCGGCCTGGACGCAGCCCTCGGCGATGCCGCCGACCAGCGCGGCGATCTTCTCTGGGTGCACCTTGCCGACGGCGATGTAGTCCTGCAGGAACAGCGGCTCGGCGCCGGTCACGACCAGGTCGTCGACGACCATGGCGACCAGGTCGATGCCGACCGTGTCGTGTTTGTCCAGCGCCTGCGCGACCGCGATCTTGGTGCCGACGCCGTCGGTCGAGGACGCGAGCACCGGCTCCTTCCACTTGTCGAGCTTCAGGGAGAAGAGCCCCGCGAAGCCGCCGACGCCACCCAGGACCTCGGGGCGCGTGGCCCGCTGGGCGTGCGGCTTGAGCAGCTCGACGGCTTGGTCGCCGGCGTCGATGCTGACCCCGGCGGCGGCGTACGTGGCGCTCGTGGACTCGCTCACGGTGGACGGACTCCCTACTGGAAGGAACTCAGGGACGCCGGACGGCGTCCTCGGCACCGTACCCGGCGGGGCTGACGGGGGTCGCCGCGCCATTGACCGCGTCGAGGCTTTCAAGCAGGTGCTTTCCGATCAGCGCGTCCTCCGGCAGCGGGATCGGGTACTCGCCGGAGAAGCACGCAGTGCACAGCCGCGACTTCGGCTGCTCCGCCGCCGCGACCAGGCCGTCCAGGGAGATGTAGCCCAGCGAATCGGCCCCGATCGAGCGGCGGATGCCGTCGAGGTCGACGCCGTTCGCGACCAGCTCGGCCCGCGAGGCGAAGTCGATGCCGTAGAAGCACGGCCAGCGCACCGGCGGCGAAGCGATCCGGACGTGCACCTCGAGCGCGCCGGCCTCCCGCAGCATGCGGACGAGCGCGCGCTGGGTGTTGCCGCGGACGATCGAGTCGTCCACCACGACCAGGCGCTTGCCGCGGATGACGTCCCGCAGCGGGTTCAGCTTGAGCCGGATGCCCAGCTGGCGGATGGTCTGCGACGGCTGGATGAACGTGCGCCCGACGTAGGCGTTCTTCACCAGGCCGGTGCCGTACGGGATGCCCGAGCCCTGGGCGTACCCGATCGCGGCCGGGGTGCCCGACTCCGGCACCGGCATCACCAGGTCGGCTTCGACCGGCTGCTCGGCGGCGAGCCGGCGGCCGATCTCGACGCGGGTGGCGTGCACGCCGCGGCCGGCGATCGTGGTGTCCGGGCGGGCGAGGTAGACGTACTCGAAGACGCAGCCCTTGGGGTCCGGGTTCGCGAACCGCGAGGAGCGCAGGCCCGCGGCGTCGATCGCGATCAGCTCGCCGGGCTCGACCTCGCGGACGAAGGACGCGCCGACGATGTCGAGGCCGGCCGTCTCGCTGGAGACGACCCAGCCGCGCTCGAGCCGGCCGAGCACCAGCGGGTGCACGCCGTGCGGGTCACGCGCTGCGTACAGCGTGTTCTCGTCGGAGAACACCAGGCAGAAGGCACCCTTGAGGGTGGGCAGCAGCTCCATGGCCGCGGCCTCGATGCCCTTGTCGGCGGCGTTCGCGGCGAGCAGGCCGCAGATCAGGTCGGAGTCGCTGGACGAGCCGGTCAGGCCCGCGTGCGGCTTCAACCCCGCTTCGATGGTGCGTTCGCGCAGCTCGGCCGTGTTGACGAGGTTGCCGTTGTGCGCGAAGGAGAGGCCGCTGCCGGTCTCGGTGGTGCGGAAGATCGGCTGGGCGTTCTCCCAGATCGTCGCGCCGGTGGTCGAGTACCGGCAGTGCCCGACGGCGATGTGGCCCTGCAGCGACTGCAGGATCTGCTCGTCGAACACCTGGCTGACCAGGCCGAGGTCCTTGAAGACCACGATCTGCGAGCCGTCGGAGACGGAGATGCCGGCGGCCTCCTGGCCCCGGTGCTGCAGGGCGTAGAGGCCGTAGTAGGTCAGCTTCGCGACTTCTTCCCCGGGAGCCCAGACGCCGAAGACGCCACACTCCTCACGGGGTTCCGGTTCGGGCTGGTCGGACACGAGCTGCGGGTCGGAAACCACCGAGGAGCTCCTGGGAAGACGTGGTCAGGCCGATTTCAGTGTAAACGGTGCGGACATGCGTCAGGCCCCGGCCGACGTGGTTCTGACCACTTCGGACGGGGCCTGCAAGCCTGAACGTCTAGCACGCGTCCGGCAGCGAGAGGATCTCCGCCAGCACCTGCGCGCCTTCTCCGCGGCGGCGCCACAGCCACCGCTCCGGCTCGAAGATGTTCTCTTCGGAGCCGGGCATCCTGGTCGCCTCGACGTCGTCCTCGGCGTTGAGCCGGACCACGTCCACCACGTCGTCGTGCACCCGCACGCCGACGACGGCGAGGACCTCGCCGCGCTCGTCGGCGGGGTGGACGAACTGGTAGCCGCGGGCCACCAGTTCCTGGAGTCCGGTTTCGATGTCGAAGACGGGGGCGACGGCCTCAGCCGAGGACATCGTCGAATTCACCGTCCTTCGCGCCCGCCAGGAACGCCGCCATTTCGGCGCGCGTGTAGACGAGGGCGGGGCCGGTCGGGAACCGCGAGTTGCGCATCGCGATCTCCCCGCTGGTCAGCGGCGCGACCTCCACGCAGTTGCCGTACGCACCGCTGTAGCTCGCCTTGCGCCACTGGGCACCGGACAGCCGATCGGCCGGGATGCCGTTCTCGAATCGCTCAGCCATGTTCCCACCTCTCGATGCGGAAATCTCTGAGGGGCCAATGCAGATGCATGTGCATTTGCCCGCGTATCGGAGGCTAGCACGTGTGAGTGCAACGGTAAATGCACGTGCAGAATTTCTTGCAAAGTTCTCGGACGGTAAAGAACTGCACGGTCGCCGTTAACCTATTGGGTGACGGACAGGTCCTCGTTCGGCCTAACGACTACCGAACGTCACAGATCATCTGGTGCGTCGGCGCCCCGGTCCCGAGGTCAGAGGCGGGTTCTAGATCTCTTGGCGGCGCTTCCCGAGCATCGCCCGGCTGCGCTCGGGCGTCTCCGCGTCGACCGCCAGCATGTCCAGCGCGCGGCTGTACTTTTCGATCTCTTCGCGCTTTTCGATGTAGTGCGCGCCGGTCATGTACTCGACGTAGGCGATGTTCGGCAGTTCCGGTTCACCGAACCGCAGCAGCGAAAACGCGTGTTCCGCGGAAAGGCCGCTGCGGCTGAACGGCAGGATCTGGATCGACACGTGCGGCAGCGCGCTCATCTCGAGCAGGTATTCGATCTGCTGCTTGAGGACCTTCATCCCGCCGATCGGGCGGTGGAGCACCGACTCGTCGAGCACCATCCACACGCGCGGCGCGTCCGGCCTGCTGAACATCTTCTGCCGCCGCATCCGCAGCGCGACCAGCTGGTCGACCCGCTCGTCGGCCATTTCGGAGCGGCCGTGGCTGAAGATCGCCCGCGCGTACGGCTCGATCTGGAGCAGGCCCGACACGTAGAGCGGCTCCCAGATCTGGATTCGCGCGGCGGCTTCTTCGAGGCCGACGAGGTCGGTGAACCAGTTGGGCATCGTGTCGCCGAACCGCCGCCACCAGCCCGGCTCGTTCGACTGCTTGACCATGTCGAGGAACGCCTTGCGCTCCGTCGGGTCGTCGACGCCGTACATCGTGAGCAGGTCGGTGACGTCGCGTTCCTTGAACCCGACCCGGCCCAGTTCCAGCCGGCTGATCTTCGACTCGGACCCGCGGATGTTGTACCCGGCCTGCTGGCGGGTGATGCCGGCCTCTTCACGGAGGCGGCGCAGCTGCGAGCCGAGGATCATGCGGCGCGCCGTGGGACCGATGTTCTGTTCACCTGCGGACGCGTTCACCGCGTTCATTCCCGGCCCTTCCGCGCTCACGTCACCAGGGGGTCCTAGCCCGACTACCGAAAGTACACGTTGCGCCTTCTTGCGCAAAGGGGTGACCCGGTTTACCCCATGCGCGCGTCGTCCTACTGTACGTAGAGCACGAGACTTACAACACACAACTTGCGAGGTTCACCATGCCGGACGCCGCGACGACCGAACGAGTACCCGTCGGGGTCGATCCGACCCGGGCCAGCATCGCGCGCGTCTACGACGCCTTCCTGCTCGGGAAGGACAACTACGAGATCGACCGGCAAGTGCTGGCGCAGGTTCAGAAGGCCGCCCCGGAGGCGCAGGACCTCGCGTTCGAGAACCGCGGTTTCCTCATCCGCGTCTGCCGGTTCCTCGCCGGCCAGACCGGCATCACCCAGTTCCTCGACCTCGGCTCCGGCCTCCCGACGGCGGAGAACACCCACCAGGTCGTCCAGCGGATCAACCCCGAAACCAAGGTCGTCTACGTCGACAACGACCCGGTCGTCCTCGCGCACGGGCGGGCGCTGCTCGAAGAGAACGAGCACACGCACTTCGTCGCCGAAGACATCTTCGAGCCGCAGAAGATCCTCGAGAACGAGATCGTCCGCCAGCACATCGACTTCAGCCAGCCGCTGGTCCTCCTGCAGATGGGCACCCTGCACCACTACAACGGCGACCACGACCGGCCGGCCGAGATCATGCGGGAGTACGTCGACGCGCTGCCGTCCGGCTCGTTCGTCGGGCTCAGCCACTTCTTCGACCCGCAGGACGAGGACTCCGCCACCGCGCGCCGCATGGAGGACTTCTTCGTGCACAGCCCGATGGGTTCGGGC
Source organism: Amycolatopsis sp. NPDC004169 (assembly GCF_040610315.1). Taxonomy (NCBI): domain Bacteria; kingdom Bacillati; phylum Actinomycetota; class Actinomycetes; order Pseudonocardiales; family Pseudonocardiaceae; genus Amycolatopsis; species Amycolatopsis sp. NPDC004169. The sequence goes on from NZ_JBEXMD010000003.1 coordinate 303,614, forward strand.
ACGTTCCGGACGCAGAAGGAGATCGAAGACCTGTTCCCGGGCCTGGAAATGGTCCCGCCGGGCGTCGTCCGGTGCGCGGACTGGTGGCCGGACGGGCCGCGGCTCAAGGAGCTCAACGTCGCCCAGCGGACCATCGCCGGCGGCGTCGGCCGCAAGCCGTAGGGCAGTCGCCGGTCCCCACCGGCTGTCAGACGCGCAGCAGCGGCAACCAGTGCGAAAGATCGGCCCGGGTGCCCGAGGCGGACACCCGGCCGTCGGCCACCGCCGTGGTCCAGTCCAGTCGCCCGGTGGCCAGCTCGAGCCACGTCCGCGGGTCCGTTTCGATCACGTTCGGCGGCGTGCCGCGGGTGTGCCGCGGCCCCTCCACGCACTGCACCGCGGCGAAGGGCGGCACCCGGACCTCGACCGTCCGGCCCGGCGCGTCGGCCGCCAGCGCGCGCAGCGACAGCCGGACCGCCGCAGCCAGTTCCGGGCGTGCCGGATCGGGCGCATCCCCCTGCAGCCACGGCGAAATCGCCAGCACCGCGGCACGTAACTGTCCGGGGTCGACCGAACGCGAAGAGGCCATGGGCAAACAGTAGAGTGGCGCACCAAGACTTGGCAGGCACACCCGAGAACGTGGGGATGACGATGGCGCAGCGGGACGAGGCGGATCGGATGGTTTCGCAGCAGCCCACCGGAAGCGGAGCCGATCGCCCCGGCAGGCACGGCAAGCACAACCGGGCCGCGCGGCGCGAAGGGCAGCAGGCGCGGCGCACCGGCAAGCACGGCACGCCCGAGATCACCGCGGAGATGCGCGCGAACGCCCGCGCGAACCCCAACAGCTGGCTGTACGTCATCGACGAAGCCTTCGACCCGAACGGCCCGGTGCCGTCGTGGGCGGTCGTCGGCGCGTACCCGGTGAACGGCGCCGGTGACGTCGTCGCCGACTTCCACCCCAACGACCGCTACCGGCCCTCGCCGAAGGCGCTCGGCTTCCCGGACCCGGCCACCGACCTCGAGCACCTGCTGCAGCTGGTGCGCACCGAGCACCGGCCGCCGTCGGACCTGCCGAAGGCGGTCCTCGACGCGACGCTGTTCGTCTACGCGATGTCGCCGGTGCAGCGGACCGTCATCGGCTTCCACAACACCGACGGCCGGGTCATGGTGCCCGCCTACACCCGCAAGGCGCTGGTGCCGCGGGAGTGGCCGCACGCGCGGGCCGTGGTCGGCCGCGACATCGTCGACCTGCTCGGCGGGCACCCGGTCGCGATCAATCCGCACGACCTCGTCACCGCCGTCGTGCCGGCCGAGCACCTGCTGAAGGCCCTCGCCGACGAGCGGCGCTGACCTGCGGGTTCAACCCCATCGAGTGATCATCGACTCGCCGATTCGGCGACGCCGGTGCATCGTGAGGCTGAAGAAGTCTGACGAGATCGGTGGGGAGCAAGAGGGTGAAACGACGTTCGCTGCCCTTCGCCGCCGTCCTCGCGTCCGTCCTGCTCCTGGGCGGGCAGACGCCGGCGAAGGCCGCCGACCCCTACGCCGGCGCGGAGGACCACTACGCGGGTTCGCAGATCGCCGCGGTCGAGGGCGTCGGCGAGGTTCCCGACGTGCTGTACGGCGGGGACGACCAGCAGCTCGGGCACGACGTGAGCGGGCACCAGGGTCCGGTCGACTGGCCCGGCGCCGCCGGAGCGGGCGCGAAGTTCGTCTACGTCAAGGCGACCGAGGGCACCGGGTTCGTGAACCCGCAGTTCGCGCAGCAGTACAACGGCTCGTACCAGGTGGGCCTGATCCGCGGCGCCTACCACTTCGCGCGGCCCGACATCTCCGACGGCGCTTCGCAGGCCCGGTACTTCCTCGCCCACGGCGGCGGCTGGTCGGCCGACGGCAAGACCCTGCCCGGCGCACTCGACGCGGAGTACAACCCGTACGGCGAAACCTGTTACGGCAAGGACGCCGCCGGCATGGTCGCCTGGATCCGCGCGTTCTCCGACACCTACCGGGCGGCGACCGGCCGGTACCCGACGATCTACACGTCGACGAGCTGGTGGAAGCGCTGCACCGCGAACAACGGCGGTTTCGGCGCGAACCCGCTCTGGATCGCGCGCTACAACACCTTCATCGGCGAACTGCCCGCCGGCTGGAACAGCCACACGATCTGGCAGTTCGCCGACCGCGGCACGCTGCCCGGCGACCAGAACTGGTTCAACGGCCCGGCGGACCGGCTGCTGGCCCTGGCGCTGGGCTGAACGGCGCAACTGTCCAATAATAGGTGTTAACTCGTCACCCATTAACGATCTTCTTCCAGGGAAAATCACCCACACGTATACCCAATTTCACGGAAGTGAGTGACAAACGCCACTTCGTCCCTAACAATCGTGCTCGGGCGGCTACCTGCAAGTAAGCCGCCTGTCGCGAGGGTTTCCGTGAAGGGATTCAACGATGTCCACCTCCCGAAGAGGGCGGCTGTTCGCTGCCCTGGTCGTCCCGGCCACGCTGCTCCTGCTCGGCAGCACGGCGCAGGCGGCGACCATCTCCCCCGAAGTCGACCCCGTGGCCGCGATCAACGCGGACATCGCGCAGAACAACCACGAACTGGGGTCCCAGATCCGGCGCGTCGAAGGCGACAAGTCGACTCCGGACTCGCAGAAGGCGGCGCAGCAGCCGCAACCCGGCCAGGCCATCCCGGGCCAGGTGCTGGCCACCGTGGCCGGCATGGACGTCGCCAGCTACCAGGGCAACGTCGACTGGGCGAACTGGTGGAACCAGGGCAAGCGGTTCGTCTGGACCAAAGCCACGGAGAGCACCAGCTACACCAACCCGTACTTCGCCCAGCAGTACAACGGCTCCTACAACCAGGGCTTCATCCGCGGCGCCTACCACTTCGCCACGCCGAACACCGCGAGCGGCGCGGCGCAGGCCCGCTACTTCGTCGCCCACGGCGGTGGCTGGTCGAAGGACGGCAAGACCCTGCCCGGCGCGCTGGACATGGAGTACAACCCGTACGGCGCGACCTGCTACGGGCTGAGCAAGGCCGGGATGACGTCGTGGATCCTCGACTTCCACGACACCTACCACTCGCTGACCGGCCGCTACCCGGTGATCTACACGTCGCAGAGCTGGTGGAGCAGCTGCGTGAGCGGTGACTTCTCCAGCACCGCCCCGCTGTGGGTCGCCCGCTACGCGTCGTCGGTCGGCACGCTGCCCTACAACTGGGGCTACTACACCGTCTGGCAGTACACCTCGAGCCCGCTCGACCAGGACACCTTCAACGGTGCCTACGACCGGCTCCAGGCCCTCGCCAACGGCTGATCCACCCCCACGGCTCCCGGATCGTGACGGCTTCGCGTCATCACGATCCGGGAGCCGGTTTCATGCCGTACCGTCCGAGCTTGCAGAATGCTGCAGCAACGTCCTGGGGGAACCGCACGCCGCCACCGGACGTCGGAAGCGCACGAACAGCCAGCGCCCGGAAGGCATGAACAGATGACTTACCCGCCTCAGCCGGGCCAGCCCGGCCAGCCCGACCCCTACGGCCAGCCCAACCCGTACGGCCAGCCACCGTCCGGGGGCTTCCCGCAGCAGGGCGGGTGGGACCCGAACCAGCAGCAACAGCAGCAGCCGTACCCGACGCAGCAGTACCCGCAGGGCTGGGACCCGAGCCAGCAGCAGGGCTACCCGCCGCCGTCCGGTGGCTTCCCGGCCAACCCGCAGCCGGCCTGGGGCGACCCGTACGCCCAGCAGCAACAGCAGCAGTCGGCGTGGGCGGACCCGAACGCGCAGCAGTACGGCCAGCAGGCCTGGGACCCGAACGCGGGCGGCCAGGTGTCCGGCTGGGACCCGGCGACCGGCGGCTACTCGCAGGGCTTCGGCGGGCCGCCCGCGCCGCCGAAGAAGAGCAAGACCGGGATGTGGATCGCCATCGGCGCCGCCGTGGTGGTCGTGCTGGCCCTGGTGGGGGTCACCGGTTTCGTCGCACCCGGGTTCTTCCTCTCGAAGGACGACACGAACACGGCCGCGGCCCCGTCGTCGAGCACGTCGGCCAAGCCGTCCACGTCGAAGCCGACGTCCAAGAAGCCGACGACGTCGGCCTCGCAGCCGCCGTCCGACGGCGGGGGCGGCGCTTCGGACGCGAAGGCCGTGCTGCAGGGCTTCATCGACAAGCTGAACGCGGGCGACAACACCGGCGCCGTCGCGCTGGGCTGCGCCGACTCGAAGCAGCTGCTCAGCTCGTGGCTCGAGACGTTCCTCAAGCCGCCGCTGCAGTTGCAGCTCGGTGACGTGCCCGCCGACAAGTACCTGGTCGAGGGCGAGGTCACCGGGACGTCCGCCGGCAAGCCGGTCAAGGGCACGCTGAGCGCGACGAACTTCGACAAAAAGGGCTTCTGCGTCAGCACGATGCTGGTTTCGTGACGCGTTGAAGCTGTGGCGATCACCGCTGGCCTGGACGTTCCTGGCGTCGGTGGTGTTGCTGCTCGGGGTCGGCGGCTGGCTGCTGGCCGACCCCGCCACCAGCCGCAGTGAGGCGCTGAAGACGGGCGGCCTGGCGGGCGGCGCGGTCGTGGCGCTGTACGCGTTGTGGCTGAACGACCGCCGCCGCCGGGTCGAGGAGCGACGGCAGGACATCGAGCGGCGGCGGCACGAACTCGAGGCGCAGCGCGCGGAACAGGACCGCGAGCGGGTCGCCGACGAGCGGTTCGCCAAGTCGGTCGAGCTGCTCGGGCACGACGCCGACCAGGTGCGCGTGGGGGCGCTGCACGCGCTGGCGGGGCTGGCGAGGAGCAGGCCGGACTACACGCAGACGGTGCTGGACGTGCTGTGCTCGTACCTGCGGCGGCCGTTCGAGCATCCCGGATCCCCGTCGGACGATCCCGAACTGGACCGCGAACTGACGGTCCGGCTCACAGCGCAGCGGCTGGTGTCCGACCTGCTCCCGGCGCGCGACGCCGACGCCGTGGCCTACGACCTCGACCTGACCGGCGCCCACCTCGAGTACCTCAACCTGGCCGGCAAGCTGATCGGCGGCCTGCTGCTGCGGTACGCGTCGCTGCGCAGCACCACGAACCTCAGCGGCTGCCGCTTCACGGGCGGGGTCTACTTCACCGCCGCGGGCACCACAACCGGCCGCCAGGTGGGCTACTTCCGTTGCCGCGGCGCGGTTTTCGAGAGCCGCGCGTGGTTCAGCGGGACGAAGTTCGCCGAGAGCGTGGACTTCACCGGGACGACCTTCGCCGGCCCGGCGAACTTCAAGGACGCGAAGTTCGCCGAGGACGCCGATTTCACCGACGTGGTCGTCACCGAGTCGCTCGACCTGCGGCGCACGTCCTTCCTCGGGCACGCCGACCTGCGGTTCGCTTCGCTGCCGGAGTCGGTCTCGCTCTACAACACGCTGGTGCGGACGGAGAAGGACGTGCGGCTGCCGGAAGCGTGGGCGCAGGAAGTGCTGCCCGACGGGAAAGCGCGGGTCGTCGCCAAGGCGGGCTGAGCAGCCCCCGGTTTCCACGCTACCGGAGGGGACCGACGGTTCCCGGGGGTGCGGGCCGGGTGTCCGGCTTCTGACAGATGTCACGACGAAGCTGTGGACAACGTCGCTACCAGCGGAAACGCCGGTCGATCAGGATTCTGGGCATGACGAAGCAGACCAGCCCGACCGTGACCGTGACCGACTCCGATGCCCGCGAGAAGTTGCACATCGCCAAGACCCTGCTCGGCGGTTACGCGGCCGTGAGCCTCCTGACCTTCCTGGCGATCGTGGTGTTCAGCGGCAATCCCGACGTCGTCACCGACGCCGTGTGGATCCGCGGCTCGATCCTCGCCGTCGCCGCGCCGGTCACCTTCGCGCTCGGCGTCTCCATGGCCAGGGGTTCGCGGGGCAACTACCGCCGGGTGCGGATCATCACGACGGCCCAGGTGGTGGCCATCCTCGTCATCGAGGCCATCCCCGGCTCCTTCCCGGTCTGGTTCAAGATCGCGAACGGGGTGTGCCTGGCGCTGCTGATCATCGTCGTCCTGCTGACCTTCGCGCGGGCCGTGCGCGCCACCTTCGCGGCCCAGTGAGCGGTACCGTCACCGGCGTGGACGACCTGCGGGGCCTGGACGAACGGCGCCGGCTGCTGCTCTCCCTCGGCATGCTCTGCTACCCGTTCCTGGCGGCGGCGGGCCTCACCCAGTACGCGCGCGGCGCCGGCCTCGTCGCCGGGTACCTGCTGCTGGCCGCCGTCTCCGGCTGCTACCTGGCCATCGTGGTCGCCTCGATGCGCTCCGCGTGGCGGGTCTACTGGGGACTGCTGGCGGCGATGACGGTGCTGGCCGTGCTGGTCGCGCCCCTGGCCCACGAGTACGTGCTGATCCTGGTCGCGGTGATCGTGCCGTCGGCAGCGACGCGCGTCGGCGTCCGGGCGGCGGTGGCGCTCGTGGCGCTGGGCGCCGCGGCTTGCGTGCTGGTGCCGCTGGCGGTGCCCGGCTGGAGCACCGGCCCGAGCTGGTACTACGCCGTGGCCGTCGTGTTCACGACGCTGCTGGTGCACGCCTTCAGCCGCACCGCGACGGCCAACCAGGAGCTGCGCGAAGCCAGGGCCGAGGTGGCCCGGCTGGCCTCCGAAGCCGAGCGCAACCGGATCGCCCGCGACCTGCACGACCTGCTCGGCCACTCGCTCACCGCGATCACCGTGAAGAGCACCCTGGCCCGTCGGCTCGCCGTCGGCGCCCCGCCCGCGGCACTGGCCGAAATGGAATCCGTGGAGCAGCTGTCCCGGCAGGCGCTGGCCGACGTGCGGGCGGCGGTGTCCGGGTACCGCGAGGTCACGCTGGCCGGCGAGCTCGCGCGCGGCCGGGAGCTGCTGCGCGCGGCGGGGGTGGTCGCCGACCTGCCCACCGCCCACGACGGCGTGCCGCAGGAGCGGCAGGAACTGTTCGGCTGGGTGGTCCGGGAAGGGTTGACGAACGTGGTGCGACACGCACGCGCCGGCCGGTGCACGGTGGAGCTGACCGCGTCCTCGGTGGAGGTGCGCGACGACGGGACCGGCGGTCCGGCCGGCCCGGGGTCCGGGCTGGACGGCCTGCGCGCCCGGGTGGCCGCGGCCGGTGGCGTGCTGACCGCCGGGCCCACGCAGCCGCACGGCTGGTCCCTGCGGGTGGAGGCGCCGGCATGACGATCAGGCTGCTGCTCGCCGACGACCAGGAGCTGATCCGGCAGGCCCTGCGCGCTTTGCTCGACCTCGAACCGGACTTCGAGGTGGTGGCCTCGGTCGGCCGCGGCGACGAGGTGACGGCCGCGGCGCTGGCGCACCGCCCGGACGTGGCGCTGCTGGACATCGACATGCCCGGGTTGGACGGTCTCGCGGCCGCCGCCGTGCTCACCGCCCAGGTGCCCGGGTGCCGGGTGGTCATCCTGACCACCTTCGGCCGCACCGGTTACCTGCGCCGGGCCATGGAGGCGGGTGCCGTCGGGTTCGTCGTGAAGGACGCCCCGGCCGACACGCTCGCCGACGCCATCCGGCGGGTGGCGGCCGGCGACCGGGTGGTGGACCCGGCTCTCGCCGCCGCGACGCTGGCGGCGGGCGAGTCGCCGCTCACCGCCCGCGAACGCGACGTGCTCATCGCGGCCCGCTCCGGCGCGACCGTGGCCGAGATCGCGGCCCGGCTGTACCTCGCCGAGGGCACCGTGCGGAACTACCTGTCCGGGGCGACGACGAAGACCGGCACCCGCAACCGGATGGAGGCGCTGCGGGTGGCCGACGAGCGCGGCTGGCTGTGACCCCGGCCCGGTCGTGGCCCGGGCCGGGATCCGCCGTCAGTCGAACAGGGCCGGGAGGGTGCTCTCCCAGGCTCCGCGCAGCTCGTCGAGGGTGAACTCGGTGATGCCCTGCAGCTCCAGCGTGCCGGACTCCGGGTCGACCACGCCGGTCTTGCGCCACGGGAGGCCGCGCGCGGTGCACATCTCGGTGAAGCGGAGCTCTTCGGTGCGCGGGACGGCCACCAGCACGCGGCCCGCGGACTCGGAGAACAGCTGCACGAACGGGTCCTGGCCGTCGTCGAGGAACACCCGGGCGCCGCACTGTCCGATGAGGACAGTCTCGACCAGTGTCTGGATCAGGCCGCCGTCCGACAGGTCGTGCGCCGCCGAGATCATGCCGTCGCGGGAGCCCGCCACCATGATCTCGCCCAGCAGCTTCTCGCGGGCCAGGTCGACCTTCGGCGGGACGCCGCCGAGGTGGCCGTGCAGCTCGCGGGCCCACGCCGAGCCGTCCAGCTCGTCGTGCGTTTCGCCCAGCAGCAGCAGGGTTTCGCCGGCCTCCGCGCCGATGCCGGTCGGGATGCGGCGGGTGACGTCGTCGATCACGCCGAGGACGCCGATCACCGGCGTCGGCAGGATCGCCGTGTCACCGGTCTGGTTGAAGAAGCTGACGTTGCCGCCGGTGACCGGGATGCCGAGCTCGACGCAGCCGTCCGCGAGGCCGTGCACGGCCTGCTCGAACTGCCACATCACGCCCGGGTCGGTGGGGGCGCCGAAGTTCAGGCAGTCCGACACCGCGACCGGCGTCGCGCCGCCGGTGGCCACGTTGCGGTACGCCTCCGCCAGCGCGAGCTGCGCGCCGCGGTACGGGTCGAGGTAGACGAACTTGCTGTTGCAGTCGGTCGCCACCGAGACGCCGCGGCCGGTCGACTCGTCGATCCGGATCATGCCCGAGTCCGACGGCTGCGCCAGCACGGAGTTCCCGCGCACGTACCGGTCGTACTGCGACGTCACCCATTCCTTCGACGCCTGGTTCGGCGCGGAGATGAGCTTGAGGACGTCGGCGCGCAGTTCGTCCGGAGTGGACGGACGCGGCAGCTTCGCCGAGGTGTCCGCGATCAGCGCGTCCTGAGTGGACGGTCGTTCGATCGGCCGGTCGTACACCGGGCCCTGGTGGGCGACCGTGTGCGCCGGGACGTCGACGACGACCTCGTCGTGCCAGGTGATGACCAGGTGCTCGCCGTCGGTGACCTCGCCGATGTCGGTGGCGATGACGTCCCACTTGCGGCAGACGGCCATGAACGCCTCGACGTTCTCCGGCGAGACGACCGCGCACATGCGCTCCTGCGACTCGCTGGAGAGCACCTCGGCGGGCGTCATCCCCGTGGCGCGCAAGGGAACGCGGTCGAGGTAGATGTGCATGCCGCCGTCGCCGGCCGCGGCCAGCTCCGACGTCGCGCAGGACAGCCCGGCGCCGCCGAGGTCCTGGATGCCGACGACGAGCTTCTGGGCGAACAGTTCGAGGCAGCACTCGATGAGCACCTTCTCGGTGAACGGGTCGCCGACCTGCACGCTCGGCAGCTTCTTGCGGCCGGACGCCGACTCGTCACCCGAAAAGGTGTCACTCGCCAGGACGGAAACACCGCCGATGCCGTCGAGGCCGGTGCGCGCGCCGAACAGGATGATCTTGTTGCCGGTGCCGGACGCGAAGGCGAGGTGCAGGTCCTCGACGCGCATCGCGCCGACGCAGAGGGCGTTGACCAGCGGGTTGCCCGAGTAGGACGGGTCGAAGACCAGCTCGCCGCCGATGTTCGGCAGGCCGAGGCAGTTGCCGTACCCGCCGACGCCGGCGACCACACCGGGCAGCACGCGCTTGGTGTCGGGCGCGTCGGCCGGGCCGAAGCGCAGCGCGTCGGCGACCGCGAGCGGCCGGGCACCCATGGCCATGATGTCCCGCACGATGCCGCCGACCCCGGTCGCGGCGCCCTGGTACGGCTCCACATAGGACGGGTGGTTGTGGCTCTCGACCTTGAAGGTGACGGCCCAGCCCTCGCCGATGTCGACGACGCCGGCGTTCTCCCCGATGCCGGCCAGCATCTTGGCCTTCATCTCGTCGGTGGCGGTCTCCCCGAAGTAGCGGAGGTGCTTCTTGGAGGACTTGTACGAGCAGTGCTCGCTCCACATGACCGAGTACATGGCCAGCTCCGCATCGGTGGGCCGGCGGCCGAGGATCGCCCGGATCCGGGCGTACTCGTCGTCGGCGAGGCCCAGTTCGCGGTAGGGCTGGCTGTGGTCCGGGGTCGCCCCGGCGCGCTCGGTGGTGTCAACGGTGCTGGTCACGGTGTCCGTGTCAGGGTTCGCCACGGCCGCCAGGATACGTGCCGCCCGGTGGTGCCCCGGACGGTGGGCCGCCCGAACCGGGCTGCCCCGTCGACGGTGTGACCGAGGCGACATCCGGGCCGCCGGAGCGACTCCGGAAGGTGGGGACAACTCCGGTGCGGCTTGGGTGCGCGGGCCGGAATTGTCGGTGGCCGCGAGTAACGTTGAAATCGGGGGTCCCCCGAGGGCCTGAGGCGTTCCGGCGCACACTCGCGGGTGGCCCGGGAAATCCTCCCGGCCCCACACCTCCGCGCGGGCGGAAGGTCGCCCGACCGGCGCGGTCGCCGGAAAATCGGTCGCCTTCCTCCCGGGCTCGGCTTACCGTCGGAAATCGTGCTTTCCGCCACGTATCCCTTTCCGCCGCTGCGGCTGCCCTCGCGGCCGACCGCGAGCCGGTTCCTGCTCGCCGTGTTCCGGGCTCGGCTCGGCACGGTGCTCGGTGCCGCCGCGATCGGTGTCGTCTGGGCGCTGCCCGGTGCGCTGCTGCCGCTGGTCGTCGGCCAGGGCATCGGCGCCATCGGCGCGCACGACGGTGCCGCCGTCGTGCGGTGGGCGCTGGTCGCGGCCGGGCTGGGGCTCGTGCAAACCGTCTTCGGGACCTGGCTGCACTTCCTCAACTACGGCCTGTGGCTGCACGGCGCGGGCTCGACCCAGCGGCTCGTCTCGGCCCACACCACGCGCGTCGGCGCCGGCCTGCGCGAGCAGACCACCACCGGCAACCTCGTCGCGATCTCCACGACCGACATCAACCACATCGGCAACACCGTCGAGATGACCGGCCGCGCGTTCGGCTCGCTGCTGGCGTTCGTCGTGGTGGCCGTGTGGCTGATCTCGACGTCGCCGCTGCTCGGCGTGGTCGCGCTGGTCGGCGTGCCGGTTGCGGTGCTCGGCATCGGGCCGCTGCTCGCCCCGCTGCAGAAGCGCAAGGCCAAGCAGCGCGAGAAGCGCGGCGACGTCAACGCGCTCGGCGCCGACATCGTGTCCGGCCTGCGGATCCTGCGCGGCATCGGCGGCGAGCGGCGGTTCTTCGCCCGCTTCCGCGAAACGAGCCAGCGGGTGCGGCGGGCCGGCGTCGAGGTCGGCAAGGCCGAGGCGTGGCTGGCCGCGGCGGAGATCGCGCTGCCCGGCCTGGTCACCGTGGTGATCACCTGGCTCGGCGCGCGGCTGGCCGTGGCCGGCTCGATCGACGTCGGGCAGCTGGTGGCCTTCTACGGCGTTTCGGCCTTCCTGATCTGGCCGGTGAACGCAGCGACGGAGGCCGTCGGGTCCATCACGTCCGGACTGGTCGCGTCGCGGAAGGTGGTGGCGCTGCTGGCGATCCGCCCGAAGCTGGCGGATCCGGAGACGCCGGTGCCGCTGCCCGGCGGCCCCCTGGAGCTGGTCGACACCGAGTCCGGCGTGCGCGTCGCGCCCGGCCGCCTGACGGTCGTCGACTTCGGGGCGGCCGGCGAGGCGGTGGCCGACCGGCTGGCGCGGTTCGCCGATCCGGCCGATGGCGAAGAGGTGCTGGTCGGCGGCGTCCGGGCGGACCACGTCGCGCTCGCGGAGCTGCGGCGGCGGATCGTCTACGCGCACAACCAGGACATCTGGTTCTCGGGTGTGCTGCGCGAGCAGCTCGCGCCGGCGCGGCCGGGCGGCGTCAGCATCGCCGAAGCGCTGTCCGCGGCCGACGCCGAAGACATCGTCGAGGCGCTGCCCGACGGCGTCGACGAGGTGATCGGCGAGCGCGGCCGCGAGGTGTCCGGCGGCCAGCGGCAGCGGCTGAACCTGGCCCGCGCGCTGGCGACCGACGCCGACGTCCTGGTGCTCGACGAGCCGACGTCGGCGGTGGACGCGCACACGGAGGCCCGCATCACCGAGCGCGTCGCCGAACTGCGGCGCGGCAAGACGACGGTGGTGTTCAGCCAGAGTCCTTTGTGGACGCATGTAGCGGACGAGGTTTTCACGGCGAAGGGGGTGACAGTGTGAAACGGCTTCCCACGGCGGACCGGCGGGACGTCCGGCGCTGGACCCTGACGACGGCGCGGACCCACAAGCGCGAGTTCGGCCTCTTGCTGGGCTCGCTGGCGGTGGCCACGCTGATCGGACTGGCCGGGCCGCAGCTGCTCGGCTCGCTCGTCGACGACGTCGCGGCCGGCACCACGACCGCGCACGTCGACGTGCTGGCGGCGGCGTTCGTCGGCATCCTGCTGCTGCAGGCGGTCGCGCGGAAGATCGCGCGGATGCGCGGCGCGGTGTTCGGCGAGCTGGTGCTGGCCGAGACGCGCGAGGAGTTCGTCGGGACGGCGCTGCAGCTGCCGCTCGGCACGGTCGAGGCGGCGGGCACCGGCGACCTGCTCAGCCGGGCCACCACCGACCTCGGCCGGATCGACCACGCGGCGCGGTTCGCGGCGCCGGAGATCCTGGTCGCGGCGGTGACCGTGGTGTTCACGATCGTGGCGATGGTGGTGACGTCGCCGCTGCTGTCGCTGGGCCTGCTGGTCGCGCTGCCGCTGCTGGTGCCGGTGAACGTGTGGTACCAGCGGCGGATCCCGTCGATCATGCAGTGGATGCTCGACCGCTGGGCCGACCTGACCACCAGCGTCCACGAGACCGCGGAGGGCGCGCGCACGACCGAGGCGCTCGGGCTGACCGAGCGGCGGATCGGCGCCGCGTACGACGCGCTGGACCAGAGCATCTACGGCGAACGCCGGATGCGGGAGCTGCAGCTGCGGTGGCTGCCGTCGCTGGAGATCAGCTACGTGCTGCCGCTGGCGGTGATGCTGCTGCTCGGCCTGCTCGCGTACGCGCAGGGCTGGGCCGGGCTCGGCGAGATCACCACCGTGCTGCTGTACGTGCAGGGGATGGCGGCGCCGCTGAACGAGGCGCTGTTCTGGCTGGAGGACCTGCAGGTGGCGGCGGCCGCGGCGCGCCGGATCCTCGGGGTCCGCTCGGTCGCGGTCGAGGACGGCGAGAAGGTGGCGGAGGTGCCGCGCGGGCGTGACATCGACGTCCACGGCGTCCGGTTCAGCTACACGGCCGACCGCGAGGTGCTGCACGGCATCGACCTGCGGGTCCCGCGCGGCGAGCGGCTGGCGATCGTCGGGCCGTCGGGCGCGGGCAAGTCGACGCTCGGCCGGCTGCTGGCGGGCATCGCGGCGCCGTCGTCGGGTTCGGTGCGCATCGGCGGCCAGGACGTCTCGTCGCTGGCCGACGACGTGCTGCGCGGCGAGGTACTGCTGCTGACCCAGGAGCACCACGTGTTCTCCGGGACGCTCCGCGAGAACCTGGCCCTGCCGGCCCGCCGCGCGGGCGGCGACTGGACGGACGAGGAGCTGACGGCGGCCCTCGCGTCGGCGGGCGCGTCGGACTGGGTGGCGACCCTGCCATCCGGGCTGGACACGAAGCTGGGGCCGGGCGAGCACCCGGTCCCGGCGGCGATCGCGCAGCAGCTGGCGCTGGCCCGGGTGGTGCTGGCGGACCCGCACACGCTGGTGCTGGACGAGGCGACGTCGCTGCTGGACACGGGCTCGGCCCGCGACCTGGAGCGATCGCTGAACAGCGTGCTGGAGGGCCGGACGGTGATCGCCATCGCCCACCGCCTGCACACGGCCGCGGCGGCGGACCGGGTCGCGGTGGTCGAGGGCGGCCGCATCACGGAGCTGGGCCCGCACGAGGAGCTGCTGTCGGCGGGCGGTTCGTACGCCCGCCTGGTGGCGGCGGCGAGCTAAGCCTGGCGCAGGCAGGTCCGGTCGGCGGGACTGCGGCCGACCGGGCAGCGGCGCCCGGCATCTTTCGGCGATGCGGCTCGCCGCGGCCGAACCGCGGCAGCGAGCCGGGCGCCGGGGGTCTGCTACGGGCGCGGCTCGGTCGGCCGAGACCGGGCCGGCGGGGCCTGCTTCCTCGGCGACGCGGCTCGCCGCAGCCGAACCGCGGCGGCAAGCGGCCGCGGCCGGCTTCGAGCCCTGCCACTAACCCGGCCGCGGGCGTCAGTTGGTCCGGAATGTCCGGAGCGAGCGGCGTGTTGCTCCCCGGTGGATGACCATCTACCTGGGGAGTGACATGTCGTCGTTCGTGATGAGCGCTGCCGAGCGGGAAGAGTTCCTGAGCGGGGTGCACGTGGGCGTGCTCGCGGTGGAGCGCGCCGGCCGGGCGCCGCTGGCCGTGCCGGTCTGGTACGACTACGAACCCGGCGGTGAGCTGCTGATCTGGATGGAACGCGACACCGTCAAGGACCGCTCGATCCGCGCGGCCGGCCGGCTGAGCCTGGTGGCCCAGGACGAGAACCCGCCGTACAAGTACGTCACGGCCGAGGGCCCGGTGGTGGCCAACGACGAGCCGCCGACGCGCGAGCAGGCCCTCCGGATCGCGAAGCGGTACTGGCCCGAAGACCAGGCGACGGCCTACGTCGACTCGGCGCTCGGAGAGCGGTCGATCCTCGTCCGGGTGCGCCCGGAGAAGTGGCTCTCGAACGACCAGAGCAAGAGCTGAAACGAGGTCCGGGGCTGTGGACAACTCACGTCCGCAGCCCCGGAACTGTCGGTGTCCCCCGGTAGCATGGTTACCGGGGGGCGCGGCCCGCCCTCAGGCCTTGACCAGCGCGTCCACCGCGCTGAAGAACATCCCCAGCCCGTCGTCCGACGGCCCGGTCAGCGCGTCGATCGCGTGCTCCGGGTGCGGCATCAGCCCGACGACCCGGCCGTTCTCGCTGCGGATCCCGGCGATGTCGTTGCGCGACCCGTTCGGGTTGCCGCCGACGTACCGGAACACCACGCGGCCCTCGCCCTCCAGTTCGTCCAAAGTGGACTGCTCGGCCATGTAGCAGCCGTCGATGTTCTTCATCGGGATGAGGATTTCCGCGCCCTCGTCGTACCGCGTGGTCCACGCGGTGGACGTGTTCTCCACCCGCAGCCACTGGTCGCGGCAGATGAAGTGCAGGCCCTGGTTGCGGATCATCGCGCCGGGCAGCAGGCCGGCCTCGCACAGGATCTGGAACCCGTTGCAGATGCCGAGCACCGGCATGCCCGCGCGCGCCGCCTCGATCACCGGGGTCATGACCGGCGCGAACCGGGCGATCACGCCCGCGCGCAGGTAGTCGCCGTAGGAAAAGCCGCCCGGGACGATGACCGCGTCGACGTCGTGCAGGTCCTCGTCCGCGTGCCACAGCGACACCGCCTCGCCGCCGGCGTAGCGGACCGCGCGGGCCGCGTCGCCGTCGTCCAGCGTGCCCGGGAAGGTGATGACGCCGATGCGCGCGCTCACGCGTCCACCCGCTTGATCGTCCACTGCTCGATGACCGGGTTCGCGAGGAAGCCCTCGGCGATCTTCTCGAGCGTCGCGTCGTCGACCGTGTCGTCGACCTCGATCTCGAAGTGCTTGCCCTGGCGGATCTCCTTGATCCCGGTGAACCCCAGGCGGCCGGCGGCGCCGAGCGCGGCCTGTCCCTGCGGGTCGAGGATTTCGGGCTTCGGCATGACGTCGACGACGACTCGGGCCACGGCAGGCTGCTCCTTATTTCTGCAGGTCGTGGGTACCTCGTCAGCATAGTTCACCCGCTCGCCCACCCTGCGGGGCCCGTCGGGAAACCTAGACTGGCCGACGGCGCCGGGCTGCGCCATGATGAGTCGTTGACATCTCGCCAACAGGAGGCACCGTGGCCGTCCAGGAGTCCTACGACTACGTCATCGTCGGTGCCGGCAGCGCGGGGTGCGTCCTCGCCAACCGCCTGACCGAGGACCCGTCCGCCCAGGTCCTGCTCCTCGAAGCGGGCGCGGAGGACACCGCGGACGAGATCCACATCCCGGCCGCGTTCGCGTCGCTGTTCAAGACCAGGTGGGACTGGAACTACGAGACCGTCGAGCAGAAGCACACGGGCAAGACGTCGTACTGGCCGCGCGGGAAGATGCTCGGCGGCTGCTCGTCGATCAACGCGATGATCTACATCCGTGGCAACCGCGTCGACTACGACGGTTGGCGCGATTCCCACGGCGCCACGGGGTGGGGTTGGGACGACGTCCTGCCCTACTTCAAGCGCGCCGAGGGCAACCAGCGGCTCGGCGGGCCGCTGCACGGCACCGACGGCCCGCTGCACGTCGAGGACCGCCGGTTCACCCACGAGCTGTCGCACGCCTGGGTCGACTCGGCCGTCGCGTGGGGCCTCAAGCGCACCGACGACTTCAACGGCGAGAGCCAGGAAGGCGCCGGCGTCTACCAGGTGACGTGCAAGAAGGGCCGCCGGTGGTCCACGGCCGACGCCTACCTGCGCCCGGCGCTCTCGCGGCCGAACCTCACGGTGAAGACGAGCACGCCGGCCACCCGGATCGTCTTCGAGGGCACGCGCGCGGTCGGCGTGTCCTATTTGGACAACGGAGTCGAGCAGACGGCGCGCGCTTCGACGGAAGTCATTCTTTCGGGTGGCGCGGTGAACTCGCCGCAGCTACTGATGGTGTCGGGAGTGGGTCCGGCCGAGCACCTGCGCGAGCACGGCGTCAACGTCGTCGCCGCGCTGCCCGGCGTCGGCGAAAACCTGCACGACCACCCGGCGTGCGGAATCATCTGGTCCACTCGGGACACCACCGATCTGGCCGATGCGGCGTCGCTTTTCGGTTTGGCCCGGTACCAGCTGACGCGACGCGGGCCGTTGACGTCGAACATCGGCGAGGCTGGCGCGTTCTACCCGACCACGGACGGGTTGCCGGCGCCGGACATGCAGATCCACGTGGTGCCGTCGTTGTTCTACGACAACGGGTTGCACGAGCCGACGATGCCCGGCTTCACCTCGGCGGCGACACTGGTGGACGTCGCGAGCCGCGGACGGCTGCGGCTGAAGTCGGCGAATCCGTTGTGGAAACCGGAAATCGACCCGGCATATTACGCTGAGCCGCGCGATATGGAGACGATGATCGCGGGATTGCGGGCGTTGATCGAAATCGGGCAGACGGGGCCGTTGCGACGGTTCCTGGACAAGCCGTTCCTGCCACTGCGGCACGATTTGAGTGATTCGGAAATGGCTGATCACATTCGGGAGAACACGCAGACGCTCTATCACCCGGTCGGGACTTGCTCGATCGGGTCGGTGGTTGACCCGGAGTTGCGGGTTCAGGGGGTGGAGGGGCTGCGGGTGGTGGACGCGTCCGTGATGCCGGTGGTGCCGCGGGGGAACACGAACGCGCCGACGATCATGGTGGCGGAAAAGGCGGCGGATTTGATCCGGGGGCGGTCGGCGTAGTCGCGGTTCGGCTGTGGACAACTCGGGTCCGCGGCCGCGGAATTGTCGGTGTCAGCCGGTAAACTGGATACCGGGGGGCGGGGCCCGACCTCTCGTTGTTGCCGCGCGAGCCCGGGTTGATCCTTCCCGCTGCTTCGAGGTCGACAGGCGAGGCTTGTCACGCCTACCCGAGGCCGTAGATGCAGATCGCGGTAACACCAAGTGCTGGGCTGGGTTTCGTCGACCGCAGCACGCCGAGGTCTTCGCGGTCGAGAGAGCTTGCGGCCGCGCCGTCGACCGCCGGGCATGCCGCTGCGCCGGGTCTGAGTTGCGGCAAGCGGCCGCAAAGCTGTTGCGCCGCCGCGAAAGGGCGGGCCTCGGCCCCCCGGTATCCAGTTTACCGGCGAGCACCGACAATTTCGGGGGCTGTCCGGGGTTGCGGACCCGAGTTGTCCACAACCCCGGAGTAGCTCAACGCTTGCCGTGGAGAATCGTCACCAGCTTGGCGACCAGCGCGTCCGTTGATTCCTTGCGGTTGAACGATGTCAACGTCAGCGGGGCCGTGAACCGCTGTCGTGCGATGGCCTTCGTGCGGGCGAACTCGCGCAGGCCCTCCGGGCCGTGGATGCGGCCGAAGCCCGAGTCGCCCACGCCGCCGAACGGCAAGGATGCTATTCCCGCGAACGACAGCGGTGCGTTGATCGCCGTCATGCCCGTGCGCAGCTTCTCCGCCAGCTCCACTCCTCGTGACTTCGAGAACACGGTCGAGCCCAGGCCGTACTTCGTGTTGTTCGCGCGCTCGACCGCTTCGTCCATGTCGCGGACCTTCGCGATCGTCACCGTCGGGCCGAACGTCTCCTCCTTCACCGCCTCGGAATCCTCCGGGACGTCGACCAGGACCGTCGGCTGGGCGTAGCGGTCGCCCACCGCGTCCTCTCCTCCGAGGACCGCCTTGCCTCCGCGGGCCAGCGCGTCGTGGATGTGCCTCTTGATCACGCCCAGCTGGGACGGCATCGTCACCGGGCCGTACTGGGCGGCCTCGTCCGAACCCGCGCGGACGTCCTTCGACTTCTCGACCACCTTGGCCACGAACTCGTCGTGGACCTTCTCGTGCACGTACACCCGCTCGACGCCGATGCACGTCTGGCCCGAGTTCGAGAACGCGCCCCAGACCGTCGCGTCGGCTGCCGCGTCCAGGTCCGCGTCCGCGTCGACCAGGACCGGGTCCTTGCCGCCCGCCTCGATCACCACCGGGGTCAGCGTCTCGGCCGCCGCCGCCATGATGCGCTTGCCCGTTGCCGTCGAGCCGGTGAAGGCGATCTTGTCGACACCCGCGCCGACCAGCGCCGCGCCCGTCTCGCCGAAGCCGGTGACCAGCTGCAGCACCGGCTGCTCCGGGACGATCTCGGCGAACGCGTCGACCAGCCACTTGCCGACGCCCGGCGTGTACTCGCTCGGCTTGAACACCACCGCGTTGCCCGCCGCGAGCGCGTAAGCGATCGAGCCCAGCGGGGTGAACACCGGGTAGTTCCACGGGCCGATCACGCCGACCACGCCCAGCGGCTGGTACTCGACCGTCGCCGCCTGGTTCGACATCAGCAACCCCGCGGACCGCTTCTGCTTGCCGAGCACCTTCTTCGCGTGCTTGCCCGCCCACGCGATGTGCTCGATGGCCAGGACGCTCTCCAGCTGCGCGTCGGCGATCGGCTTGCCGGTCTCGTCGCGGACCACCTGGCACAGCTGCGGCAGCCGCCGCGTCAGCACGCCCTTCCAGCCCCGGAGCCGCTCGGCGCGCCCGGCGAACCCGAGACCCGCCCACCACTCCGCCGCGACGCGCGCCCGCTCGACGGCCGCCTTGACGTCCTCCGCGGTGTGGATCGGGTGGGTTCCGACCACCTCGTCGGTCGCCGGGCTGAGCGAGTCGAAGGTCTCGCCGACCGTCGTCGGCTTCGGCTGGACGGCAGTCATCGGCGTCTCCCGTGGGTCGAGGGTCAGCCCAGGTTACGAGGTTACTGACACGTGCCAATAGCTCGCGCGGGCTTCCGCACCAGCATTCCACCGGCGATCGCCGCGGCAAAGACACCGAACAACGGCGTCACCCACAGCGGCAGGACGCCCACCGCGAGCGACCCGAGCCCGAAGCCGGCGGCCTGCACGGTGAAACTCAGCGAGAACCCCGCTGACCTGTGGTTCTTCGGCAGCACGCGCTGCAGGTTGACGGAGGTGGTGGCCACCAGCGGCCCGGTGCAGGCGCCGATCACGGCCACCGACGCGAGCAATCCCGGCCAGCCGAAATCCGCCGCGAGGGTGAGCCCGCCGGCGACGAACCCGGCGAGGAACAGCCGTGGGTCACCGGTCTTGCCCCGCCACGCGTAGAGCGCGCTGCCTGCGATGCTCGCTCCGCTCAGCACGGCGATCACCACGGGCGCGGTGGCCGCGGGCGCCCCGAGCCGCTGGACCAGCGGCAGCGGCGCCACTTCGATGGTCGAAAGCAGCAGCCCGACGGTGAACGCGCAGCACAGCCACGGCAGGTAGGTGCGCAGGCGGGGTGCCGGGACGTCGTCGCCGGATTCCGCCCGACCGGGCTCACCCGGGCGGCGCGGGACGAGCAACGCCGCCGCCAGGCACGCGGCGGCCATGACGGCGAGCGGGACGAGCGTGCCGGCCAGGTCGAGCAGCGCGACCAGCGCCGGACCGCCGATGAGCACCCCTTCCATGAGCATCGCGTCCACCGAGATCGCGCGCGGCAGGAGCTCGTCGTCGACCGTGTCGGCCAGGAGCGTCCGGAAGCCGCCCGACAACGCCCCGCCCGCGATGCCGGGCAGCAGGACGAGCGCGACGAGGACAGGGGCGGGAGCGTCGGCGGCCAGCGCCAGCACGGCGTACCCGACGGCGGTCAGGAGCAGCAGCGCGGTCAAGCCCCGTGCAGGGCCGACGCGGTCGAGCAGCCGCCCGACCGGCACCGCGCACACCATCTCGGTGGCGACGTAGACCGACATCAGCACGCCGCCCAGCCGGTACGAACCGGTCGTGGCGGTGGTCAGCAGGGTGAACGCGAGCGGCGCCATGGTCCCCGGGAGCCGGGCCGCCTGGACGCCGGCCGACCAGCGCCAGTACGCGCGATGGGTGAACAACGACATGCCGTCACGCTCTCCCGGAGCGCGTCCGCGGCATACTGATTCGGGTGAGAGCGAATCAGTCGTGATCGAGCTGGCCCTGACCGCGGCCGGGAGCCAGCGCGTCCGCTTCGCGATTTCGCCGTTGGAGGAGGTACTGGGCGCGGTCCAGACGCTGCTCGGCATCCGGCGGCACCCGGCGCCCCCGCCGTGGCTCGCCGGCCTGCCCGACGTGCCCGAGCTGACGGCGGTGCTGAGCGCGCGGCACTACATCACCGAGTTCCTGAGCCCGCCGCCCGACGGCCCCGAGACGACCGCCGAGGCGCAGCTCGAGGTGGTCCGCGCGACGCCGCCGGCGCAGGTGGCGCTGGAGCTGGGGATGGTCGACGCGGACCTGTCCGGCCTGCCGGCCGACCCGGCGGCGGCGCGCGACCTGCTCGCCGGGCAGCTCGCGACGGTGTGGGAGACGTTGCTGGCCCCGGAGTGGCCGCGCCTGCGCGAGCTGCTCGCGGCGGACATCGCGCACCGGGCGCGCCGGCTGGGCTCGGGCGGGCTGGCGGCGATGCTGGCCGAACTGCACCCCCGCGTCCGCCTCTCGGGGACGTCGGTGCTGGTCGACGTCCGGGCTCGCGAGCGGCTTTCGATCGACTCGCGCGGGCTGCTGCTGATCCCGGCGGTGTTCGCGTGGCCGAACGTCGGGGTCGTGACGGTGCCGCCGTGGCAGGTTTCGCTGCTCTACCCGGCTCGCGGGGTGGCTTCGCTGTGGGCCTCGCCGGCCACGCCGCCGGAGCCGCTGGCCGAGGTGCTCGGCCGGACGCGGGCGTTGCTGCTGACAACCCTCGACCGCCCGGCGGCGACGACCGAACTGGCCCGGCGCCACGGCCTGGCGGCGGCGACGGTTTCGGCGCACCTCACGGCGTTGCGCGGGGCGGGGTTGCTGGCTTCGGAGCGGCGTGGGCACCGGGTGCTCTACCGCCGCACGGAACTCGGTGACGCGCTCCTCGCCGGAAAACCGTGAACGGGACTAGGCTGGAAAACGACCACCCGTGAAGGAGAACCACCGATGCGTATCGTCCATTTCGGACACGCCTGCCTGTTGCTGGAGACCGGTTCCGAGCGGATCCTGATCGATCCCGGCACCTTCTCCACCGGCTTCGAGGGTGAGCGGGAGCTGTCCGCCGTGCTGGTCACGCACCAGCACTTCGACCACCTCGACGTCGAACGGCTGCCGAAGGTCCTCGAGGCCAACCCCGGCGCGAAGCTGATCGTCGATCCCGGGTCCGCCCCCGAAGTGCAGAAGCTCGGGCTGGAGTTCGACATCGCCGACGTCGGGGACGCCTTCGCCGTCGGGGACACCTCGATCAAGGCCGTCGGCGGGGAGCACGCCGTCATCCACTCCGACATCCCCGTCATCCCGAACATCGGGTACGTCTTCGACGACGGCGCCTTCTTCCACCCCGGCGACTCGTTCTTCGTGCCCGAGCAGCAGATCGACGTCCTCGGGCTGCCCACCGGCGCCCCGTGGCTGAAGGCCGGGGAGGCCGTCGACTACCTGCGGGCCGTGGCGCCGCGGGTGGCCGTGCCGATCCACGAAGCCGTGCTCGCCAACCCCGCCATGCACTACGGCCTGTTCGGGAACCTCGCTCCCGAAGGCACCGAGGTCAAGGTGCTCGACCGGGGCGAGCCGGCGAAGTTCTAGCCGGGTCAGGCCGGGACCGCGCGCAGCGAACCGTAGGTGGCGCCGAACGCCCGGTTCTCCAGTGCGACGTCCACCGCGTCGAGCAGCGCCTGGCGGAGGCCGGGGCGGGTCAGGTCCGGGGCTTCCACCCCCAGCCGGACCAGGCCGCCCCGGCGGGCCGAACGCGCCGCCGCCAGCACCAGTGCGAAGCAGCGCACCGTCTCCGTGCGGTGCGACTGGCTGGTGAATTCTTGGACCCGCGCGCGGCGCACCTCGCCGGTCACCAGGTCGCGGACCGCGCCGAGGTCCGCGCACAGCCGGAAACCGTGCTCGGCCAGCGCCTGCAGCGTGCCCTGTGACGCGATCCAGCGCGGCGGCGCGAAGCCGTCGACCGTCAGCCCGGCACTGTCCAGCGCGGCCCGCGCGGCGATCAGCCGCAGGCGTGCCTCGTGGGCCGGCAACGTCGCGAACTCCGCGCGCTTGCCCAGGTACACCGTGCGGTGCGTGGGCGTGACGGTGTGGTCGTAACCGTGCAGCAGCACGGAATCACCGCGGCGGGCGCGGGTGCGCACCCACTCCGTCACCGGGCCTTCGCCGGTGCGGGCGGCGTACAGCAGGGACAGGGGCACCTTGCGGCGGTCGAGCTCGGCCGCGAGGTCGGCGCAGCGGTGCAGCGTGCGCGGGGTGATTCCCGACAGCGAAACCAGCAAGCGAGCGTCCACGACCACCATTGGCCCGCACGCGTCTGAAACTCCCGTGAACTGCGCAGAACGGGCGGGCGACCGTTGCCGGAAGGGTCAGACACCCTCACGCAGGCGCTGCACGGCCACCGCGATCCGGCCCCGCAGATCGGGGTCGGCGACCTGGCCGTCGGCGACGTCGGCCCGCGACACCGGGATCCGCGCGCAGGCCTCGTCGACGATCTTCGCGCCCGCGTACGTCAGGACCTTCCGCAGCGAGTCGTGGGCGTCCCGGCCGCCGGTCGGCGCCGCGATCGAGGACGCGTTGATCCACGCCACCGGCTTGCCGTACAGCTCGCCGCCGCCGACCGTCCAGTCGAGGAGGTTCTTGAACGAGCCCGGCAGCCCGCCGGCGTACTCCGGCGTGCAGATCAGGACCGCGTCAGCCTCCTCGATCGCCGCCCGCAGCGCCGCGACCTCGGGGTGCAGCGGGTCCCGGTCGTCATCGGGGTTGAAGTGCGGCAGGTCGGCGAGGCCGGTGTACGTCCGGCTCGCGGTGAGGGTCGCGGCGGTCCCCAGGACCGCCGCATTGCCCGAGCCGGCTCGCAGGCTGCCGCAGATCAGCAGGATCACGAGGCCAGTCTGCCAGCGAAAGCCCGGTGATGCGGTGGTACGCCTCGACGTAGCGGTCGCGCGTGGCCGTCACCACCTCGGGCGGCAACGGCGGCAGCGGGGACACGCAGTCCCAGCCGGAGGCCGGGTCGACCAGCCAGTCGCGCACGTGCTGCTTGTCGAACGACGGCTGCGGGACGCCGGGCTGGTGCCCGTCGGCGAGCCAGTAGCGCGCCGAATCCGGCGTCAGCAGCTCGTCCGCGAGCACTAGGCGGCCGTCACGGCCGATGCCGAACTCGAACTTCGTGTCGGCCAGCAGCAGGCCCTGATCCGCGGCGCGGGCCGCGCCCCGGCGGTACAGCTCCAGCGACGCCTCCCGGACCTCCTCGGCGAGCGCGCGGCCGAGCGTCGCGACGCACGTGTCGAAGTCGATATTTTCGTCCTTCTCCCCGCGACGCGCCTTGGTCGACGGCGTGAAGATCGGCTCGGGCAGCCGCGCCGACTCGGCGAGACCGGGCGGCAGCGTCAGCCCGCACACCCGTCCTGACCTGCGGTAATCGGAGTACCCACGGCCGGTGAGGTAACCGCGGACGACCGCCTCCACCGGCAGCATGTCGAGCTTCTCGACCAGCAGCGCGCGGCCGCGGACGGCCTCGGGGATGCGGGGGTCTTCGCAGGCCACGAGGTGGTTCGGGAGGACGTCAGCGAGCTCGCGGAACCAGAACACGCTCATCGCGGTGAGCACACGGCCCTTGCCGGGGACCGAGGTGGGGAAGACGTGTTCGAAGGCGGAGATGCGGTCGGAGGCGACGACCAGCAGGTGGTCGTCGCCCACGGCGTAGAGGTCACGGACCTTGCCCGTGGCGAGCCGTGGCAGGGTGGGGAGGGGTGTCACGCGCTGAACCCTAACGGGCACCCTCCGCCACCATGGATGATGCTCGCATGGCGTACGACTGGATCTCGGTGACCACCGATTACGGCCTGCGCGACGGCTTCGTGGCGGCCTGCCACGGCGTGATCGCGCGGCTGGCGCCCGCGGTGCGGGTGATCGACGTGACCCACGAAGTACCACCTCAGGACATCCGCCACGGGGCGATGGCCCTCGCCCAGACCGTCCCCTACCTGCCGCAATCGGTGCACGTCGCGGTGGTCGACCCCGGCGTCGGCACCGATCGGCTCGGCGTGGTCGTGGTCGCGGAGGACGGCCTGCTGGTCGGGCCGGACAACGGCCTGCTGCTGCCGGCCGCGCAGGCGCTGGGCGGGGTCCGGGCGGCCTACGAGCTCGCCGAGCCGTCGCTGCGGCTACCGGCGACGTCAGCGACCTTCCACGGCCGGGACGTCTTCGCGCCCGCGGCCGCGCACCTCGCCCTCGGCGTCGCCCCGGCGGACTTCGGCGACCCGGTGGCGGACCTGGTCGCGATGCCGGAGCCGTTCGTGGCCGCGTTCCCCGGCAAGCTGGTCTCGGAGGTGCTGACGGTCGACCACTTCGGCAACGTCCAGCTGGCCGCGACCCCGGCGGACCTGGAGCTCTCGGGCCTCTCGGGCGCGGTTTCCGTGCACAGCGAGCGCGTGGCGGTGACGACGGTGCTCGGGCGGACCTTCGCCGACGTGCCCGCCGGCGCTTCGGTGCTCTACACGGACTCGGCGGGCCGGCTCGCCGTCGCCGTGAACGGCGGCTCGGCGGCGGCCGTGCTCGGGCTCGGGCCGGCCCAGGAGTGCACGATCACCTCGTCACCGACGGCGACCTGACCCGGCCGCAGCACCGCGGCTTTCATGCCGAAGACGACGCCGCCCTGCGGGTCACGCCGGTAGGTCGCGAGGGTGCGGATCGGCTCGGGACCGTCCTTCACGCCGGTTTCCTGGTCGACCATGGGGACCGCGCACCGGACGCACCTCTCGGCGTAACCGATCCGCGCGGTGCCGGCGGTCAGTTCACGGGCCTCGTCTTCGCGGTGGGGTTCGGTCCAGCCGGCGAGCACGATGTTGGGCCGGAAGCGGTCCATCGGCACCGGTTCGCCCTGCCCGGCGGCGATCCGCTCGTTGAGGTTGTCCAAAGAGGACTCCGAGGCGAGCAGCAGGGCGTGCGCGTCGCCGAAGGCGGCCAGGCCGGGGAACACCCCGCCGCTGACCCGGTGGTGGTCCGGCGTCACGCCGATCAGCTCGGCCGGGCGGCCGAGCAGGTCCGACAACCACTCGGCGGCCCGGGGATCCTGCCGGACGCCTTCGCCGTGCCAGCTGAGCATCGACACGGGGCGCCGCGGGCCGTCGCGCCGGATGTCGAAGACGATCTCTTCGCGGCCGGGCGCCGACAGCGCCAGCCGGTCACCGAGCACCCGCGGCCGGACGACCGCCATGACCGGGTGCGGCCGCTGGGTGAGGACGTCCCCGTCCGGGGAGATGACCTGGAAGACCCGGTCGCCCGCGAGCCCGGTGCCGGTCACCTCGGCGGACGGCACGTCGATGCCCGCGCAGGACTTGACCGGGTAGTACGTCAGCCGAGCGATTCTCGCCATCTCCGCAGGCTACCCGGGCGGCCGCCGCCGAAGCGTCTCCTTTCAGAGGACCTGGGAGAGGAACCGCTGCAGGCGCGGGCTCTGCGGCTCGTCGAAGATCTCCGCCGGCGGGCCCTGCTCGACGATGCGGCCCGCGTCCATGAACGCCACCTCGTCGGCGACACTGCGGGCGAACCCCATCTCGTGCGTCACCACGATCAAGGTCAGCCCGCGGGAGGCGAGCCCCGCCATCAGGTTCAGCACGCCCTTGACCAGCTCCGGGTCCAGTGCGCTCGTCGCCTCGTCGAAGAGCATCACCTCGGGGTCCATCGCCAGGGCCCTGGCGATCGCCACGCGCTGCTGCTGGCCGCCCGACAACGCGCTCGGGCGGTACGGTGCCTTGTCCGCCAGGCCGACGTCCGCCAAGCGAGCCCGGGCGATCGCCGAGGCCTCCTCCTTGCTCAGCTTCTTCACGCTGCGTAGCGGCAGCACGATGTTGTCCAGCACGCTCCGGTGGCCGAAGAGGTTGAAGTGCTGGAACACCATGCCGACGCGCTGGCGCAGCACGTCCGGGTCGGCCTTGATCACCGATTCGCCGTCGAGCAGCAGATCGCCGGAATCGGGCTCCTGCAAGCGGTTCACGCAGCGCAGGAGCGTCGACTTGCCGGAGCCGGACGGCCCGATGATGCACGTCGTCTTGCCGCTCTCCACGCGGAGGTCGACCCCGCGCAGGACTTCGAGCGTGCCGAAGCTGACGTGGATGTCCTTCAGTTCCACACTGGACGAACGCACCGCCGTCGTCACGAGGGGACCTTTCCGCTGGCGACCAGGTCCAGCTCGTCGCCGTCGCCCGGCTCGTCGACGCGCACCTTGCGGCCGGTCCGGAGCTTCTTGTCGATGTAGTTGACCAGGTGCGTCAGCGGCACGGTGATCACCAGGAAGAACACGCCCGCGGCGACCAGCGGCGACAGGTTCCCCGTGTTCGCCGCGAGGTCCTGGCCGATCCGGAACAGCTCGCGCTGCCCGGACAGCAGGCCGAGCACGTAGACCAGGCTGGAGTCCTTGACCAGCGCGATGAACTGGTTCACCAGCGCCGGCAGCACCCGCCGGACGCCCTGCGGGATGATCACCAGCAGCATCGACTTGGTGTAGCTCATCCCGAGCGCCCGGCTGGCCTCCATCTGCCCCTTGTCGACGCTCTGGATGCCGGACCGGAAGATCTCGCCGATGTAGGCGGCGGCGATCAGCGACAGCGCGAGGATGCCCATCGGGTACGGGTTCGTGCCGACGACGTCCCGCGCGAGCGTGCCGAGACCCTGGCCGATCAGCAGGATCGTCAGGATCGCCGGCAGCCCGCGGAAGATGTCGGTGTACACCCGCGCCGGCCAGCGCAGCCACCACTTGGTGGACAGCCCCATCACGGCCAGGACCATGCCGACCACGGTGCCGATCAGCGCCGACGACACCGACAGGATCAGCGTGTTCAGCAGACCGGTCTTCAGCAGGTCCGGCAGGACCTGCGAAATGTAGTCCCAGTTCAGGAAAGTATTGACAAAGTCGTCCATTGTGGACTACTGCCCCGCCTTGAACTCGGCGGGCACCGGCGCGGTGGGCTCGAACTGGTCGTGCACCTTGACCCAGGTGCCGTCGGCGATGACCTTCTTCAGGCCGTCGTTGATCTTGTTGATCAGGTCGGTGTTGCCCTTCTTGAAGGCGAACCCGTGCGGGATAGTCGTGGTGATCGCCTTGGTCACCTTGAGCTTCGCGTCCGGGTTGTTCTTCGCGTAGTCCTCGGCGGTCGCCTGGTCGAACACCGCGCCGTCGATCGCGCCGGTCTTGAGCGCGTTGAGGGCGGCGGCGTCGTTCGGGAACCGGACGGCCTGCGCGGTCGGGGCGTTCGTGCCGAGCCAGGTGTCCGACACCGTGCCCTGGACGACGCCGACCCGCTTGCCCGCCAGGGAGTTCTCGTCGGTGATGCCGGCGGTCTCCTTGGCCTCGATGCCGAGGGCCTGGTAGTTGTACGGCGCCGAGAAGTCGACGGTCTTCTTGCGGGCGTCGGTCTGGGAAATCGCCGAGCTGCCGATGTCGAACGTGCCGTTCGCGACCTGGCCGAGCAGCGCCGAGAACTCGGTCGCGGCGAACTCCAGCTTCAGCCCTTCCTTGGCCGCGATGGCCTTGAGCAGCTCGTTGTCGAAGCCGGTGTAGTTGCCGTTCTCCTGGTAGGCGTTCGGCTTCGAGTCGCTCAACGTGCCGACGCGCAGCGTCTTCTCGCCGCCGCTGTCCGAGCCGCCGCCGCACGCCGTGAGCGCGGCCAGCAGGGTCGCGGTCAGCGCCGTGACCAGTGTCTTCCTCATGCTTCTCCTAACCCTGGAACCCGGCCGGCACCGGAGCGGTCGGCAGGAACTGCTGGTGCAGCTTAAGCCAGGTCCCGTCGGAGATCACCTGCTTGAGCCCGTCGTTGATCTTGCCGAGCAGCTCGGCGTTGCCCTTCTTCACCGCGAACCCGTGCGGGACGTCCGTGACGAAGCTCTTGACGACGACCAGCTTGGCGTCCGGGTTGTCGGTGACGTTCTTCTCGGCAATGGACTGGTCCAGGATGTAGGCATCCACCGCGCCGCTCTTCAGCGCGGTCAGCGCGGCGGCGTAGTCGGGGAAGCGCACGGCCTGGGCGTCCGGCACCGTGCTGCCCAGCCAGTGGTCGCCGACGGTCGCCTGGATGACGGCGACGCGCTTGCCGGCCAGGCCCTTCTCGTCGGTGACCGGCGTGCCCTGCTTGGCCTGGATGCTCATCGTCTCGAAGTCGTAGGCCGCGGAGAAGTCGACCGTCTTCTTGCGCTCGTCGGTCTGCGCGATCGCCGAGCTGGCGATGTCGTAGCGGCCCGACGCGACCTGCCCGAGCAGCGCGGAGAAGTCGGTCGCGGCGAACTCCAGCTTCAGGTTCTGCTTGGCCGCGATGGCCTTGAGCAGCTCGTTGTCGAAGCCGGTGTAGTTGCCGCCGGAGAGGTAGATGTTCGGCGGCGCGTCGCTGAGCGTGCCCACGCGCAGCGTCGAGGAAGCGCTGTCCGAGCCGCCGCACGCGGTCAGCGTGAGAGCCGCGGCCAGCACGGTGACGATCAGCTTCTTCATGTCACGCCCCCAGGTTCTTGACGGGCAGGCCGGGGCCGCCCTGCTGCAGTTCCTTCGACAACGGGGTGTTCTTGTAGAACTGCCCGTAGATCCGCGCGACCGTGCCGTCCGCGACCGCCTTCGCCAGGCCGTCGTTCAGCTTGTTCAGCAGGTCGGTGTTCTTCTTGGCCACCGCGAACGCCGACGGGGTGTCCTTGTCCTCGACGGTGTACCCCAGTTCCAGCGGGACACCCGGGTTCTGGTCCAGGTACTTCTGCCCGATGTCCTGCGGGACGACCCAGCCGTCCAGCGTGCCGTTCTTCAGCTGCGCGAAGCCGGCGTTGTAGTCCGGGAAGCGGACGACCTGGGCGCCGGCGACCTTGCCCGCGAACTCGTCCTGCACCGAGCCCTGGACCACGCCGAGCCGCTTGCCGCCCAGTGCGGCGACCTCCTTGAGGTTCGCTCCCTTGGCCGTGACGATCGTGGTGAAGCCGGTGTTGTAGCCGTTGGAGAAGGCGACCGTCTTCTTGCGGGCCTCGGTGCTGGAGATCGTCGAGCTGCCGATGTCGAACTTGCCGCCCGCGACCCCGGCGAGCAGGCTGGAGAACTCGGTGCCGACGAACTCCACCTCGAAGCCCTCACGCTTCGCGATGTCCCGCAGCAGCTCGTTGTCGTAGCCGGTGAACCGGCCGTTTTCCAGGTAGATCGACGGCGGGGCGTCGCTCAGCGTCCCGACGCGCAGGGTGGTCGCCCCCGCGTCGGAACCTCCGCAGGCGGCCAAGGTCAACGTCAGCGCGCCCGCGGACACGGCCGCGGCGATCTTCGACAGCGTGGATCTCATCGCTTCTTCCAGAGGTTGGCGCGCCCAGGGCGCGAGGAAAGCACGTCAGGTCACTGGGTAAACGTCCTGACGCTCCGGTTTCGTGCGATCGAGATTAGGGATTTCGCCCGTTCGTGTGGATTCGTTCCAGTCCGTGGACTCGTGCGTCAGCTCACAGGATCGGCTGCGGCACGTACCCCGCGGCCTCGGGGAACCGCTCGAGGACCTCGGCGACGCGCTCGGCCACCTGCGTGACCTGCCGCCCGGCCGTTCCGGTGAACGAGATCCGGTCGGCGAGGAGTTTGTCCAGCTCACCGCGGTCGAGCGGGATGCGCTCGTCGGCGGCGAACCGGTCGAGGAGGTCGTTGTCGGCGCGGCCTTCGCGCATCTCGAGCGCGACGGCGACGGCGTGCTCCTTGATCGCTTCGTGCGCCGTCTCACGTCCGACGCCGGCGCGGACGGAGGCCATGAGCACCTTCGTCGTGGTCAGGAACGGCAGATAGCGGTCCAGCTCACGCTCGATCACCGCCGGGAAGGCGCCGAACTCGGCGAGCACCGTGAGGAAGGTCTCCAGCAGGCCGTCGAGCGCGAAGAAGGCGTCCGGCAGCGCGACCCGGCGGACGACGGAGTCGGAGACGTCACCCTCGTTCCACTGGTCGCCGGCCAGCTCGCCGATCATCGACAGGTAGCCGCGCAGCACGACGGCGAGGCCGTTGACGCGCTCGCACGAGCGGGTGTTCATCTTGTGCGGCATGGCGGACGAGCCGACCTGGCCGGGCTTGAAGCCCTCGGTGACCAGCTCGTGGCCCGCCATCAGCCGGATCGTCTTGGCCAGGCTGGACGGCGCCGCGGCGAGCTGGACCACAGTGGACAGCACGTCGAAGTCGAGCGAGCGCGGGTACACCTGGCCGACGCTGACGAACCGCCGGTTGAAGCCGAGGTGCTGCGTCACGCGGTCTTCCAGCTGGTCCAAAGTGGACTCGTCGCCGAGCAGGTCGAGCATGTCCTGCGCGGTGCCGACCGGGCCCTTGATGCCGCGCAGCGGGTAGCGCTCGATGAGGTTGTCGAGCCGCTCGAAGGCGACCAGCAGCTCGTCGGCCGCCGTGGCGAACCGCTTGCCGAGGGTGGTGGCCTGCGCGGCGACGTTGTGCGAGCGCCCGGCCATGACGGTGTCGGCGTGCTCGACGGCGAGGGCGGCCAGCCGGGCGAGCACGGTGGCGACGCGCGTGCGGACCAGCTCCAGCGACCGGAGCAGCTGCAGCTGCTCGACGTTCTCCGTGAGGTCGCGCGAGGTCATGCCCTTGTGGATGTGTTCGTGGCCGGCGAGGTCGCTGAACTCCTCGATCCGCGCCTTCACGTCGTGGCGGGTGACGCGCTCGCGGGCCGCGATCGAGTCCAGCCGCACGTCTTCCAGCACGCGCTCGTACGCCTCGACGACGCCGTCCGGCACCTCGACGCCGAGGTCCTTCTGCGCCTTGAGCACGGCGAGCCACAGCTGCCGTTCCAGGACGACCTTCTGCTCCGGCGACCAGAGCGAGACCAGCTCCGCCGAGGCGTAGCGGGCGGCGAGCACGTTCGGAATGCGGGGCTTGTCCGTCACGCCTTCACCCTACCTGCGCAGGTCAGCGCGGTAGTGGTCCGGGGTTTCACCACTCGGCGAAGCTCCCGTCGTCGTGCCGCCACACCGGTGAGCGCCAGGTGTGCCCGAGCTCGTCGGCGCGGCGCACGGCGGCTTCGTCGACCTCGATGCCGAGGCCGGGCCCGAGCGGGCGGGCCGCGTAGCCGTCCCGGAAGGCGAAGACCGACGGGTCGGCGAGGTACTCGTGCTCGCGACCCTCGTGGTAGTGCATGCCCAGGCTTTGTTCCTGGATCAGGAAGTTCGGCGTCGCGAAGGCGACCTGCAGCGACGCCGCCAGCGAAATCGGGCCGAGCGGGCAGTGCGGCGCCAGCGAAGCGCCGTAGACCTCGGCCAGCGCCCCGATCCGCCGCAGCTCCGAGATGCCACCGGCGTGCGACGGGTCGGGCTGGACCACCGCGACGCCGGCGTCGAGCACCGGCTTGAACTCCCAGCGCGAGTAGAGCCGCTCGCCGAGCGCGATCGGCACAGTGGACGCTTCGACGACCGAGCGCAGCGCGTCACCCTGGAGCTCCGGCAGCACCGGCTCCTCGACGAACATCGGCTGCACGTCCTCCAGCAGCCGCACGAGCCGGCGCGCCATCGCGGGCGAGACGCGGCCGTGGAAGTCGATGGCGAGGTCGCGGTGCGGGCCCAGCGCCTCCCGCGCTTCCCACGCACGGGCCACCGCCGCGTCGGCCTCGGCCGGGGACGCGATCGCCGTCAGCGGCCCGGCGACGTTCATCTTCACCGCGGTGAACCCGGCCTCGACCTGCGCGGCCACCGCTTCGCGGATGCCGGCCGGGCGGTCGCCGCCGACCCAGCTGTAGACCCGGACGCGGTCGCGGACCGGCCCGCCGAGCAGCTCGTGCACGGGCGCGTCGCGGACCTTGCCCGCGATGTCCCACAGCGCCTGGTCGTAGCCGGCGAGCGCGCTGGAGAGCACCGGGCCACCGCGGTAGAAACCGCCGCGCCGCAACACCTGCCAGTGGTCCTCGATGCGCAGCGGGTCCTGGCCGACGAGCAGCTCGGAGAGCTCGTGCACGGCCGCGCGGACGGTCTCCGCGCGGCCCTCGACCACCGGCTCGCCCCAGCCGCTGATCCCCTCGTCCGTGCTGACCTTGACGAACAGCCAGCGCGGGGCGACCAGGAACGTCTCGACGGCGGTGATCTTCACGCGGGTGCCCCGTTTCTACGCGGAATCCTTGGCGGCGGACCAGCCGCCGTCGACGGTCAGCTCGGCCCCGGTGACGAACGACGCGGCGGCCGAGAGCAGGAACGCGATCACGTCCGCGACCTCCTCCGGCCGGCCGAGCCGGCCGGCAGGCGTCGCCCGCGCGCTGCGTTCGCGGTCTTCGGGCGGGATGCGGTCCCATGCCTGGGTGAGCACGGGCCCCGGCAGCACGGAGTTCACCCGCACCTCGGGGGCGTACTCGACGGCCAGCTGCCGGGCGAGCGCGACGAGCGCGCCCTTGCTGGCTGCGTAGGCCGGGTGACCCGGCAGGCCGAAGTGCGCGTGCACCGAAGAGACGAGGACGATCGCGCCCCGCCGTTCCCGCAGCGACGGCAGGCACGCCTTCACCGCGAGGTAGGTGCCGGTCAGGTTGACGTCGAGCTGGCGCTGCCACTCGGCGAGGCCGAGCTCGTGCAGCGGCCCGGTGCTGGGGGTGTAGGCGTTGCTGACCAGGGCGTCCACTTCGCCGATGCCGGCCCAGGTCGCTTCGTCGCTCACCGAACCGCGGATCGGCGTGACCCCTTCGGGCAGTTCGGCGACATCGACGCCCAGCACGCGGTAGCCGTCGTCGACGAGCTTCCGCGCGGTCGCCGCCCCGATCCCGGACGCCGCTCCGGTCACCACCGCTGTCGGCATCGCCGCTCCCTTCCCGAAGCCAGAATAAATCCTAATTTAAGAACTGCCAAGGTAACCTGGGGTTATGAGCTACCGGTGGGAGATCATGGCCGAGGCGGTGCGCCAGGGAGTCGTCGGAATCGTGCGCACGCACGACGCGGAGTCCGCGGTGGAGGCCGCCCGCGCGGCCCTCGAAGCCGGGTTGCGCTCGATCGAGCTACCGCTGACGAACCCCGGTGCGCTCGACGCGATCTCCGGGCTCGCGGCCGCGTACCCGGAGGCGACGATCGGGGCGGGCACGGTGCTCGACGAGACGTCCGCGGTGCTGGCGATCCGCGCGGGCGCCCGGTTCCTGGTGTCGCCTTCGGTGGACGCCGCGGTGATCCGGACCGCGCACCGGTACGGCGCGGCGGCCCTGCCGGGCGCCGGTTCGGTGACCGAAATCGTGCGCGCGCTGGAGGAAGGCGCCGACGCGGTGAAGGTGTTCCCGGCGGCGGCGCTGGGCCCGTCGTGGGTGGCGGACGTGCGGGCCGCGCTGCCGCAGGCGCCCTTGGTACCCACCGGCGGCATCGGCCCCGAGGACGTGCCAGGCTGGCTCTCGGCGGGTGCGGTCGCCTGCGGGATCGGCTCGGCGCTGACCCGCGGCACCGCCGCGGAGATCGCCGCCCGGGTCGAGACGCTGTTGAGGAGCGCGCATGGCTGAGCTGGTCTTCGTCGGGTGCTACACCGGCGACGCGGGGAACGGCACCGGGATCACCACGCTCTCGCGGTCCCCGTCCGGCTCACTGCGCGAAGTGGCTTCGCTGCCGCTGGAATCGCCGTCGTGGCTGGTGCGCCACCCGGCGTTGCCGGTGCTGTACGCGGCCAACGAGACCGCGGACGGCGGCGTGACGGCGCTGGCCATCGAGCCGTCGGGCCGGCTTTCGGTGCTGGGCACGGCGGAGACGGGCGGCGCGCACCCGTGCCACCTGGCGGTGACGCCGGACGGCCGGTTCCTGTTGTGCGCCAACTACACCGGCGGCAGCGTGGCGGTGTTCTCGCTGTCCGAGTCCGGCGCGCTGGTGTCGCGGACGGCGCTGGTGCAGCACAGCGGCAGCGGCCCGGTCACCGACCGCCAGGAGGCCGCGCACGTCCACATGGCCGTCCCCTCCGAGGACGGATCCGTGGTGAGCGCGGTCGACCTCGGCACCGACGAAATCCGCAGCTACACGCTGACGCCGTCGGGTTCCCTCGAACCGCTCGCGGTGTCGTCGCTGCCGCCGGGGACGGGACCGCGCCAGCTGGTGCGCCGTCCGGGCACGGACCTGGCGTACGTGGTCGGCGAGCTGGCCGGGACGCTGGTGACGGTCCGCGAGAAGGCCCCGGGCGCGTTCGAGGTGGTCGCGTCGACGCCGTCGACGCTGTCGCCGGTGCAGCCGAACCTGGTGGCCCACCTGGAACTGGCCGACTCGCGGATGTACGTGTCGAACCGGGGCCCGGACTGCGTCACGGAGTTCGCCCTGGACGAGGCGGCGGCGGTGGCGGACCAGCCGTGCGGCAAGAACCCGCGGCACTTCGCGCTGGTGGACGGGACCTGTTACGTGGCGGCGCAGTCCGAGGACGCGATCACCGCGTTCACCCTGACCGCGTCCGGCGAGGCGGAACTGCGGTACTACCCGACGGGGTCGCCGACGTTCGTGCTGCCGGTTTCCCTGCCGTGATCCGGCATCCATAATGCGGTCAACACCCGCCGGCTGAGAGGGCCCTCCATTGACCGAACACCGGCCACGCGGGTTGCACGGCCAGACCGTCGAGGCGCTGGCCAGCCGGATCCTCTCCGACGAGTGGGGCGAGGGCACCGTCTTGGACCTGCCCGCGCTGCGCGAAGAGCTCGACATCAGCCTCACCGCGCTGCGCGAAGCCCTGAAGGTCCTGGCCGCCAAGGGCATGATCGACGCCCGGCAGAAGCGGGGCACCTTCGTCCAGCCGCGCGAGAAGTGGAACATGCTCGACGCCGACGTCATGCGCTGGCAGACCGCGGCCGCCGACGATCCCGGGTTGCTCGACGAGCTCACCGAGGTGCGGGCGGTCGTCGAGCCCGCCGCCGCCCGGATCGCGGCCGGGCGGGCGACCGAGGAAGACGTCGAGGCGCTGCGGGAGGCGCTCGACGACATGGCCGTCGCCGGGGCCGATCCGGAGGCCAGCGTCCAGGCCGACCTCGCCTTCCACCGGCGGCTGATGGCGGCCACGCACAACAACTTCCTGGTGCGGATGGAACGGATCATCGCGATCGGGCTCGCCGAGCGCGACAAGGTCGTGCACGGCGCCTCGACCGCGGAGGACCCGGTGCCGAGTCACCGGAAGGTGGTCGACGCGATCGTCGCGGGCGACCCGGCCGCCGCCGAGCAGGCCATGCTCGCCCTGGTCACCAAGGCCCAGGACGACCTGGAGAAGGCTCAGCGCACGCGGTCCTGACCGGCCGGCTCCAGCGCCGCCTGCAGCATCCGGGCCGCCGCCGCGCGGGGCTCCGGGTCGATCGCGATCAGCGCGTTGACGACCGCGCCGTCGACCAGCGCGACCAGCCGCTCCAGCTCGGTCGCGGAGACCGGCGTGCCCGAGCGGGCGAAGATCTCCGTCAGCAGCTCGTTGAGCTGGGCCGACAGCGTCCGCATCAACGGCCGCAGGTACGGGCGGCGGCCGGTCGCGACCAGCCGCTCGTACCGCAGGAGGACGGCTTCGGCGTCGGCCGCCGGGTCACCGCTCTCCGGGCCGAGCAGCATGTCCAGCACCAGGTCGACGGTCGCCTGCACGCCGCGGTTGCGGGTGGCGAGCTCCTCCAGCCGGGCACGGCCGGTGGCCAGCTCGGCGTTCGAGTGGTGCTCGACGGCCGCCGTGACCAGGTCTTCCAGCGAGTCGAAGTAGTACGTCGTCGACGCGAGCGGCAGGCCGGCCCGCTCGGCGACGGCCCGGTGCCGCACGGCGTCGAACCCGCCCTCGACGAGCAGTTTCGCGGCGGCCTCGACGAGCGCGGCGCGCCGTCGCTCCCCCTTCGGGGTGGTCGCAGCGGTCATGGCCGGTCATTCTGCCAACCGGGCGGCCCGGGGCTCAGAAGCGGGGCGCGAGAGCGCGCGCGAACCGGTCCACCTCGCCCGCGTAGGGTGCCGCCGTTCCCGCCGAAGGCACGCTGACCAGCACCAGCACCCCGCCGGACGCGGTGGCGGCCCGGGCCGTGACCGCACCGGCCGGCTGGGACTTGAAGACCTCCGGGATGCCCTTCGGGTACACCGCCGCGGCGACTTCGCCGCCCGGGACCGGGAACCCGGCGGACCGGGCCACCGTCGAACAGGCGCCGCCCGGGACGGCCTGGGTGTCGGAGACGTGGCCAGGGAGCTCGCCAGCGAGGGCGATGGCGAGCTCCCTGTCCACCTGTTCGCACCCGGAGGCGCCTTCGGCCAGCTGGCCGGTCTTCCCGTCCCCGGCACCCCCCTGCTGAGGTGGCTGGGACGAGAAGTTCGGTGACTCCCCACCGACTTCAGGACGCATCGGGCCGTCCCCTGGTTGCACGACGCCGGGCCCGGAGTGCACGGGCACGGCGTTGTCGGCCGCGGTCAGCGACTTCGGCAGGCTCCCGGACAGCTGGCCGTACACGCCGAACCCGGCGACGACCAGCACCGCGGCACTCACCCCGCCCGCGATCCGGTTGCGGCGCCGGGCGGTCTGGCGGCGGGATTCGCGGACGACGTCACCCTGGCTGAACGACGGTTCGGGGGTGTCCCCGGGCGCGGCGGAGAACAACGAGCGCAGCTCCTGCTCATCCATTGGTCTCCACCTCCCGTTCGAGGACCTGCCTCAGGTTCGCCAGCCCGCGGGCGGTCTGGCTCTTGACGTTGCCTTCGCTGCAGCCCAGCGCCTGCGCCGCGCCGGTCACGTCGAGCCCTTCGAAGAACCGCATGACCAGCACCGCCCGCTGCTTGGGCGGCACTTCCTTCAGCGCCGCGAGCAGGTCTTCCCTGGTCGCGACCAGGTCGTCGAGACCCGGTGTGTCGTCGGCGGGCTCCGGCAGCGTCTCGGTCTGCCACTCGCGCCGCCACGGGCGCCGTGACTCGTCGATCGACGCCCGGACGAGCGTCTTGCGGACGTACGCGTCGGTCGCCGCGCGATCCCTGATCTTCTTCCACCTCCGGTGCAGTGCCACGAACGCCGTCTGCGCGAGGTCGTCCGCGCGGTGCCAGTCGCCGCAGAGCATGTACGCGGTCCGGCGCACGGCGTCCCGCCTGGCGGCGAAGTACTCCGCGAACTCCTGCTCGTCGCGCTGGTCCACGCGCAGTCGTGCTCCGCTCTGTCGTCGTCCGGCCGGTAGGACGGAATCAGGGGCGTCCACGGTTGCACGGACCGGGTGGGTTCGACCACTCAAGGGCGCATTGATCCCCTTCCGGTCGGTGTGATGTGATCGCAACGTGACCTTCGCCCCGCCTGTCCTGGACTTCCGTTCCGACACCGTCACCCGGCCGGATGACACGATGCGGGCGGCGATGGCCTCCGCCGAGGTCGGGGACAACGTCCTCGAACGCGACCCGACGGTCGCCGTGCTGGAGGAGCGGGCCGCGCACGTCCTGGGCATGCAGGCCGCGCTCTGGGTGCCGAGCGGAACGATGGCCAACCTGATCGCGCTGAGCCTGCACCTGCAGCGCGGCGACCGGTTCCTCGCCACCCGCGGCGCGCACGTGCTGGCCAACGAGCTGGGCTCGGCCGCGTGGCTGGCCGGCGGCATGCCGGACATCCTCGAGCACGACGGCGGCCCGGGCCGTCCCTCGCCCGACGCCCTCGCAGCCGCGATCGGACAACCCGGGCCGTACTTCACATTACGGACATCGCTGCTCTGCCTGGAGAACACCCACAACGCGGCCGGCGGCGCGGTGACGCCGCCCGACGAGCACGCCCAGCTGCTGTCGGTCGCCAAGGAAGCGGGCCTGACCGTGCACCTCGACGGCGCCCGGCTGTGGCAGGCCGCGGTCGCGCTCGAAGTGCCGCCCGCCGCGCTGACCGTCGGCGTCGACACCGTGTCGGCCTGCTTCAGCAAGGGCCTCGGCGCGCCGGTGGGTTCGGTCGTCGCGGGCAGCGCGGCGTTCGTCGAGCGGGCCCGCCGGATGCGGCAGATGCTCGGCGGCGGCGTCCGGCAGGGCGGCGTACTGGCCGCGGCCTGCCTGGTCGCCCTCGACCGCGTCCCCGAGCTGGCCGAGTCGCACGAGAACGCCCAGCGGCTCGCCGACGGCCTGCGCGAATACGGCTGGCCCACCAACGCGCCGGACACCAACATCGTGCTCGCCCAGGTCCCCGACATCCCGACCGCACTGGCCTGGCTGGACTCGCTCGGCGTCCGCGCGGTGCCGATGGCGGGCAAGGTCCGGTTCGTCACCCACCGGGACCTGAGCGCGACCGACGTCGAAGAAGCCCTGCGCCGGATCAAGACCGGCGCCTGAGAACCCGGGGGACCGATGAACTGGATCGTGTTCGACTACGGCGACGTGCTGAGCAAGCCGAGCGCCGCCCTGCCCGACCTGGCCGCGGCGATGGGCGCGCCGCTGCCGGAGTTCCTCGAGGCGTACTGGGAGTACCGCATCCCGTACGACGCCGGCAGCACTCCGCTCGAGTACTGGCAGGCGGTCGGGAACGCCGTCGGCGCACCGGTCGACGAAGCGCTGTCGGCCGAGCTGACCCGCATCGACGTCGAGGGCTGGGGCCACCTGGAGCCGTCGTCGGCCGCGCTGCTCGAAGCCCTCTCCGAGGCGGGCGCGAACCTGGCGCTGCTCTCGAACGCGCCGGTCGCCTTCGGCGAGTGGGTCCGCGCGCAGGACTGGGCGCGGCACTTCCGCGTCACGCTGTTCTCGGGCGACGTCCGCTGCGTCAAGCCGGACGCGAAGATCTTCCGCCTGCTGCTGGACGAACTCGGCGCCGAGCCCGCCGACTGCCTGTTCTTCGACGACCGCGAGTCCAATGTGGACGGCGCGCGGGCGGTCGGCATCCGTGCCCACGTGTGGAACGGCGCCGACGCGGCCCGTGCGTGGCTCGACTGACACTCACCCGCACCGCACGGTCGCCTACCGGCCGTGATCCCGATGACCTAGGCTGGGCGTCCCCACACTCCCCGGTAGGTGTCCATGGCGCTGAGCGAACGACCGTCGGCCAACGTCGACTTCGAGCGGCCGAGCCTCGCGCGGGTCACCGACGCGCTGCTGGGCGGGCAGAACCACTACGAGCCCGACCGGGCCGTCCTGCGGCAGCTGCTGGCGATCGCGCCGGAAGCCCCGGCCATGGCGCGGGAAGTGCGGCAGTGGCAGGTGCGCGCCGTCCGCTACCTGACCGAGCGGCTGGGCGTCGACCAGTTCCTCGACCTCGGCTCCGGCTTCCCGGCCGCGGAGAACACCCACCAGGTCGCGCAGAAGTACAACCCGGAGGCGCACGTCGTCTACGTCGGCGACGACCCGGTGGTCGAGGCGCACAGCCGCGCCTTGCTCGTCGACAACGACTTCACGCACGTCTGCGGCACCGACCCGCTGAACCCCGGCGAGACGATCGCCGGGGTCACGCGGTTCATCGACTTCGACCGGCCCGCCGGGCTCGTGCTCAGCGGGGTCGTCGACCACATCGCCGACCTCCAGCAGGCGCAGCAGGTCGTCAAGTCCTACGTCGGCGCATTGGCGCCGGGCTCGTACCTGCTCCTGCTGCACCAGCACAACCCGGGCGACGGCTCCGACGCGGCCGACGTCGCGAACGCCATGCAGGACCGCTTCGGCCGCATCGGGCTCGACACGCTCTACCGGCCGCGCGAGGAGATCACGTCGTTCTTCGACGGCCTCGACCTGCTCGAGCCCGGGCTGACCGCACCGCACCTGTGGTGGCCGGACGGGCCGCGCCTCGCGCCGCTGACGCCGGTCAACTGGACGGCGCTGGGCGGCGTGGCGCGGATCCCCTAGCGCCTCAGTAGCGGTTGATCCGCCGCGGGTCCTTCTTGCCACCGGTGATCGCCTTGTAGCCGGCCGCGCCGAGGAAGGCGATGCCGCCGATGATGGCGATCCACAGGACTGCCTTGAACACGAAGCCGATCACGGCGCCCAGCACCATGAACGCCACCCAGGCGACGATCAGGCCGCCGACGATCTTCCAGAACATGGCTCCTCCGACTCTTCCCCGTGGCCCCACCGGCCCGATGACTCCACAGTGCCACCTGACGCGGTGAAACTCCCCTCGGCGAGCCAACGTTCGGGGTTTATTCAGGGTTCCCCCTGGCCAGCCAGTCCCCGAGGCGCCGGACCCCTTCGTCGATGTCCTCGGCGCTGCCGGCGAAGGAGAACCGCACGTACTTCCCGCCGTCGACCGGGTCGAAGTCGACGCCGGGGGTGATGGCGAGCCCGGTGTCGGCGAGCAGCCGCTGGCACCAGCTCAGGCTGTCGTGCGTGTACGCGCTGACGTCGGCGTACGCGTAGAAGGCCCCGTCGGCCGGGGCGAGCTTGCCGAGCCCGATCCGCTGCAGGCCGGCGAAGAGGCGATCGCGGTTGGCGCGGTACCGCTCGACGTGCGCGTCGGCTTCCGCGTACGCCTCGGGCGTGAACGCGGCGAGGGCGGCGTACTGCGAGACCGCGGGCGGGCAGATGGTGAAGTTGCCGGTCAGGACGTCGATCGCGCGGTGCAGCCGCTGCGGGGCGAGCATCCAGCCGAGCCGCCAGCCGGTCATCGCGAAGTACTTCGAGAAGCTGCCCAGCACGATCGGCTCGCGGCCGTACTGCCACGCGCAGTCGAGCTCGGCACCGTAGGAGATGCCGTGGTAGATCTCGTCGCTGATCAGCTGGACGCCGTGGGAGGAGCACCAGCCGGTGATGGCGGCGAGCTCACCCGGCGGCAGCACGGTCCCGGTGGGGTTGCTCGGGCTGGCGACGATCAGGCCGTCGATCGGGCCGAGCTCGTCGAGCAGCTTTGTGGTCGGCTGGAAGTTGGTTTCCGCGGTGGTGGCGAACTCGACGACCTCGCAGCCGAGGACGGAGAGCAGGTTGCGGTAGGCCGGGTAGCCGGGCCGCGCCATGGCGACCTTGGCACCGGGGTCGAAGGCGCTGAGGAAGGCGAGCAGGAACCCGCCGGACGACCCGGTGGTCAGGACGACGTCGTGCGCTTGGACATCGACGTCGTACCGCTTCCGGTAGTGCCCGGCGACGGCCTCGCGCAGCTCGGGGATGCCGAGCTGTTCGGTGTACCCGAGGGTGCTCTTCTGCAGCGCTTCCTGGGCGGCGTCGAGCACGGGCTGCGGCGCCGGAGCGGACGGCTGCCCGGCCGCGAGCGACACGAGATCACCGTGACTGCGCTGCCGGGCACCGGCCGCGGAGAGGACGTCCATGACGTGGAAGGGCGGCACGCCGGCCCGCAGCGCGGGACCGGCGAAAGCTCCGAGGTCGGCCATGGGGCCAGGCTAGTAGCCGCGGTAGGCACCACCGTGGGCCATGGCCTTGATGCCGGGCACGTTGTCGAGGCTGCCGTACCGGTCGAAGGAGTACCGGACCCCGGCGATGATGTTGTCGACCGGGTTGTAGATGTTGTCGTGGCCGGGCAGCTTGTGGGCGTTGAACGTGGAGTCGATGCACTGCATGAGCCCCTTGGACGGGTGCCCGGCGGCCGCATTGGAGTTGCCGGTCAGGAAGAGGTGATCACCTTCCTGGGCCGTCCACGTGCCCAGCTCCGTGGTCACGCACCAGACGTCACCCCGCCCGGCGGCTTCCTTATTCAGGAAGGCGCCGGTGACGATCGGGTTGTTCAGGTGCACGGCGAATTCCGGCTGCCAGGTCTCCGGCTGGTCCTTCCGCGCCACGGGAAGCACCCGGGGCCGGGCTCCGGA
This sequence comes from Amycolatopsis sp. NPDC004169, assembly GCF_040610315.1. NCBI lineage: Bacteria > Bacillati > Actinomycetota > Actinomycetes > Pseudonocardiales > Pseudonocardiaceae > Amycolatopsis > Amycolatopsis sp. NPDC004169. Next base: position 345,726 of record NZ_JBEXMD010000003.1, read on the forward strand.
CAGGTAACCGGCCAGCGCGATGGCGTCGAGGACGGCACCGGGTGCCTGGTAGATGACGACCTGCGGCTGCGAATAACCCGGCCGCAGGTACCGCGTGCCCTCGGCGTCGGTGATGGCTTCGAGCCACGCCTCGCGCTGTTCGCCGGACATGGCCAGCACCTGAGCGACCGCGTCGGAGCGGGGATGCCCGGCGCGCGCCAGCAGGTCCTGGGCGTAGTCGTGGTCCAGCCGGAACTGGTGCCGGGGCCCGCAGCCTCCCCGGTCGTCGACGTACAGCGCGTGCGGCACGCCGTCGAGGAGCTTCCGGAGCTTCGCCACCATCTCGGGCTTCGACTGCGCGATGGACATGGTCGGGCGGTGCCGGCGCGAATCGACGTCACCGTCCCCGGCGATCCACCCGAGGATGGCCGCTTCGGCAACGCTGATGTCCAGCGACGATTCGGTCGCGGCCGGCGCGGCGAGGAGGATCCGATCGCGCGACCGGACCTCCTCGGTGGTGACGAAACGGGCCTCGGTCGCGTAGTGGTGCTCCTGCTTCGGCGAAGTGAAGCCGTGCTTCTTGCGCCGGTGCACCGCGACGCCGTTGGCCGGCTGCCGCGCCGCCCGCGGCTCCCACCCGCACTCCGGGCAGACCACCGGCAGATCGGTGCGGCCGGCACTGACCCGCGGGAGGTTGAGCCAGCGGTGGTTGGGGGTGGTGGTCGCCTGCCACCGCGAGTTGCGCATCCGGACCAGCTCGGCGTCTTCGTGGTGGACGACCCGCGTGATCCGCGTCCACTCGCTGCACCCGGTCGCCGGGTTGTAGCCGATCGTCTCGTCGCCGACCTCGACCGCGTCGTGCTTCAGCAGGCCGCGCCTGGTCAGGATCTGCGTGTCCAGCGGCACGCAGTCCCAGTTGTTGATGGCGTTCGGATTTCCGCCCGACTCGTGCTGGATGATCGCCCAGATCTTCGGGATGTCCGCGTCCGTCACCGGGATTCCCGCGGCCTGCAGGGCCTTCATCGCCTCCTGGATCCACTGCTGGACGTTCCCCGGCGGCGGTGAAGAAGGCGGGCCGCCGCTCGGGCCGAGGCCGCCGCCACCGCCACCGCCTCCGCCGCCGCCCCCACCGCCGCCTCCGCCGCCGTGGTGGGAGGCGCCGTTGCTGTGGATGCCGCCCGTGCTCCTCGGGACCGCTGCCGAGCTGCTCGGCAGCGGGACCTGGTCGTAGCCGCCCTCGATCTGCTGGGACATCAGCTTCTGGGAGGCCTTGATCGCCGTGTCCGCCTGGGTTTGCAGGCCCGTCACGTCGCCGTCGAAACCCGCCGTGATGTTGTGGATGTCCGTCTTCGCCGTGGCCAGGATCTGCTCGGCGCTCGGGCTCGGGCCCGGCTTTCCTTCGTCGTGGGCCTTCTTCGCCGCGGCCAGCGCGTTGTTGATCTGGGTCTCGGCCGTCGCGTTGCGCTCGTTGACCGCCTTTTCCGCGGCCAGCTGCTTGTCCCCGACGTTCTTCTTGATCTGTTCGAGGGACTTCGCGAGATCGTCGAGGTCCTTGGCGACGTCTTCGAGGTGGGTCTGCACCTTGGTGCCGGCGTCGCGGACCTGGCGGACGTACTGGAAGAACTGGTCCGCCGCCGGGCCGGCCCACACCTGCGCGTCCAGGGCGTCGGTGGAGCTTTTCAGGGAAGCGTTGTGGTCACCGGCGTTCTTGCCCGCCTCGCGGAACTGCGCGGCCGCCGCGGTGATTTTGCCCAGATCGACCTTTTCGACCTGGTCGACCTTCTTCATGAAGGCTTCCCAGTTGTCCGGCGTTCCGGCGCCGCCCCCGTTCAAACCCACTGTGGTGCCCCCTGCTCACTTACTTGTCGACGTGCAGTTGCAGATCGCTGGCGCCGACCTGGTCGGTTTCCGCGATGAGGCCGGCGGCCCTGCGCATGGCGAACCCCAGCGCCTCCATGTGCTTGCCCGCGGCGTCGAACTGGTTGTGCACGCCGTCCTTGAACTTGCCGACCGCGCCGTGCGCGTCGCCCGTTTCGTCCATTCCGCCGAAGGGGCTTTCCTTCTCGTGGTCCAGGCCGGTGACCTTCTGCTTGGACTTTTCGAACTCGTCCTTCAGCTTCTCCACCTGGCGGGCCGCGATGGCCATCGACTCCGGGTCGTAGACAGGCACGGTTCGTCATCCCCTTCGGAAAACTCGTCTCCGTCCGATCGGACGTCGTCACGACCGGGACGGTTCCCGCGCATACTTTATGACTTCGCCGGAGACGCGGGTACGGATCTCCGCCAACTTCCACCCCAGCGGGGTTCAGGCCTCCGCCGCCAGCTCGCGGATCCGGGTGGCCAGCAGCGCGTTGTCGGCCGGGGTGACGGTGGCCCACTCGCGACCGTCGCCGTCGCGGGCCACCTGGAACAGGTAGCGGCCCGCGTCCGTGTCGAAGAACGCCACCACCCGGCCCGCCCGGTGCACGACGCCGTCGCGCGAGGTGCGTTCCACGCCGAACTGGCCGCGGGCCTCCTGGCCCAGCAGCATGCCGGAGAGCTCCTGGGCCTGGAACAGCGGCACCTTGCGATCCTCCAGCGCCGTGACCAGCGCTTTCGCGTCGCCCTTCGCCGCCGCGTCGGCGGACTTCACGACGTCGTAGGGCAGGCTGACCGTCTGGCCGATGCCCGGGCCGAGGTCGCCGGCCACCGAGACCGCCGCCTCGGCGAGGCCGTCCTCGGTGGCCGGGATCAGCCAGACCTCGCCGTGGTCCACGACCGCCAGCACCGCCTGGCCGCGCAGGCTGACCGCGCGGCCGCGGATCTCGCGTTCGGCCCACACCCACACGTCGATGCCGAACTGCGGGCGCGCCAGCAGGTGCAGCAGGTCGGCCAGCTCGCCGGACGGCCGCCGGTTGCGGGCCAGGCGCCGCTCGGCCAGCGACGCCCACGCCGACTCGATCAGCTCGAGCCGCTCGGCGCGGGTGGTTCCTTCGCTCGGCACGTCCAGCGCGACGTGCCGCCGGGGCAGGTCGAACGATTCCCAGAGCACGTCGAACTCCAGGGCCGACAGGACAAGCGACACGTCAGCGCCCGTCCCGGCCGTGGTCGCCGAGCACGTCGGGGGAAACCATCCGCTGGTCGGCGAACAGGTCCTGGTCGTCGACGCCGTAGCGGCGGACGTGTTCGGCGTCCTCCTCCTGCGGGGCCGCCTCGGACAGGAACCGCGGCTCGCCGGGCTTCTGCTTCGGGCTGATCTGCTCGGACTTGCGCAGCGCGACGGCTTCTTCCTCGGGCAGCTCGCCGACCGGCAACGGCCGCACCGGGCCGGTCGGACCGCTCTTCTCCCGCCGCAGGCGCTCCTTGTCACCGCTCAGGGCGCCGCCGGCCACGCCCGCGCCGATCGCCGCCGCCCCGGCGCCGACGTCGCCCGGGGTCGCACCGGGCTTGACCGGCAGGCTGCGTTCGCCGGTGTACTGGCCGGGCTGGAGCGGGGCCTGCGGCATCGCGCCGACCGTGCGGCCCTTGCCGAGCAGGCCGTCCGGGCTGCGGCCGGTGGAGCCTTCGATGCCGGTCCAGCCACCGGACGTGCCGCCACCACCACCGCCACCACCACCGCCGCTGCCGCCGAGCGACTTGATCGGCGTGGTGGCCGGGGCCGAGCCGGGCGGCTGGGCGCCGGGCGCGCCCGGCGGGACGAACGGGTCGCCCTGGCCGCCGGCGCCCGGACCGGGGGTGAAGTGGCCGCCGGGGTCGCTGCCGGACGTGCCGCGGCCGGGGACGTGGCTCCAGCCCGGGCCGGGCTGGGTGACCGGGGGTTTCGCGCCAGACGGCGTCGTCGACGAGCTCGGCGTGGTGTGCTGGGCGGGCGGCGCGCCGGCGGAACCGGCTGAGCCGGCCGAGCCGGTCTGGCGCGGCGGCTGCGGCGCGGACCGGGCCGGCTGCTGGGCGGCGACGCCGTAGGCCGGGGTCGGCGGGTCGGCGTGCACGGTGTGGGACACCGGCTGCACCACCGGCGGGTCGACGTGCACCGACCGGACCCGGTCCGAAGCGGGCCGCACGCCGCCGTCCGGCGTCACCGCGACCGCGGCGCCGGCGACGTCCAGCACGCCCGGCGCGATGCCCGGGGCGGCCAGCTTCAGCGACTCGGGGTCGGACAGCGCCTGCGTCGAGAGCAGGTTCGTGCCGCTCTGCTGCGCGTACTCGTTCAGCGCCTGCTGCGCCTGCGCTTTGGCGTCGTTCGCGGCTTGGACCTGCTGGGCGTGGTCGGTCTCGAAGCCGATGAGGCTCAGCAGGCCGTCGGTGAGGGTGAAGCCGCCCGCGCCCTTCCGGACCGTCTCGGCGTCCGGCAGCTTGTACTTGGTCCGGTTGAAGGCCTCGCCCTGCTCGAACACCATTTCCGCGGCGTGCGCGACCTTCGTGGTGGCGTCCTGGGAGAACCCGGCTTGCTCGGTGAACACCTGGCTGGCCGCGCCACCGGCCTGGCTCTGCCATTCGACGCCGAGCTCGAGCAGCTGCGCGCGCAGCGTCTGGTCGGTGTGGGCGAGCGCGGTCGCGACGGCCTTCAGCGCGTCGACGGCGGTGCCGATGCTGCCGGTGCCGTCGCCGTTGATCATCCGGGTGATCTGGTCGGCGATCGCGGTGTTGGTCCAGCCGTCGAACCGGTGGTTCTGGATCCCGGCCGCGAGCTCGGAGAATTCCACGCGCCCTCCCTAGTTGCGTGCTTTCAGGGTCTGCAACGCCAGGTCGGCGGCGTGCGCCGACATGTCGCACAGCTGCGGCTGGGTGAGCTTGCCGCGGGTGATGGCGAAGGTCTGGACGGCCAGCGTCTGGCCCTTCGCGACGCCGACGAGCGTCTCGCAGTCGGCCGGGTCGCCGTCCGCGCGGTAGTTCGTCAGCGCCGGGTAGCCACCGATGGTCTTCGGCTCGGTGGTCATGCTGTTCTTCTTGCGGGTGCCGGTGATCCACTGGTCGAGGTCCGCCGGGACCGCCCGCACGTGGTAGGAGTGCATCGGCTCGGCGCCGTCGGCGTCGAACACGCAGGTCGGACCGTCCTGGCCGGCGGTGGAGCGCGGCACGCTGTTGATCTTCAGCGCGTCGAGCTGCACCTGGGGGAAGATCTCGCACAGGGCGACGCCCTGCAGCGGAAGGTCGGCCGGCCGCTGCGGCAGCTGGGCGGCCTTGGCGCTCTGCGACGCGGCCGTGGCGGCCGTCTCGACCGGGTACGGCGTGCCTTCGGTGCCCGCGGAGCAGCCGGCGAGCGCCGCTGTCGCGAGTACGCCTCCGGCGATCCGGTTACGCACCGTGCTTGCCGCGATCACCGAACGCCGCCGCCTTCTCCTCTTCGCCCGCCTTGTAGTCCTTCGCGGCTTCGCGCAGCTGCGAGACCAGGCGTTTGAGGCCGGCGACGTACTCGCGCACCTGCCCGGCGTAGGAGCGGTCGCCGTCGGCGATCAGGGTGTTCCAGGCCTGGACCGACTGCGTGCTGATGACGTCGGCCGAGGGCGCGTCGATCCGCAGCTGGCCGAGCTTGGTCAGCAGCTGGTCTTCGAGGGCGTTCGCCTGCTCTTCGACGATCCGGGCGACGTCGAGGAGCTTGTCCGGGTGGACCAGGACGTCCGCGGCCGCCGGCGCCACCGGGACCGCCGAGCTGAGGTCGTACGAGGGTCCTGACATGCTCTCCCCTGACGTCATACGGACAGTGACCGGCCGGCTCCCCGTCGAGGCTACCAACGCGGGTGTGGCGGCAGCCTGAGTTTGGACGAAGAGTGGGCCCGGCCGGTTCCCCCGATCCGTGTAATCAGGCGCGCTGTTTCGCGGGCGGGGCGCCGACCTCGCCGTTCGCCGCCTTCAGCGCGATGTCCGTGCGGTGGTGGGAGCCCGCGAGGTGGACCTTCTCGACGGTCTCGTAGGCGTGCTTGCGCGCCGACTTGAGGGTCTTGCCGGTGCCGACGACCGACAGCACGCGGCCGCCGGAGGAGACGACGGCGCCGTCGTCGCGCCGGCGGGTGCCGGCGTGCAGGACGCCTTCCAGCTCGGCCCCGGTGATGACGTCACCGGTGCGCGGCTTGCCCGGGTAGCCGTCGGCGGCGATCACGACGGTGACCGCGGCGCCGCCGGACCACTCCAGCGGCGGGTGCTCGGCGAGCTTGCCGGTGGCGGTGGCGTGCATCAGCCCGGCGATCGGGGTGCGCAGCAGGGCCAGCACGACCTGCGTCTCCGGGTCGCCGAAGCGGCAGTTGAACTCGATGACCTGCGGGCCTTCCGAGGTCAGCGCGAGGCCGGCGTAGAGCAGGCCGGAGAAGGGGGCACCGCGGTCGACCAGCTCGTCGGCGACCGGCTGGACGACCCGCTCGACCAGCTCGTCGACCAGGTTTTCCGGGGCCCACGGCAGCGGGGCGTATGCGCCCATGCCGCCGGTGTTCGGGCCGGCGTCGCCGTCGCCGACGCGCTTGAAGTCCTGCGCGGGCAGCAGCGGGACGACGGTGCTGCCGTCGACGAAGCAGAACAGCGAGGCCTCCGGTCCGTCCAAAAAGGACTCCAGGAGGACCGGGTGGCCGCCGTCGAGCAGCATGATGGCGTGCTTGCGCGCGACGTCGATGTCCGGCGTGACGACGACGCCCTTGCCGGCGGCCAGCCCGTCGTCCTTGACGACCCAGGTGGGGCCGAACCGGGCGAGCGCGGCATCGAGCCGGGCGGGGTTGTCGACGACCTCGCTGCGCGCGGTGGGCACGTTCGCGGCGGCCATGACGTCCTTCGCGAAGGCCTTCGAGCCCTCGATGCGGGCGGCCGCGGCCGACGGGCCGAAGCAGGCGATGCCGGCCTTGCGAACGGCATCGGCAACCCCGGCGACGAGCGGCACCTCGGGCCCGACGACGACGAGATCGGCCTGCCAGCTCTTCGCGAGCCCGGCAACGGCATCGGGATCGGCGGCATCAACACCGAGCTGTTCGGCAACGGCGGCCGTCCCGGCATTGCCGGGCGCACAGGCCAGGGCGGTGACGGCGGGGTCGCCGGACGCCGCGAGGACGAGTGCATGCTCCCGGGCGCCGGAGCCGATTACCAGTACGCGCACGCCGCACAGCGTATCCGGCCGGGTTGGCGGGGGACATCGCGCCGTCGGTGGGGGGTGGGGGTGAGGTGGGGTGGGCGGTGAGGGTTCAGGTGGTCGGTGAGGTCATTCGCCGGTTTTCGGGCGGGGCGGTGGGCTGGTGGCGCGCGGGCCGGGTCGCGCGATGCGGGTTCCCGACGCGCGGTCGAATCGCTGCCTGGCGATGGCTCCGGTCGCCGCGATCCGGAGGCCTCCGGAGGCGGCGATCCACAAGTCGCCGGGGGTGTGGACAGCTCGGCCTTCGGGGTTGGCGAGCCGGAGTTTTTGTCCGCCCTCGCCGATACGCTGGAAGCGGGGGCAACCCCCAGGGAGGGCGGGTCGCGCGCGCGGCGGGTTCGCAGGCAGCCCCGGCCCACCCGCCTTCTGTCTGGACCACCAGGTTCGGCCCACTGCCCGCCATGGCCTGCCACCAGTTGGGTCGCCGCCCTGGCCTCTACCGGCCTTGGGGCGCCACCGCGCCGGGAGCCTGGTGTGCCGCAGGTCGCGACCCGGCGAACAGGAGTCCATGCGGCGTTTACCGGCCCGACCGTTCAGGTACGTACTTCGGATGCTTGCGGCATCGAGGGTGGCGCGAGTAGTCAGGGCACACCCTGTGTGAAAAGAGGTCACCAGATGAAGCGCAAACGTGTCGGTCTGCTCGCTCTGGCCGGGTTGGTGTTGCTGAGCGTCACCGGTGTTGCGGCCGGCTCCGCGACCGCCGCGGCGGTGTCCGGTACCAGCGGGGGGTCCGCCGATGCCGCCGCGCGGGGGCGGGGCCACCATGACCCCGTGATCATCGGACACCGCGGCGCGCCCGGGTATCGGCCGGAGCACACGCTTGCCTCCTATGAGCTCGCCTTCCGGATGGGCGTCGACTGGGTCGATGTCGATCTCGTGCCCACCAAGGACGGCCAGCTCGTCGCGCGGCACGAACCCGAGATCGGCGGCACCACCGATGTTGCGAAGCACCCCGAGTTCGCCAATCGGAAGAAGACCGTCGTGCTCGATGGGGTCTCCACCACCGGTTGGTTCACGCAGGACTTCACGCTCGCCGAGCTGAAGACGCTGCGTGCGGTCGAACGCATTCCGCAGAACCGGCCGCACAACACGCTGTACAACGGCCGCTACCAGATCGCCTCCTACCAGGAGGTGCTCGACCTGACCCGGCGGCTCGGCCGCGAGCTGCACCGGACGCTCGGCACCTACCCCGAGGTCAAGCACTCGACCTTCTTCCAGTCCATCGGCAACCCGACCGAGCCGAAGCTGGTGGCGATCCTCAAGCGCAACGGCCTCGACCGGCCGGACGCGCCCGCGATCATCCAGTCGTTCGAGGTGTCGAACCTGATCGCGCTGCACAAGCAGCTCCGGACGCCGCTGCTGCAGCTGACCTCGGCCTCCGGTGCCCCGGCGGACTTCGTCGCGAACGGCGACAAGCGGACCTACGCCGACCTCGTCACGCCGCAGGGGCTGCGCGAAGTCGCGAAGTACGCGAAGTACCTCGGGCCGGACAAGGCGCAGATCATCCCGCGGGACAAGAACGACAACCTCGGCACGCCGACCGCTCTCGTCGCGGACGCGCACAAGGCGGGCCTGAAGGTGCAGCCGTACACCTTCCGGAACGAGAACCCGTTCCTGCCCGCGAACCTGCGGTCGTCGGCCGCGCCGGACGCCTTCGGTGACGTCTTCACCGAGGAGGCCGCGTTCCTCAACGCCGGTGTCGACGGCTTCTTCGCCGACCAGCCGGACACCGCACTGGAGTCGCTGCACGCGTTCCTGGGCCGTTAATCGCTGGCCGCCGGGGGCGCTTCCGGGGACGCTGAGTCCGTGGAAGCGCCCTTTTCCGGTGTCGTGCTGGTCACCCGCGGCGACGAGACGCTGCTCGCCGAGGCGGCCGGGTACGCGCACCGCGCCCACCGCATCGAGAACACGGTCGACACGCGGTTCGCGATCGCCAGCGGTACCAAGGGTTTCACCGCGCTGGTCGTCATCGGCCTGATCGCCGAGGGACGCCTCGAGCTGTCGACGAGAGCGCGGGACTTCCTGGGCCAGGACCTGCCGCTGATCGACGACCGCGTGACGGTCGAGCACCTGCTGACGCACACCTCCGGCATCGGCGACTACTGCGACGACGACAACCCGCCCGCGCACCCGCCGTGGCTGGTCACGTCGGCGGACTACCTCGCCGCGCTCGGCGGGTTCCCGCAGCGGTTCCCGCCCGGGGAACGCTTCCACTACAACAACGGTGCCTTCGTCGTCCTCGGCTTGATCGCCGAACGGATCGCGGGCATACCTTTCGCCGACCTCGTGCGGACCCGCGTCACCGAGCCGGCCGGGATGACCGACACGGAGTTCCTCCGCTCGGACGCCCTGCCCGCCCGGACGGCGACCGGGTACCTCGAAGACGGCCGCACCAACGTGTTCGGCCTGCCGGTGGTCGGCCACGGCGACGGCGGCATCTACAGCACCGCGCCGGACTTCCGGAAGTTCTGGGCCGCCCTGTTCGACGGCCGGATCGTGCCCCGGAGGTGGGTCGAACGGCTGCAGCGCGGGGAGCGCTACGGCCTCGGCTTCTGGCTGCCCCGGCCCGGCGTGGTCCGGCTGGCGGGCGGTGACCACGGCGTCTCGTTCCGGAGCACGCATGAGCCGTCATCGGGCGTCACCGCAACCTTGATCTCGAACGATCACCGAGGTGGCGGGCCCCTGCTGCGACGGCTGGACGAGTTCTTGACGAAGGCTTGACACCCTCCGGCACCGGGGCTACCTTCGGCGAATTCAATGGTCTGGCCGCATACCTTTCAAGAGGTGCCCGATGGATGTTTCCGACCAGCAGACCACTCCCGACCACGCCGACGAAGACAGCGCCCGCCTGCACCAGCTCGGGTACGCGCAAGAGCTCAAACGGACGATGTCGGCGTTCTCGAACTTCGCCGTCTCCTTCACGATCATCTCGATCCTCTCCGGCTGCCTCACGCTCTACGGCTTCGGCATGAAGACCGGCGGCCCGGCCGCGATGATCTGGGGCTGGCCGCTGGTCGGGGTGTTCGTCATCCTGGTCGGGCTCGGCATGGCCGAGGTCTGCTCCAGCTACCCGACCGCCGGCGGGCTGTACTACTGGGCCGCCAAGCTCGCGCCCGGGCGGTCCGGGCCCGCGTGGTCGTGGTTCACCGGCTGGTTCAACCTGATCGGGCAGATCGCGGTCACCGCGGGCATCGACTTCGGCGCGGCCCTGTTCCTCAACGCGTTCCTCGACCTGCAGTGGGGTTACGCCGCGACGCCGGGGCACACGATCCTGCTGCTCGCGATCATCCTCGTGGTGCACGGCCTGCTGAACACCTTCGGCGTCCGGATCGTGGCGATCCTCAACAACGTCAGCGTGTGGTGGCACCTGATCGGCGTGCTGGTGATCGTCGGCGTGCTGGTCTTCGTGCCGGCCAAGCACCAGGACGCGTCGTTCGTCTTCGGCAGCTTCGTCAACCAGACCGGCTGGGGCTCGGCGTTCTACGTCTTCGCGCTCGGACTGCTGGTCGCGCAGTACACCTTGACCGGTTACGACGCTTCCGCGCACATGACCGAGGAGACGAAGAGCGCGGCGACGGCCGGACCGCGCGGCATCGTCATGTCGATCGTCGTCTCGCTCGTCGCAGGCTGGATCCTGCTGATCGGCCTGACGTTCGCGATCCAGGACTACGACGGCGCGGTCGGCTCGGCGACCGGCGTCCCGCCCGCGCAGATCTTCATCGACGCGACCGGCGCGGTGACCGGCAAGTTCCTCCTGCTGATCTGCATCGGCGCCCAGCTGTTCTGCGGCATGGCGTCGGTGACGGCGAACTCCCGGATGATCTACGCCTTCGCCCGCGACGGCGCGATCCCGGGCTCGGGCTTCTGGCACCGGATCAACAAGCGCACGCAGACGCCGACCAACGCCGTGTGGCTCGCCGCGGGCGGCGCGCTGGTGCTGGCCCTGCCGTACCTGTGGAGCGCCACGGCCTACGCCGCGGTGACGTCGATCGCCGTGGTCGGGCTGTACGTGGCGTACGTGATCCCGGTGTTCCTGCGGGTCCGCCGCGGCGACTCGTTCGAGCCCGGCCCGTGGTCGCTCGGCAAGTGGGGCAAGCCGGTCGGCATCGTCGCGACGATCTGGGTGGTGCTGATCTTCTTCCTGTTCATGCTGCCGCAGGTCTCGCCGGTGACGGTGGATTCGTTCAACTACACGCCGATCGCCTTCCTCGTGGTGCTGGGCGGGGCCGCCCTGTGGTGGGTGGCTTCGGCCCGGAAGTGGTTCACCGGGCCGAAGGTCCAGGGGTCCGCGGAGGAACTGGCCGCGGTGGAGCAGGAACTGAAGGAACTCGGCTGACGCCGGGGGTGGGAGCCTTCCCCGCGCGGAAGACTCCCACTCCGGCGCTCAAGTGGTCGCGGGCCGGGATTCGACGGCCGGCGAAGGCGTTTCCGCTGGGCTGCGGTGGCCGGGGCGGACCACCGTCACGGCCGCCGCTCCCAGTGCGCCCACCGCCGCGAACGCGTAGAAGCCCCACGGGTACGCGATGCCCGCCGTCAGGAGCGCGCCGCCGAGGATCGGGCCGGAGATCGCGCCGATGCGGCCGATGCCCGCCGACCAGCCGAGGCCGGTTGCGCGGATCGCGTCCGGGTAGATGCGGCCGATGTACGCGTACACCAGCACCTGGGCGCTGAACACGAAACAGCCGGTCAGGAACACCGCCGCGTACAGCCCGACCGCCGGCAGCTTCACGCTCAGCAGGGCGAGGAACACCGCGCCCGCGCAGAACCACACGATCGCCGACGGGCGGATGCCGACGCGGTCGGCGACCCGGCCCGCGACCAGCAGGCCCACGATGCCCCCGACGTTCAGCGTCAGCAGCAGGCTGAGCGCCGCACCCAGCGGGTACCCGGCCTGGCGCATGATCTCCGGCAGCCACGTGTTCAGGCCGTAGACCAGCAGCAGGCCCATGAACGAGGTGACCCAGAAGGCGATCGTCGCGCGCAGCAGGCCGCCGCGGAACAGGCCGGCCACCGCGTGCCCCGCCGACCGCTCCGTCTCGCGAACCCGCTGGAACGTCTCGGATTCCGGCAGGTACTTCAGCATCAGCGGGACCAGCACCAGCGCGGGCAGCGCGCCGGCGACGAACATCGCGCGCCAGCCCAGCGGGGTGATCAGCACGATGCCCAGCAGCGCGGTCAGCACCGCGCCGACGTGGTAGCCGGTCATCACCGTGGTGGTCGCGCTGCCCGACTTCCCCCGCCGCGCGTACTCGGTGACCAGTGTGATCGCCGTCGGCAGGCAGCCGCCGAGGCCCAGGCCGGCGACGAACCGCAGCAGCCCGAAGACGAACGTCGACGGCGCGAACGCGCACAGCAGCGTGCACAGCGAGAACAGCGTCACCGAGATGATCAGGGACTTGCGGCGGCCGATGACGTCGGTGACCGTGCCGATCGCCAGCCCGCCCAGCATCATCCCGGCGAGCCCGACGGTCGACACGACCGACGCCGTCGCCGGGGTCAGGCCCCAGACGTGGCCGCGGAGCAGCACCGGCAGCACGGTGCCGAGGACGACCAGGTCGAACCCGTCGAGCAGGACGGCCGTCCAGGCCAGGGGCACGACCCAGGAGCGGGTGCCAGTGGACATCGGAAACCTCCGGAGGTGCGTCGGTGCACGTCCTCCGCACACGTGTGCGGATTGCGAACGAGTATGCACAGCACCCCCGACAGTTTCCATCGCACTTCCACTCCCCGGAAGCCGAGCAGGGCCGCACGACCTGCGGAAAGATCCCCAGCGTGGAAATCCTGACGCTGATGGGCGTGCTCGCGGGCTCGCTGGCGCTGACCGCGGTCGCCCGGCGCTACAACCTGTCCGCGCCGTTGCTGGTCGTGGTCGTCGCGCTCGGCGTCGCGCTGATCCCCGGCGTGCCGCGGTTCGAGCTGGAGCCCGAGCTGGTGCTCACCGTCGTGCTGCCGCCGCTGCTCTACTCGACGTCGCTCGAAAGCTCGCTGACGCACTTCAAGCGGGCCCTGCGGCCGATCGTCGCGCTCGGCGTGGTGCTGGTCGCGGTGACCGCCGTGGTCGTCGCCCTGCTCGTGCACCTCTTGCTGCCGGACGTGCCGTTCGCGTCGGCGCTGGTCCTCGGCGCGGTCGTGGCGCCACCGGACGCGGTGACGGCGGTGGCGATCGGCCGCAAGCTCGGCCTGCCCCGGCGGGTGATGACCGTGCTGACCGGGGAAAGCCTGGTCAACGACGCCGCGGCGCTGACGCTGTACAAGGTCGCGCTGGCCGCCGTGGCGGGCACCGCGGGCTCGGCAGGCCACGGCTTCGCGGTGTTCGGCGTCGCGACCGTGCTCGGCATCGGCGTCGGCCTGGCCATCGGCGCGCTCGTGGTGCTGATCCGGCGGCAGCTCGACGACCCGCTGGTGGAGTCGGCGTTCGGGATCATCGTGCCGTTCGCCGCGTACGTCACCGCCGAGCACCTGCACCCCTTCAGCGACGACTTCAGCGGCTCCGGCGTGCTCGCCGTCGTCGCGGCGGGCCTGCTGCTGGGCCACCGCGCGCTGTACGCGTCCCCGGCGACCCGCATGCAGGACAGATCGGTGTGGGCGTCGATCGACGTCCTGCTGGAGGCGCTGGTGTTCGCGCTGATGGGGCTGCAGCTGCCGTTCGTGCTCGAAGGGGCGCAGCACGCGGCCCGCGACAACGGCACGCTGGTCCTGGTCGCCGTGGCTGTGCTGGCGGTGACGATGCTGGTCCGGATCCCGGCGGTGTTCGTCTCCGCCTACCTGCCGCAGACGGTCCGGCTGTTCGGCCGCGACCGCGAAGCACCGTCGTGGCGGACGCTGGCGGTGGTGTCGTGGACCGGCATGCGCGGGGTGGTGACCCTCGCCGCCGCGGCCGGCGTCCCGGCGGGCACCCCGGGCCGCGAGGAGATCCAGCTCTTCGCCTTCACCGTGGCCATCGGCACGGTCCTCGTCCAGGGGCTGACGCTGCCCCTGCTGATCCGGGCGCTCAAGGTGGAAGACCCCGAGGAAGCCTCGCGGGACGAAGCGGAAGAGCTCGCCGCGCGCGAAGTCGCGAAGAAGGCGGCGCAGGAACGGCTGCGCGAGATCGGCCACGAGCGGCTGGCTTCGCTGGACCTGCCGCAGGAGAAGGTGGACCGGCTCAAGGAGCGGCTCCAGCGGCTGATCGACACGCGTTACCGCTTCGCCAAGGCCGCGATCACGCTGTCCGGTGAAGACCGCGCCGGCAGCCCGCAGACCCAGTTCGCGAAGGCCCGCCGGGAACTGCTGATCACCCAGCGCAAGGCGATGATCGAGGAGAACCGCGCGGGCCGGCTCGACGACGAGGTGCTGCGGAAGGTGCTGCGCGAGCTGGACCTGGAGGAGATGTCGGTGACCGCGATGCTCACGAACCGGATGAGCTGAGCGCCGCCCAGGTCCGGAGCCGCTCTTCGGAGGAGCGGATCCCGGTCTGGGTCAGCACGACGTCGGTGGCGCCGGCGTCGTAGTAACGCCGGATCCCCTGCGCCACGGTCTTTTCGTCGCCGATCAGGGCAAGCTCCACGGGGTGGTCGGCGCCTTCCGCGTCCAGGATCTTCCGGTACGACGGGATCTGCCCGTAGAAGGCCATCTGCTCGGCGGCGAGCGCGCGGACGGCGTCGGGATCGTCGGTGACGACGGCGGGAACCGCGGCGATGATCCGCTTGCCGGCGGGCAGGGCCGGGACGATCCGCTCGGAAAGCGCTCTCGGGCCGGCGAGGTACGGGAGGGTGCCGTCGGCCAGTTCCCCGGTGACGGCCAGCGCCTGCGGCCCCATCGCGGCGACGACGACCGGGACGTCGTTCCCACCGGCCACTGTGGACGGTCCGGGCGAGTGGGCCCGCACGGTCTCCCCGTCGAAGTCGACGGCTTCCCCGGCGAAGGCCTGCCGGAGCACGGCCAGGTACTCGCGCAGGTGGCGGATCGGCGGCGGGTAGTCGAGCCCGTAGACCGGGCCGAGGAAGCCCTGGGAGCCCAGGCCGATCCCGAGCGTGAACCGGCCACCGGTGGCGGCCTGGGCGGTCAGCGCGGCGCTCGCGACCAGCAGCGGGTGGCGCGGGTAGGTGGGCACGACGGAGGTGCCGACCTCGATCCCCGGCACTTCCCGCCCGGCCAGCGCGGCGATCGCGATGGCGTCCTGGCCCAGCGGCAGCTGGGAGAACCAGACCGACTTCAGCCCGGCCTCGGCGGCCTGGCGGGTCTGGGCGACGAGCTCGTCGACGAGGTTCGGCGCCGAGTCCGTGTCCCCGGCAGGCAGCGCGGCTCCGATGGTCATGATCCCAAGCTAGCGAGGGCCGCCACCGGTTTCCGGCTTCCCAGTGGCTGGGACCGGCGGCGCGCACGGCGACCCCCTCGCCCCGCCGTACGCGCCTCCCGGCCCTACCGACAGTCGCAGGGACGCTGTACAGGATCGGCACATCCGGCGAACATCGGAGGGAGACGCCGCGCTCACGGGAGGGATGCCGTGGAGTTCCTGCTCCTCGGCCCGGTCGAGGTCCGGTCGGGCACCGGGTACCTGCAGCTGGCCTCGCAACGGCAGCGCGCGCTGCTCGCCGCCCTCCTGCTCGCGCCCGGCGTGGTGGTGGCCCCGCACCGGCTGGTCGAGGTGATCTGGGGGGGAAACGGCTCCGCCGTCGGCGGCCGCGAACTTGCGTACCCACGTCGCCCAGCTGCGCCGGCAGCTCGCCACGCTGGACGGCGGTGCCCGGCGCATCCACGCCAGGGCCGGTGGCTACCTGCTCGAAGTCCGGCCGGGCGAACTCGACGCCGAGCGGTTCGAGCGCCTCGCCGCGGCCGGGCACCGGGCGCTGCTGGCCGGCGACGACGAGGCCGCCGCGGAGACGCTCGGGCGCGCACTGGCGCTGTGGCGGGGACATCCGCTGGGCAACCTCGCTCCGACCACCGCGGTCGAGGCCGAGGCGCAGCGGCTGCTCGAAGCCCGGCTCGCCGCCGTCGAACACCACTGCCGCGCGCGGCTCAACCTGGGTGCGTGCGCGGTCGTGGCCGCCGAACTGCGCGTGCTCGTGGCCGGCCACCCGCTGCACGAACGGCTCTGGGCCCTGCTGGTGCTCGCGCTGGCCGCCGCCGGCCAGCCCGCCGCCGCGCTCGACGCCTACGACACGATCACCAGCAGGCTGGCAGGCGAACTGGGGGCCGAACCGGGTCCTGACCTGCGCGAGGCCCAGCTGGCCGTGTTGCGGCACCAGGCCGTCTCCGCCCCTTCGCCGCTGCGTCCCGCACAGCTTCCCCGCGCCGCAGCGGGTTTTCGCGGGCGGCGCACCGAACTGCTGGCCCTCGACCGGCTGCTGCCCGGGGGCGACGGCCCGCGCCTCGGTGTCGTCACGGGTACCGCCGGGGTCGGCAAATCGGACCTCGCGACGCAGTGGGCGCACCGCGTCCGCGACCGCTTCCCCGACGGGCAGCTGTACGCCGACCTCCGCCGCTCGGCCTCGCCGGGCCCGGTGCTCGGGCGGTTCCTGCGGGCTCTGGGCGTCCCGGCGCGGCAGATCCCCGACGACGTCGACGAAGCCGCGGCGCTGTACCGGTCCGTGCTGGCGGACCGGGTGGTGCTCTGCGTGCTCGACGACGCGCTCGATCCCGCCCAGGTCCGGCCGCTGCTGCCCGCGGCACCGCACTGCGTGGTCCTGGTGACCAGCCGCAACCGGCTCGACGGCCTGGTCGCCCTCGACGGCGCCTGGCGCGTCACGCTGGACGTCCTCGACGCGGCCGACGCGGTGGCCGTGCTCGCGGCCGCGATCGGCCCCGGCCGCGCGGACGGCGAACCGGCGGCCACCGCCGAACTGGCCGAGACGTGCGCGCGGCTGCCCATCGCCCTGCGCATCACCGGCGCCCAGCTCCGGCACCGGGCCGGCCGCCGGGTGGCCGACCACCTCGCCGACTTGCGCGCCCAAGGGGTGCTCGACGGCCTGACGACCGACGGCGAGACCAGCGCGGTCCGGGGCGCCTACGACCTCTCCTACGCCGCGCTCGACCCCGCCGCGCGCCGGACGTTCCGGCTGCTCGGCCTGGTGCCCGGTCCGGACGCGACCCCGGCCGCGGTCACCGCGCTGACCGGCGACCCGGACGCGACGGCGGGCCGCCACCTCGAACGGCTCGCGCTGGCCCACCTCGTCCAGGAGCACGCGCCGGGCCGCTACCGCCTGCACGAGCTCCTCCGCCGGTACGCCGCCGAACGCGCGGACGTCGAGTGCTCCGGCGAAGAGCGCGACACGGCGATGCGCGCCCTGCTCGGCCACTACCTCGCCCACACCGGCGCGGCCGCCGAACTGCTGTACCCGGACGTCCTGCGGCAGTCCGCACCGCAGCCGGGGTGCGGGTTCGACAGCGAGGAAGCCGCGCGGACGTGGCTCGACGACGAAGTCCCCAACCTCGTCGCCGCGATCCGGCACGCCCACGCGCACGGCTTCCACAGCCAGGCCTGGCAGCTCGTCGACACGCTGCGCGGGCACTGCATGACGACGTGGCTCGTGGAAGGCCCGGAACTGGCCCGGATCGGCCTCGCCGCGGCGGACGCCACCGGCGAAGCCGACGTGCGGGCGGCCGCGCACAACAACCTCGCCGTCACCTGCGCACTGCGCTACGACTTCGAGCCCGCCGTCACCCACTTCCGCGCCGCTCTGGCCCGTTACCGCGAATTCGGGTTCCGGCAGGGCGTGGTCAGCGTGCTGGAGAACCTGGCCACCCTCCACCTCTTCACCGGCGACCTCGACCGGGCGAGCCTGCTGTTCGCCGAGGCGGCCGCGTTCGGTCCGACGCGGAACGCGGTCTGCCGCCGGAACATCGCGGTGCTCCACGAACACCGCGGCAGGCTGGCCGAGGCGACCGCGGTCCACACCTCGCTCGCCGCCGACGCGCGGTGCGCGGACGACCTGGTCCTGCTCGCCGGCGTGCGGGCCCGCGCCGCCGACTACGAAACGGCGTTGCCCGTCGCCGAAGAAGCCGCGGAACTGGCCGGGCGCGCGAACGACCGGTGGACCGAGGCCTGCGCGTTCGCGGTGCTCAGCAGGATCCACGCCGGCACCGGCGACGCGGAGCGGGCCGCCCGCTTCGCGGAGGAAGCCCTCGAGACCGGGCGCGGCCTCGGCGACCCCGGTGTCGAGATCGCCGGGCACGCCGCACTCGCGCTGAGCAGGCTCGCCGGCGGGCACCATGAGCGCGCCCTGCTCAGCGGCCACCACGCCCTGCGCCTGGCTCGCCGGACGGGCCTCCGGTTCGACGAGTGCGAAGCGCTCATCACCATCGGGCGCGCCCACCGGGCGGCCGGTGCGCACGAGCAGGCGGGCCACTACCTCGGAGCCGCCCTGCAGCTGGCGAAAGCCCACGGCTACCACGGACTTGCCGCCGTCGCCGCGGAAGCGTGACCCGGCTATCGCCTGCCGCGCCGCCGGGCAAGCGCTTCCGCATCGCGGGACAGCGGTGCTCCCAGGACCTGGGAACCCGAGCGGACGGCGGGAAAATCCCCCACCCTGAAACGAAAATCGCGATCTTCAGGAGAGCCCCATGTCGCTGACCGAAGTCATCGAAGGCACCCGCAAGGCCGTCGACGCCGATCCGCACAACGCCGCCGTCTCCTTCAGCGTGGCCAACACCCTCAAGCCGGGCACCCGGACCGAAGTCGAAGTCAAGGTGCGCGACCACGCCTTCACCGTCGACGAGCCGGCCGCGCTCGGCGGGACCGACCAGGCCGCCAACCCCGTCGAGTACGCGCTGGCCGCCCTCGGGTCGTGCCAGGTGATCACGTACCAGTTCTGGGCGGCGAAGCGCGGGATCCCGATCGACTCGATCAAGGTCACCGTCGACGGCGACCTCGATCTGCACGGCTTCTTCGGCTTTTCCTTCAACACCCGCCCCGGCTTCGGGGACGTGCGCGTGTCCGTGGAACTCGAGGGCCCGGCGAGCCGGGAGCGCTACGAAGACCTCAAGCGCGAGGTCGACGAGCACTGCCCGGTGCTCGACCTGTTCCGGAACGAAACGCCCGTCAGCACCAAGCTGACTTAGACGAACTGATGGCGGACGATCGTCTGCTCGCGGCCCGGGCCCACGCCGATCGCCGAGATCCGGGCGCCTGACAGCTCTTCCAGGCGCTCGACGTACGCGCGGGCGTTCGCCGGGAGCTCCTCGAACGTGCGGCACGCCGAGATGTCCTCGAACCAGCCCGGGTGCTCTTCGTAGATCGGGATCGCGTGGTGCACGTCGGTCTGCGTCATCGGCATGTCCGGCGTGCGGAATCCGTCGACTTCGTAGCCGACGCACACGGGAACCTTCTCCAGGCCGGACAGCACGTCCAGCTTCGTGAGGAAGTAGTCGGTGATGCCGTTGACGCGCACCGCGTACCGCGCGATCACCGCGTCGAACCAGCCGGTGCGCCGCGAGCGGCCGGTCGTCACTCCGAACTCGCCGCCCTGCTTGCGCAGGTACTCGCCGGACTCGTCGTGCAGCTCGGTCGGGAACGGGCCGGAGCCGACGCGCGTGGTGTAGGCCTTGAGGATGCCGAGCACCGTCGTGATGCGGCCCGGCCCGATGCCCGAGCCGGCGCTCGCGCCACCGGACGTCGGGTTCGAGGACGTCACGAACGGGTAGGTGCCGTGGTCGACGTCGAGCAGGGTGCCCTGCGACCCCTCCAGCAGCACGGTTTCGCCGCGCTCGAGGGCCTGGTTCAGCTGCAGCCGCGTGTCGGCGATGCGGTGCGCGAACTTCTCGCCCGCGGCCAGCACCTCGTCGGCGACCTGGTCGGCTTCGAGCGCCTTGCGGTTGTAGACCTTCACCAGCACCTGGTTCTTGAACTCCAGCGCGGCTTCGACCTTCTGGCGGAAGATCTTCTCGTCGAGCAGGTCCTGCACGCGGACGCCGACGCGGGCGATCTTGTCCTGGTAGCACGGTCCGATGCCGCGGCCGGTGGTGCCGATCTTGCGGCTGCCGAGGTACCGCTCGGTGACTTTGTCGATGGCCACGTGGTACGGCATGATCAGGTGCGCGTCGGCCGAGATCAGCAGCTTGGACGTGTCGACGTCCCGCGCTTCGAGGCCGGACAGCTCTTCCAGCAGCACACCCGGGTCGACCACGACGCCGTTGCCGATGACGTTCGTCACGCCCGGCGTCAGGATGCCCGAAGGGATGAGGTGCAGGGCGAAGTTCTCGCCGTTCGGCAGGACGACCGTGTGACCGGCGTTGTTGCCACCCTGGTAGCGGACGACCCACTGGACGCGGTCACCCATCAGGTCGGTGGCCTTGCCCTTGCCTTCGTCTCCCCATTGGGCACCGATGAGCACGATGGCCGGCATGTGACACTCCAGGTGTTCGACGACTGAGGTTTAGTGTCCCGGACGGACACCGGTGGCGCTGAGGAAATGCCGGTGCATGACTGTAACGGAGGACGTGCGGGTGCGCGGAATCGTGGTGGCTTGTGGCGAGGACGCCGCCGGCTTCGAAGAGGTCGACGACGTCGAGTCGATCCGCGTGCCGAGCCGTCCCGGCAAGGCGGAAATCGACCCCTTGCTGGGCGAACACGATCACCTGGTGGTGTCGGGGACGGACGCCGACCTCGCCGCGGTGGTGCTGCGGCTGCTCCGGAAGGACGCGATCTCCGGCGTGTCGGTCGGGTTCGTGCCGTCGTCGCCGGACTCGGTGGTCGGCGCCCTGTGGGACCTGCCGAAAACGCCGCTGCGGGCGCTCGCGCTGGCCCTGCGCGGCGAGGTCGACCCGGTGCCGCTGATCCGCGACGACGTCGGCGGCGTGCTCGTCGGGCGCGGGCAGCTGCGGATGGTCCGCGGAGTGGCCTACGCCGACGAGCAGGTGGCGTTGCGCGGGCCGGCCACCTCGATCGAGGTGACGCCGGACCCAGGCGGGCCCGGCCTGGCCGTCCGCGTGGTGAAGGGCACGATCTTCAAGCGGCCGTCGACGCTGTACTCGCGGGCGTTCCAGATCGGCTGCATCCCGACCCGGCCGGTGCGCGACGACGTCGTCTTCGAGCGCGCGGTGAACAAGTGGACCTGGTACCGGCACACCGAGGACCTGCGGCTGGTCCGGGGCGCCGTCTGACGGACAGCAACACGTCACCTATACGTGTTGTACCCGCTACTCCCGTGTCGCAGGGTGAGCTGTCCCCACTCCTGACGCGGAGGCCAGCAAGATGCCAACCAGGCGTGCTGTTCGTCACTCGTTCACCATCCTCGCGGTCACCGCGGTGCTGTCCGGCACCCTGGCCGGCGTCGCGGACGCGACGCCGCCGGGCATCCCGTCGGCCACCACGGCCAAGTCGGAGCTCGCGGCACTGACCGTCAAGGCCGACGGCTCGCAGACCGGCTACAGCCGCGACAAGTTCCCGCACTGGATCGACCAGGGCAACAGCTGCAACACGCGTGAAGTGGTGCTCAAGCGCGACGGCACGAACGTGGTGACCGACTCCAGCTGCGCCGCGACCTCCGGCAAGTGGTTCAGCCCGTACGACGGCGCGACCTGGACCGCGGCGTCCGATGTGGACATCGACCACGTCGTGCCGCTGGCGGACGCGTGGCGCACCGGCGCGTCGTCGTGGACGACCGCGCAGCGCCAGGCGTACGCGAACGACCTCACCGACCCGCAGCTGATCGCCGTGACGGACAACGTGAACCAGGAGAAGGGCGACAAGTCGCCCGACGCGTGGAAGCCGCCGCTGGTCAGCTACTGGTGCACCTACGCGAAGATGTGGGTCGCGGTGAAGTACAAGTTCAAGCTGACGATCAACTCCGCCGAGAAGTCCGCCCTCACGGACATGCTCAACCGCTGCTGACACCGGTACGCTCGGGCGGTGCGGATCCTCTTCACGTGCCGCCCGGCGTACGGCCACCTCTTTCCCCTGCTCCCACTGGCGAACGCGGCCCGCGCGGCGGGGCACGAGGTCGTCTTCGGCACCGGCGAGGCATTTGTGCCGAAGGTGCGCGAGCTCGGTTTCGAAGTCCACCGCGTCGGCATCTCCATCCGCGACGCGGAGGCCGAGGCCCAGCGGCGTCACGGCGCGGACGCCGGTTTCCTCGACGTCGGCATCACGATGTTCGCCGAACTGCTGCCGCGGGCGACGATCGCAGACCTGCGCCCGCTGCTGCCCGGACTGCGGCCGGATCTGGTGGTCTACGAGCAGAGTGACGTCGGCACCGGTGCACTGGCGCAGCAGGCGGGCATCCCGGCGGTCTCGCAGGTGATCGGCCGGTCGGTGTCGCCGGAGGTCCTGTCCGTCGCGGCCGAGCGGCTGGCCCCGCTTTGGGACACGCTGCCCGCCGACGCGATGCTCGGCGACGCCTGCGTCGACGTCTGGCCCGACAGCGTCCGCGACCCGGGAACGGCGGCCGTGCCGAAGGTCTTCCGGATGCGCCCGACGCAATACAACGCTGCGGTCCCGCTGCCCCCGCTCCCGGAAGACGGCTTCGCGTACCTGACCCTGGGCACGGTCGTCTTCGGCGCGACCCAGGTGCTGCGCGGAGCGATCGCCGCCCTGTCGCGGCTGCCGGTGGACGTGCTGGTGGCGGTCGGCCCGGGCGATCCCGCGGCGCTGGGCCCGGTGCCGGAGAACGTGCGGGTCGCCGGGTTCGTGCCGCAGGCGTCGGTGCTGGAACACGCGGGACTGGTGGTGCACCACGGCGGCACCGGGACGGTGCTCGGCGCGCTCGCCGCCGGCCTGCCGCAGCTCATCCTGCCCCAGGGCGCGGACCAGTTCGCCAACGCGGACACGCTGTCGGCGCTCGGCGCGGCGAAGGCACTGGCCGGCGACGCCGTCCGGATCCCCGCGATCGAGGCGGCGGCCCGCGAGCTGCTCGACGACCCGGCCGCGCGGCAGATCGCCCGGGGCATCGCGGCCGAGATCGCCGGCCTGCCCGCGCCCGAGGTCGTCCTCGGCGAGCTCGTCAGCTGGGCGGGCTGACCAGCGCCAGGATTTCGCGGGCCACGGCGTCGTTCTGGCGGAAGGACAGGGCGTTCGTCCGCGGCCGGGTGAACGCCGCCGCCGAGCGGGCGCTCGTGTGGGGGCCCACCGCGAAGCGGTGCGGGTGCGCGCTTCCGGTGCCGTCGAGCAGCCGGGAGTCCGAAACGCGCGTGTGGATGCGGCCCGACGGCAGGGAACCACCCGTCACCGGGTCCACCACCGACTCCTCCGCGAGCTCGCCGGCGTCGCGCAGCTGCCGGAGCAGGCCGTCGGCCGCGCGGGTCACGCTCGGGCCCGGCAGCCGCGCCTCGATCAGCGTGCGGGCCTCGACCGTCTCCGGGTGGCTCGCCGAGGACGCGACGAAGACGCCGCGCTCCGCCGTCACCCGCATTTCCGCGCCCGCGAAGGAAACGATCCCCGCTTCGTGCAGGGCCAGCAGCTCCTCCAGGCGCCGCGGCGGCGGACCGCTGGCGTAGTAGGAGAAGAACCCGTGGAACCAGCCGTCCATATCGGACACCTGCGAGCCGGCCCCCAATCGTCCTTTTTGGACCAGCAGGGGCAGCTGGCCGTACACCGACAGCAGCGCCATGAAGGCACCCAGGTCGGCGCTGAACTCCTGGTCCGCCCGGCGCGCCAGGTCGGCCTCGACGTACTTGCGCAGTTCCTTGCCGAACTCCTCCGCGGTGCCGAAGGTGCGGTCCGCCATCGGCCGGTCCAGCCGGTCGAGGTCGAGCCGGTCGGCCTCGGCGGGCACCGCCCGCGCGATGAGCTCCCGCATGGCTGGCGCATCCCAGGCCAGGTCGGCGAAGGCGTCGGCGAACACCGCGAAGTCCATCCGCACGCGGCCGGGGTGCGCGGTGAACAGCTCGCTGTAGTAGCCCCAGGCCAGTTCCTTCGCGATCAGCGGCCAGACGTCGGCCCGGAAGTCGAGCACGTCCCCGGGCAGCGCGTCGATGGCGTAGGCGTCGAAGAACCTGGGCAGCCGCAACGGTTTCCCGCGCAGCCGGTAGCCGATCTTCGCGTGGTAGGGCACCCCGCGCCGGGAGCCGACGTGCAGCACCGGCTCGGCGCCGCTCGGGTGGTAGCGGAGGCCGCCGCACGGGAGGCCCTCGAACCGGCCGCCGCGGCCCTCGGTCAGCAGCAGCATCAGGTCGACGAACGCCAGCCCGAACCCGCGCACCAGCACGGTTTCGCCCGGTTCGACGCCCGCGTAGTCGACGTCGGCGGTGTAGCCGGCCGGGTAGTAGGCCAGCCCGTGCCGCGCGGCGAACGCCACCAGCTCGCGCTCCCGCTCGTCGGGTTCGGCGTCGAGGTGACCGACGGTGAAGACGACGGCGTCCGCCACGACCGCCGAGCCGTCCGACAGGTGGACGGTCCGGCCGTCGACGCCGGTCGCGCGGGCCGCGTGCTCGACGACGTCGACGCCTTCGGGCAGGTCCGCGACGACCTTCCGGTACACCCAGGTCAGGTAGGCGCTCTGCAGCCGCCGGGTGGGGAAGTCGAAGGCGTCGAGCGCGGTCAGCTCGGCGACGACGTCGGGCGGCACCTCGGCGTCGAGCCCGCCGCCGCGCACCTGCCGCGCCCATTCCAGCAGCGACGGCCCCGGCCGCACCGGGCCTGCCATCTTCACCGAGTCGTCGGTGAACATCGTGACGTCCTCGGGCATGGAGTTCATCCGCAGCAGCGGCGACTGGTCGTACCGCCACACCCGGCCGGGCCCCGGCGGGAACGGGTCGATCAGGTGCACCTCGACCCGGCGGCCACCGGCCAGCTCGCCCGCGTTCGCGCCCAGCCGTTCGAGAACGCCGACCCCGCGGGGTCCGGCGCCCACGACGGCCAAGGTGAACGGCGGGAGGTCGGTCACCCTTCCGAAGCTACGCCGGGGTCCCGGCGCCGGAGCCGCTTCCCACAGAGCGGAACCCATCCACCCCGCGCGCGGCTCCGAAGTCCTGGGGCACTCCGGTGAAAGGAGCTCACTTGACCTTCGTCCACCCAGGCGCCCGGGCCTCGATCCACCGCTTCCACCAGCGAATACTTGGCCGATGAGCTCGGCTCGCCGCACCGCGTCCCCACCGCGCAGGACGTGGTCGGCACCCTCTTGCAGGGGAACTGGGCGATCTTCGCCCACGAGTGGGCCGATCCGGACGGGATCGACCCCGGACACTGGCGGGACGTCGTCGAGGCCGCCGCGGAGGCGGCCGGGGTCGACGTCGAGTTCGTGGTCATCCCGCGCCGGTCCCTGACCGTGGTGTTCAACCGGGCGGCGCCACCGACGTTCGAGCAGGTACGCGCGTCGATCGAGGTGATCGAGGCGCACCGGCGCTGATTCCACCCTGCGGACGTCGTTGCCGCCCCCTCGAGACAGGCGTAGCCGTGGGGGGTACCGAGGCGAAAGAAGGTGGGCGGCATGCCGGTGGAGTTCCTGGGCATCGGGGGCACGCACGACGGGTCGGAGACGCACGCGCGCTCCGGCGGGGTGTTCGACAAGGAGTACACGCTGCGCCTGGCCCGCGCGCACGAGGACTTCGGGTGGGACCGGGTGCTGTTCGCCTACGGCTCGGGCTCGCCCGACCCCGCGCAGGCGGCCGCGTACGTCGCCACGAAGCTCGACAAGCTGCAGATCCTGCTCGCCCACCGCGCGAACGTCTCGTACCCGACGTTCGCCGCGAAGACGTTCGCCACGCTGGACCAGATCTCCGACGGCCGGCTGACCGTGCACTTCATCACCGGGGGCAACGACCACGAGCAGCAGCGCGAAGGCGACTACCTGACGAAGGACCAGCGCTACGGGCGTACCCGGGAGGCCATCCAGATCATCAAGAAGGCCTGGACCTCGGACGAGCCCTTCGACTTCGAAGGCGAGTACTACCGCTTCGCCGACTACGTCAGCGACGTCAAGCCCGTGCAGCAGCCGCGGCCGAACGTCTCCTTCGGCGGCTCGTCGCCCGCCGCGTACGCCGCCGGGGGCGCCGAAGCGGACATCTACTGCCTCTGGGGTGAGCCGCTGGCGCAGACCGCCGAGCAGATCGAGTCGGTCAAGGCCGCCGCGGCGGCCGCCGGCCGCACCGACGTGCCGCGGATCCAGGTCGCCTTCCGGCCCATCATCGCGCCGACCGAGGAGCTGGCCTGGGAGAAGGCGTACGCCACGGTCGGGGCGATCAAGGACCGCACCAAGGGCGGGCAGCCGCTGACCCGGCGGCACAAGCTCACCGAACCCGAGAACACCGGCTCGCAGCGGCTGCTGGAGATCGCGGCGAGCGGCGAGCGGTTCGACCGCGCGCTGTGGACGCCGACCGCGGCCGCGACCGGCGGCGCCGGCAACTCGAACGCGCTGGTCGGGACGCCGGAGACGGTCGCGCAGGCCCTGCTCGACTACTACGACCTCGGCGTGGAGATCCTCTCCTCCCGCGGTTACGACATGCTCGGCGACACGATCGACTTCGGCCGGTACGTCATCCCGATCGTCCGCGAAGAGGTCGCCAAGCGCGACGCCCGCCGTGCCGCGGAGGCCGTCCGGGCGCCCGCGGAGGACGCCTTGGCCGTCGACGGCTGACCTCGCGTTTCCCCGGTAGCCACCTCGCGCACGCGAGGTGGCTACTTTTGCCTCTGGCGACCGACCAACGGGTACGGAATGATCCTTTGGTGACTCCTGAGCCATCGGTCAGACACTGCGGGCTATCGTCTGACCCGTTCGGGAAAGCTCCGTGACACCTTCGATACCGGCGAAAGAACCTAGAGATTTACCAACAGTCACGGGACACTGGCTGAGGTAACTCACGTACCGTGACTGCCTCATGACCGGCTGGTCGTGTCGTCACCAGTGGTCATGGTGCCGGGCACGGTATGCACAAGAGGTCGGGAGAAAACGCATGGCAGCACCGCCGGATCGCGTCACGTTCCGCGAGGTGTTCGGGATCGCCGAGTTCCGGGCGCTGTGGTTCGGCGAACTGCTCTCGATCGCCGGCGACCAGCTGGCCAGGGTCGCGCTGTCCATCCTCGTGTTCACCGGGACGAACTCCGCGACGCTCACCGGCCTCACCTACGCGCTGACGTACGCGCCGTCGCTGCTCGGCGGCATCTTCCTGACCGGCTTCGCCGACCGCTTCCCGCGCCGCAGCGTGATGGTGCTCGTCGACCTGCTGCGGGCCGCCCTGATCCTGCTGGTCGCCCTGCCCGGCATGCCGTTCTGGCTGATGTGCGTGCTGGTCGGCGGCGTCTCCCTGGTCAACCCGCCGTTCAAGGCGTCCCAGCTGGCCCTGCTGCCGCAGGTGCTCGAGGGCGACCGGTTCGTCGTCGGGATGGGCATCCGGAGCATGACCGTGCAGAGCGCCCAGCTGCTCGGCTTCGCCGGCGGCGGGGCCCTGCTGATCGCCCTCGACCCGCACGTCGCGCTGATCATCGACGCGGCCACCTTCGTGCTGTCGGCCGTCTTCGTGCGCTTCGGCGTCCGCGCCCGGCCGGCCGCGGCCAGCGGCGAGCAGCGCAAGTCCTTCTTCGCGACCCTCGGCGGCGGTGGCCGGACGGCGTTCGCCAGCGGGCCGCTGCGGACGCTGGTGCTGTTCACCTGGCTGATGGGCCTGCTGCCGGTCTACGAGGGCATCGCCGCGCCGTACGTCTCGGCGGCGGGCGGCGGCCCCGAAGCGATCGGCCTGCTGCTCGCGGCCGACCCGATCGGCAGCGTCATCGCGACCTTCGTCTACACGCGCTGGGTGCCCGCCCGGCTGCGGCCGAAGCTGATCGGCCCGTTGTCGGCGCTGTGCGCGGTGCCGCTGGTGCTGTGCTTCCTGAACCCCGGCCCGATCTCGTCGATCGTGTTGTTCATCGTCTCGGGCGGCCTGGGGACGGTCTGCCTGCTGCAGGCGACCGCGTCACTGACCCTGGCCGTGCCCGACGAGCAGCGGGCGCAGGTGATGGGCCTGTCCAACACCGGCCTGACCACGATGATGGGCATCAGCCCGCTCATCGGCGGGGTGCTCGCGGATCAGCTGACCCCGCACGGGACGGTCGGGATCTTCGGCCTGGCCGGGATCGTCCTCACCCTGCCGCTGGCGGTGCTGTGGGCCCGGGCGCTGTCGGGCGAGCCGGATCGATGGATCGACAAAGAAGCCGCACGCGCCGAACATGCATGACATGCCCCGCGCGTGGGCTCGACCTGCGCGACCTTGCGGTGCGCTGTGCGGTCACTGTTCTTTGCCGCGCATCGCTGGCCACCTCTCGTTCCGGTGTCAAAGAAAAAGTACACACCGAAAGCCCTTGTGGACAGCAGGCGAACGGTCTGAAACTGTCCGTGAGTACTTTGTCACCGTACAACCACGCAAGGGTCTGGGGGAAAAATGGTCACATCGGGGGAACAGCGCGGCCAAGACTTGATTTCTCGCGTACAGGGGTGGGCACTGTGGACCCGCCCCCGCGACTGGATCATCGCGACGCTGACCGCCATCACGGTCATGCTGAGCTGGACGGCCGTTTCGCTGTTGACCGTGCCGGTCACCGTCGCCCAACTGGGCACGTTTCTGCTGCTCACAGCCCTGGCGGTGGCGCAGACGGAGGTCAGCAGGCGGCTCGAGCGACAGCGCCGAATCCTCAGCAACGGGCCCTACATCTCGATGACTTCGGTGTGGCTGCTGCCCGCCGGCCTGCTGCTTCCGGCCCAGCTGATCGCCGCGCTCGGCGTCGTCCTGTACGTCTACTTGGCGTTCCGTAGTTGGTCCGGCACCCGTCCGGGTGAATTTCACCGCGTGGCCGCGAACGCGACCACGATGATCTTGTCGGCCTTCTCCGCGGGTGTCGTCGGTCACATGACGATCGGCAGCGGGGTCGCGACGGTGACGCTCGCGGCGCTGGCCTTCTTCACGGTCAACACCGCGCTCACCGGCCTCGGCCTCTACCTGGCCGACCCGAAGAACGCCACGCCGGTGTCCTGCCTCGGCAACATGGACGACAACCTGCTCGAGCTGTCCACGTTGTGCGTCGGCGCCCTGCTGGTGATGGTGCTCAACGAAGAGCCGCTGCTGTCTGTGCTGGTCATCCTGCCGCTGTACGTGCTGCAGCGGTCCGTGCTGATCAAGCGGCTGGAGGAGCTGGCCACCACGGACCAGAAGACGCAGCTGCTCAACGCCACCACCTGGCAGGACGGCGCCCAGCGCGAGATTTCGCGCGCGGAGCGGGAGAACGGCAGCTTCGGCGCCATGATGATCGACCTCGACCACTTCAAGCGGATCAACGACACCTACGGGCACCTCGCGGGGGACGACGTGCTCAAGGCGGTCGCCGCCGTGGTCAAGCAGGAGACGAGGGCGCACGACCTGGTCGGCCGGTTCGGCGGCGAGGAGTTCGTCGCGCTGCTGCCGTCGACGTCCAAAGAGGACGCGATCGTGACCGCGGAACGGATCCGGCAACGAGTCAGTGAACTGATCATCAGCACCACGACCAACGAGGGCGCGGCCGTCGACATCCAACGGCAGACGGCGTCCATCGGCGTCGCCGCCTACCCGCTCGACGGCTCGTCCATCGAGGAGGTGATGGCGTCCGCCGACGCGGCCGTGTACGCGGCCAAACACGGCGGACGCAACCGGGTGGTGGGGTCGGCCGCGGCAGCGTTGGCGGCGGCTTAGCTACCGCAACCGGTCGATGACGTCGCTCGCCTTGGTCTGCAGGCGGGCGACGCCGCCCACGGTGAATTCGGTGAGCAGGTCGATCAGGGCGTCCTGGTCCGGCGGCTCGCCGTCCCAAGTGGCCTGGACCAGTGACTCGGTCATCGCGAAGAAGAGCGTGACCAGCGCGCGGTCCGCGCGGCCGGAGTCGATGCCGTGCGCGGCCCACCGCTTGCGGCTGGCTTCGGCGTAGACGACGGCCAGCCTCTCCCTCAACCGGGTGAGAGCGGGGTCGCCCGCGCGCTCGGCCGCACGGAGCACGCCGTAGCCCTCGGGGTGGTCGGCGACGTAGGTGACCATGTTCGCGTAGTTGGCCCGCGCCCAGGCCCGCAGGCCGGGCTGGGTGTCGGCCACCGACGGCCCCGCGATGGCCGTGAAAGCCTTCTCTTCGGTTTCCGCCACGACCTCGGCGAACAGGGTCGCGCGGTCGCCGAACTGCTCGTAGACGGCCTGGCGCGAGACGCCGGCTTCCCGCGCGATCTGCTCGATGGTCGCGCCCTGCATCCCGTGCTGCGCGACGACCCGGGCGGTCGCCTGCACGACCCGGGCGCGCTGCTCCGAAAGCGGGAGCTTGCGCGGTCGCCCGCGCGGGGCCGGGCTTGACATGTGGTCCACCTCACGTGACTCTTTTTCCGACACCTCTGTCTGAAAAGGTGTTCCCCGCGCACTCGACCTGCTCAACGAGGAGCAAGCATGCGTATCTTCCCCCGCCGCGCCCTGTCCGCGGCCGTCGCCACGGTTTCCGCACTGGCTCTGGCGACGCTCGGCCCGCCCCAGGCCTCCGCCGCGTCCTTCTACGACCCGCCGTCACCCCTGCCGGCGGGCCGCAACGGCGATGTCATCCGGCACGAGGCCTCGACGTTCTACATCGATCCGATCCAGCTGATCAAGGCCGACGCGAACGTGCAGCGGATCATGTACCGCAGCACCGACACGCACGGCTCGCCGATCGCCGTCACCGGCACGGTGCTGACGCCGAGGTCGGCGTGGCACGGCGCCGGGGTCCGCCCGATCGTCTCCTACGCCGTCGGCACCCAGGGCGAGGGCGACGACTGCGCGCCCTCGAAAGCGCTTGCTGCCGGGTTCGAGTACGAGGGCCCGTTCATCGCCGGGCTGCTGACCAGGGGTTACGGCGTCGTCGTCACCGACTACGAGGGGCTCGGCACGCCCGGGGACCACACGTACGTCAACCGGGCGTCGGAGGGCCACGCGGTGCTCGACGCCATCCGCGCGGCGCAGCGGCTGCCGGAGGCGGGCCTCCCGGACGACGGCCCGGTCGCGATCGCGGGCTACTCCCAGGGCGGCGGCGCCTCGGCCGCGGCGGCGGAGCTGCAGCCGAGCTACGCACCCGAACTCGACCTGAAGGGTGCGTACGCGGGCGCGGTGCCGGCGAACCTCGCCGAAGTGGCCAAGAACCTCGACGGGCACTACGCGTTCGGGTTCCTGGCGTTCGCGATGGTGAGCATGAACTACGCCTACCCGGAGCTGAACATCCCGGGCCTGCTCAACGCCCGCGGAAAGCAGCTGTTCGAGCAGGTCCGGACGGAGTGCACGGTGGAGGCGGTCGCCGCGCACGCGTTCACGCACTCGGAGACGCTGACCGCCGACGGGCGGCCGGTGACCGGGTTCCTCGGCGAGGAGCCGTACGCGTCGCGGGTGGCCGAGCAGCGGATCGGGTCGCTGAAGCCGACGGCGCCGGTGCTGATCGTGCACAGCGCGCTCGACGACATCGTGCCCTACGCGCAGGACCGCGACCTGGGCCGGACGTGGTGCGGCAAGGGCGTGAAGGTGCAGTTCAGCACGACGCTGATCCCGACGCACGTGCTCGCCGCGGTGCGGGCGTTCCCGGAGGCGTTCGCCTGGCTCGAAGGCCGGTTCGCCGGTCTCCCCGCGCCGGTCAACTGCGGCTGGTTCTGACCGGCGGGGCCCGGGCCCCCGCGTGCCCGGGGCACGGGGGGGCAAGTTGGCGGGGGGGGTGCCGGCGGGGGGGGGGGTGTGGGGGCGGGAAGTGCGGGCACGCTCGGGCACC